>JAGFJD010000420.1 GCA_024102975.1 Phaeodactylibacter sp. | reverse complement strand
TCCCTTCCTTTTTTTGCTATAGGCGGGAATAAAAAAGTCAAGTTGAAGGCAGATCTCGCCAAAGCTAAAGAGAGGCACCGGCAATTGCAGAGCCTATGACCTGCTACGGCGACAGCACCGCTGCCTTAACCGGTGTTCGATATGTAGACATTAACCCCGGCGGACGGTTGACGGCTGGCTGCGAAAATTGAGCCAACGAAAGTTGGGGCCTACATATCGAACTTGGGTTAAGTGCTTTTCCAATTGGCGGCGTGGCGCCATTCTCCTACCTATGGAGTACCGGACAAACCACTGAGGAAATATCCAACCTGCCGGCAGGTTCCTCAGCCGCCATCGCCGACGCCAACGGCTGCACGGCCAGCGGAATCATTCAGGTTCCCGATCCTCCTGCCTTGGCGACAAGCCTGAGCCTAAACGCACTAACTATTCTACCCAATCACCTCCACGCTGCTAAACCCATTGCCCCGCTTCTGCACCACGACCTGCACTGAAATCCGCTCCTTCAGGGCTTTGACGTGAGAGATGATGCCGATCGTCTTGCCGCCAGCCTGCAGGTTCTCCAGCGTAGATACAGCCAGGTCGAGCGTATTCTCGTCCAGCGTGCCGAAGCCCTCGTCGATGAACAGGGATTGAATCTGAGCGTTGCGGCCGGCCAGGTCGCTCAGGCCCAGGGCCAGGGCCAGGCTGACCAGGAAGCTCTCGCCGCCGGAGAGGGTGTTCATGGAGCGGCGGTTGTCGGCCTGGTAGGTGTCGATGATCTCCAGCTCGAGGTCTTCGTCGCTGCGCTTGTTGATGACGTAGCGGCCGTTGAGGCGCCGGAGGTGTTCGTTGGCCAGCTGTACCAGCTTGCGGAGGGTCAGCCCCTGGGCGAAGGTGCGGAACTTTTTCCCGTCGGCCGTGCCGATGATCTCGTTGAGGCGGGCCCAGCGGCTGTATTCCCGGCGTTGGGACTCGATCTGCTCCGCCAGGCCGGCTGCCTTTTTGCGCCGGGTTTCGTCCTGCCGCAGCTTTTCGGACAAGGCGCCGATGTTCTGCTGGTATCGGCCATAGGTTTCTTCCTTTTCCTGAAGCCGGGTTTCCAGGTTTTCCCTGCTTTCCTTCGTGAGCGCCTTTTGCTGTTCGGCTTCCAGGCTTTCAGCGGTTGCTTTCAGGGCCTGGCGGGCTTCCATTTCCCGGTTGCTCAGCTGCTCGCGCAGTTGCTCCAGTTGGAGTACAGCTTCTTCATCCAGCAGAGCCTGCCGCAGGCTGCCCAGGCCGTCGAAACCTGCCTTTGCCAGGGCTTTGGACAGCGCGCCTTCCAGAGCTTTAGCCTTCTCCGCTGCCTCTTTCAGGCTTTCCGTTTTTTCTTTGATGGACTGCTCCAGCTTGCCGAGCCGCAGGGCGAGTTCCCGTGCCTGATGGGCTGCCGATTCGGCTTCCTGCCCGGCAGCCTCCAGTTTATCGCGCAGCTCCTGCCGGGCTTCCGGGAGGCTTTGCTCGCCAAACAGTTGCCGGCGTTGTTCGGACAGGCCCTGCCACACTTTTTCGTCCGTTTCGATCCGGGCCCGCAGGGCCTCCTGCTTCCGGGCATTGGCCCGGGCCTCCTTGTCCAGTTGTTCTTCCGCCTGCCGGGCAAGCTCCAGGTGGCGGGTTGCCTGCCGCAGCGCTTCGCTCTGCTTTTCCCACTCTTCTTTCTGCCGGGCGAGGGCGTCGAAGGCTTTGGCGGCGTTTTCCACCTCGAACTGATAGCCAAAAGGCTGAAGCAGCCCGTTCAGGCGGGCGGCGCCTGTTTCGAACTGTTCCTCCCGTTCCTGCTGCTGTTGCTGCTGCAGTTGCAGGCGGCCTTCCAGCACCTTCAATGCTGTATGTTGTTCCTGCAAGGTCTTTTCTGCTTCCGCCAGCCGGGCTTCCTGGCTTTCCAGCCGGGAGAGCAGTTTCCCCAGCTGGCTGCGGGCTTCCTGGCGCTGGCGGATGCGCGTTTCGGCTTCTTCGATCTTGCGGAAGAGCAGGCTGGCGCGGGCCAGGGCGTAATTGTCGCCGCCCAGGCCGGGGGCCACGCTGGCGATCTTATCCTCGTAGTCGAGTATTTTTTTAAACTGCCGGGCTACATGCCCGCTGAGCTGCTTGACGTCGTTGCCCGCCAGCTGTTCGATGCGGGTTTCGATGTCCTTATGGCGGTTGAGCAGCTCGCGGTGGCTGCGCTGCACGAACTCGTAACGGGCCTCCACTTTTTCCAGCTCGGCCCGGGCCTCGTCGACAAAGGGCCGCACTGCCTGCTCCCGGAAGGGGTGGTGGGTGGAAAAACACAGGGGGCAGGGTTTCCCCTCCTCCAGCGCCGCCCGGTCCTTTTCGTAGTTGGCGATCATCAGCTGCTGCTCGTAGACATGGCGTTTGTACTTCAACTGCCGGGCCAGGGCTTCCATCTGCTCGATCGAGGTCATCAGATCCTTGCTCAGGGCCAGTTCCTCGCTTTGCAGGCCTTCCAGTTGTTCTTCGAAACCTGACAACTCATTCAGCAGGTTCTGGTATTCCTGGTTGAGGCGGTGCAGTTCCTGCAGGTTCTGCTTCTGCTCGCTGAGTTGCTCGATCTCCTGCGACAACAAACCCGGCAGC
Organism: Phaeodactylibacter sp.; assembly: GCA_024102975.1. Taxonomy (GTDB): domain Bacteria; phylum Bacteroidota; class Bacteroidia; order Chitinophagales; family Saprospiraceae; genus JACJXW01. The sequence continues at coordinate 6,121 of JAGFJD010000420.1, read as the reverse complement.
TCGCTGCGCTCCTGCACGTAGTTGGGCGGCGCCAGCTGTTTGAACTGTTCCAGGAGCTGGTCCCGTTCCTTCCGGAGTTTGCCGAGTTGCTGTTCCTGTTGCTTGGCCTGTTTCTGGCCGGCCACCTGCTCTTTTTCCAGTTGGGCGACGGCCTGCCCGGTGGCCTGCCGCGCCTTCAGCATGCTGCGCAGCTCTTCCCGCTGTTGCTGGATCAGGGGCAGGCTCTCTGCCAGGGTGGCCAGCACGGCGTTGTCTTTTTTCCATCGTTCCAGCTCTTTTTCCTCTGCTGCCAGGCGGCTGATCTCTTCGCGCTTTTTCCGGAGCTGCTCTTCCAGTTGCCTGTACGCTTCCTGCAGCTGCCCGAATTCCTCCTGCTTTTGTTCCAGAGGTTCCCTTTTTTCGCGCAATTCTACGTCCAGAGCGGCTACTTTTTCAAACAGGGGTTCCATAGCGGCTGCCTCTTCCTTAACCTTCCTGAACGCTTCCTGGGCCAACTGCTGCGCTTCCCGGGCGGCGGCTTCTTCCATTCGGCCTTCCTGCAGTTCCTGTTCTAAGCCTGCCAGGGCAGCCTGCAGGTTCCGGCTCTGTTCCTGCATATCGTCCAGCCGTTCGAGCTGGCCCTGCAGGGGCTGTGCTTTGCGGTGTTCTTCCAGGCGGGCGAAATCTTCCCGCGCCTGCTCCTTCTCCCTGCCAATAAACTCCAGCCGTTCGCTCAGTTCCTTCTTTGCAGCAGACAACTCTTCTGTTTTCTGCAGCCAGGCCAGTTGCTGGCGGATCTGGTCCAGGGCCTGTCGCTCCGCTTCGGCGGCCGATTTATTTTCTTTCAGTTCCTGTTTCAGGGCGGCGGCGGCCTCCGCGCTCATCACCTCCAGCGCCTCCAGTTGTTTTTCCAGCCCCTCCAGCTGCTGCTGTTCCAGTTTGTGCCGCTCGTAGGCGGCAATGGAGATGCGGGTGTACACCTCGGTGCCAGTGATGCGTTCCAGCAGGTCGCTCCGGTCGCGCTCGCTGGCTTTGAGGAAAGCCGCAAAATCGCCCTGCGACAGCATGACCGACCGGCAGAAGCGGTCGTAATCCAGGCCGGTGACTTCCTCGACCATCGTGTCGGCCTCCCTGATCTTTTCGGCGATGATCTCGAAGGCGCCTTTTTGGGGGTTCCAGCGGGAGAGCTCCCGCTCCGGCCCCAGGATGTTGCCGTCTTCGCGGCGGTGCGCCCGCCAGATGTTCCATTTGGACCGGTAGACATCGCCCTGCACTTCAAACTCCACCTCCGCCAGGCTTTCCACCGCCCCGTAAGACATCACTTCCAGCACCTGCTTGTTGCGGTGTACTTTGCCGTAAAGCGCCAGGGTGATGGCGTCCAGGATGGTGGTTTTGCCCGCCCCGGTATCTCCGGTGATGGCAAACAGGCCCGCCTGGCTCAGCGGCGGGTCGTCGAAGCGGATCGTCTCCTGCAACCGCAGGGAGTTGATGTTGTGTATGGTTACTTTTCGGATTTTCATTCTTCCGGTTCTTCCATCCAGTCTCTTAATTCCAGAAAGGTTTCTACCAGTTCCTCCATCTCTTCGGGAGGGCTGCCAAAGCTCTGGCACCGCATCTTAAAAACTTCCAGCTCTTCCAGCTCGCCCAGTTCGGGCGCCGGGGCCTGGGCGTCGAGCGCCCGGTAGTCGTTCAGGATGCGGATTTTGAGCAGCTCCAGGTCCATGTCGGCGGTCAGCTCGTGCAGGCGCTTGTCGAGCTGGGGAATCATCCGGCCCGTCTCCACCAAAACCTCGACCCAGGGCTGTAACCCCTCCCGCTCTTTTCCGCCAAAGCGGAGCAGGGCCGCCTCGACCTCCTCCAGCGTCCCCTGTATGGTTTTCAGGCGGCGGAAGGTTGGAACGGGCAGGCTTTCCACGCCTTTCAGCTTCCTGCCTTCGAATTCGAGCAGGTAAACGCTCTTCTCGTCTTTGGTTTCGCTGAAGCTCAGTGGGAGGAGGGACCCCGAATACCGGATATGCCCCAACCCGCCCACTTCCTGCGGCCGGTGGATGTGGCCCAGGGCAACATAGTCAAATACCTTTGGAAAATCCCGCGCCCTGATGTTCTCTTTATTGCCGATGTAAATGTTGTCCTGCTTGTCGGAAGCCTCCGCCCCGGTGGCGTAGAGGTGGCCGGTGGCGATCAGGGGCACGCCCGCCTTGCCGTATTGTTCCTCAACTATTTCCCCAACCTCCCGGTAATGCCGGCGCAGGCCCTCCTTGATGCGCTCTACCCGCCCCGGGCCGCCTTCGCCCGACACGCTGTGGTGCAGGTCGCGGTCGCGCAGGAAAGGCACGGCGGCAACGACGGCGAGCAGCTTGCCGTTTTCATCCCTCCACTCGACGATTTCTTCCCTGACGTCTTCCGAGGCTTCGCCGACCACGTAGATGTTCAGGGCCTGCAGCAGTTCCCGGGGCGCGTTGAGCATGGAGGGCGAGTCGTGGTTGCCTCCGGTGATGACGACGTGGCGGCAGGCCGTGCCCATGAGCTGGGTGAGAAAGCGGTAGTACATCCGCCGGGCGTAGTTGGGCGGGTTGCCGATGTCAAAAATGTCGCCGGCGACGATAAGCCCGTCCGGCTGCTGCTCCCGGATGGCGGCCAGCAGCCAGTCGAGGGCCAGTTGGTGCTCTTCCTCCCGCCCGTTGTAGAGGAATTTCTGGCCCAGGTGCCAGTCGGAGGTGTGGATGATTTTCATTTAAATATATGGACTGAATGACTGAATTTTACCCGGCCGAGCATAGCGAGGACGGGGAGCGAATGAGTGAATATCCGGGAGTTATACTGACGCACGCTTGGTTTTTGCTTTACAAAAACCAGCGAGGTCAGTATATGCTGACCCGGCCGGTCCTGTAGTCGACAAAACCAGCCGTGCGTCAGTATAACCGCTTAACAGCAGAGTCATGGGGATTCTTCGGTTATTCATAAAGTAAATATTTCTCGCGGATTTTAGCAAAGGCCTTCAGCCCTTCCTGCCAGCCTCCCCGAATCTCCGCCTCCGTTTTGCCGGCGATGATCTGCCGCCTCAGTTCCGCTCCGCCCGCCAGCTTGTCAAAAAAGAGGTTGCTCAGGAAGAAGTTGTCTTTATCCGGAAAATTGCGGTAAAATTCGATCAGGTAGCCCAGGTTCAGCCGTGCCTCCGCACGGATGGAATCCGGGTGTTTGCCCGCCAGGCTGTAACCCCGGCACAGCTTCCCTTCCAGCTTGGGATAGCGGGCGCCCGGCATGGGAACGGGGGTAAAGGTGTAATCACCCGCCGGATAATCAGGATGCCCATACACCTGGAACTGATGGCTGGTGCCCCGCCCTTCGCTGGCCACCGTGCCTTCAAAGAAGCAGAGGGAGGGATAGAGGTAGATGGCCCGCATGTTGGGCAGGTTGGGGCTGGGCGCCACCGGCAGTTCATAGGGGGTATCGTGGTTATAACCGGCGCAGGGGACAACCGTCAGCTCGCATTTTATGCTGCCATCCAGCCACCCTTCGCCGTTGATCATTTGGGCGTACTCCCCTGCCGTCATGCCGTGCACAACGGGTACCGGGTGCAAACCGACAAAAGACTGGTAATCCTCATTCAGGATGGGGCCGTCCACGTAGTGCCCGTTCGGGTTGGGGCGGTCCAGCACCAGGAAGCGGACACCCTGTTCGGCGCAGGCCTCCATCACGTAGTGCATGCTGCTGATGTAGGTGTAAAAGCGCGCCCCCACATCCTGAATGTCGAACACTACGGCGTCGATGCCTTCCAGGTCCTTTTCCGAAGGCTTCCGGCGGCTGCCGTAGAGGGAGATGATGGGCAGCCCGGTTTCCAGGTCCTTTCCGTCGCGCACCTTCTCGCCGGCATCGGCGGCGCCCCGGAAGCCGTGTTCCGGGGCGAATATTTTGGTTACCTTTACGCCCAGGGCCAGGAGGGTATCTGCCAGGTGGGCATTCCCGACCATGGAAGTTTGGTTGACCAGCAAGGCAACGCCTTTGCTCTGCCGGAGTTGCTCCAGGTAAAGGGGCAGGCGCTCCGCTCCTACCCTGATGCCTGCAGCATCAGCCGTTTCTCCCGGAGGTTCTTCGGGTTCCTGTTCTTTTATCGCTTCGGCTGGCGCCTCCGCCGGCACTTCCTCTTTTTCTTCGGCAAGGCCGGGTATTTCCGAAGCAGCTTCTTCCTCCGGCGCCGATACCTGCTCTTCCGGTTCAGCAGCAGGCTGTTCCGCGATTTTTCTCGGAAAGCTGCCACAATTTAGTTGAAAAAACACCAGGATTGCAACGAGAATTTTTACCTTCACAATCATATTGTTTTTTAAAGTATATTCTGTGGCAAGTTTTCCCGGGCCTGAAAGCGGCCCGGGAAAACTTGCCACAGTTGAAGCAGCCCGGACGGCTGGGTTGCATAAGCAGGGACCATGATGCAAAAACTGTACGCCATAGTCGACCTGGAGACCACCGGCGGCCGCGCCGCCCGCGACAAGGTCATCGAGATCGCCATCGTGCTGCACGACGGGGCGCAAATCCTCGATACCTACAGCACCCTCCTCAACCCGGAGTGTTACGTGCCCTACGGCATCACTCAGCTGACCGGCATCTCGCAGGACATGGTGCAGGATGCCCCCCGCTTCTACGAGGTAGCCCGCAAGGTAGTGGAAATGACCGAAGGCGCCATTTTTGTCGCCCACAATGTGCGTTTCGACTACAGCTTCCTGCGCGAGGAATTCGCCCGCCTGGGCTATACCTACTCCCGCCGGAACCTCTGCACGGTGCGCCTGAGCCGCAAGGCCTTCCCCGGCCTGCCCTCCTACAGCCTGGGCAACCTGATCCGCAGCCTCGGCATCGAAGTGGAAAACCGCCACCGCGCGCTGGACGACGCCCTGGCCACTGCCGAGATCCTGCGCCGCATCCTGAACGGCGAAGATAATGAACAACAGGTGAAGGAAATGGTAAACCTGGGCATTAAAGAAGCCCTGCTGCCCAAAAACCTTACCGTAGAGCAAATCCACGCCCTGCCAGAGGAATGCGGCGTGTACTATTTCCACAACCAGAAAGGGGATGTCGTTTATGTCGGCAAGAGCATCAACATCAAAAAGCGGGTGGCAGAACACTTCGCCAACAAGTCCGAAAAGGGCAACAAGCTGCAGCAACACGTTCATGACATCACCTTCGAGCTGACCGGCAGCGAACTGGTGGCCCTGCTGCTGGAATCCCACGAGATCAAACGCCTGAGCCCGGAGATCAACCGCGCTCAAAGGGTGCGGCGCTTTCCCTATATTATCCATACCTTCGAGGATGAGGCCGGTTACATCTGCTTCGAAGTGGCCCAGGTAACCGCCCAAACCCGCAAGAAGTACAATATCATCTCCGAGTACCCGAAACTGAGCCACGCCAAGGGGCACCTCAGCCGTGCCATGGAACAATACGAACTCTGCTCCCGCCTCTGCAGCCTGCACCCCGGCAAAGGCGCCTGCTTCCATTATCACATCAGGCAATGCTATGGCGCCTGCATCGGCGCCGAGCCTAAAGAAAAATACAACGAACGCGCCGAAGAAGCCCGGGAGCAACTCTCCACCATTTTCGACAAGGACTTTTTCATCCTCGACCAGGGCCGCAGCCCGGAAGAGATGTCAGTAGTACTGGTCGAAGAGGGCAATTACCGAGGCTTCGGCTACGTCGAGCGGGAGGAGATGAACGGGCATCCCGATTTTTTACGGGACATCATCAAGCCGTTTCAGGGCAACCCGGAGACGACGCGGATTATCCAGCGGTATCTGAGCAAGGGGAATGGGGCGAGGGTGGTGCCGGTGACGGGATGATGACGGGCTGCGAGCTAGTGAGCAGGAGACTTAAAGTTCTCCTGCTCACTAGCTCGCGTTGAGAAAAGCTCTGGCTTACGCCAAAGTTACCGCTTTTTTCCGGCAAAAACCAGGACAATTGGCGGCTTCCTGTCTACGGCTAAATAGAGCCAAAGCCTTCCTTTTTAAATTCTAATTATTTGATTATCAAATACTTAAAAAAGCCTCCCTTGTGAGAGAACGCGATAACACTCCCTGAAAATCGCTTTTTCACCTTTTCACCCACTGCCGGACAACCCGCCTGCCGGGCAGCGCGATTTCCATCCAATAAACGCCGG
>JAGFJD010000419.1 GCA_024102975.1 Phaeodactylibacter sp. | reverse complement strand
TCCCTTCCTTTTTTTGCTATAGGCGGGAATAAAAAAGTCAAGTTGAAGGCAGATCTCGCCAAAGCTAAAGAGAGGCACCGGCAATTGCAGAGCCTATGACCTGCTACGGCGACAGCACCGCTGCCTTCACCGGTGTTCGATAAGTAGACATTAACCCCGGCGGACGGGTGACGGCTGGCTGCGAAAATTGAGCCAACGAAAGTTGGGATCTACATATCGAACTTGGGTTAAAAAGTTGCCGGGCGCTTCACCCGGCAACAGAAACACAGATTAGTATGAAAAAAACTCTCAATAGTTCCGAATCAATAATCATACCATGCCCACCTTGGCCGCCTTGATGACGGCCTCGTGGCGGGAATTGACCTTCAGTTTCCGGTAGATATTCTTGAGGTGAAAGCGCACGGTATTCGGGCTGACAAACAGCCGCTCGCCGATCTTGCGGTAGCTGTACCCTTTGCACAACAGGGCCATGACGTCGAACTCCCGTTTGGAAAGGGACGGCAGCGGGTTGTCCAGCTGGCTGAAGGAAGTGACTACCCGTTTGGCCACCGAAGGGCTCATGGGGGCGCCGCCCTCTTTCACCTCCCGGATGGCATTCAGCAGAAACGAAGGAAAGAAGGTTTTGGAAATGTACCCCAATGCCCCGGCTTTGAAAGCGGCAAAAATCTGCTCTTCGCGCAGGGAATTGGTGAACATGATAACGCGCAGGCCGGGAAGCTCCTCCAGGAGCAGGCGCACGCAATCTGCCCCTTTCATGTCGGGCAGGTCGGTTTCGATAAGCAGGACGTCGGGCGGGCGCTCCGGCAGGCATTCCAGGGCGCTGAGCCCGCCTGCATACGCTCCGAGGCAGCAGAAGCCGTCGCTGGCTTCCAATATGCCCCGGACGCCCTCGCGCACGTCGCGCTTGGCATCTACAATGGCAACAGTAATCATCTTTAGTCGGGTGTATTCTTGTTCTCAAGGACAACGCCAATTGCCAGGGGTTGCCTCTCATTGGCCCAAGATAAAGGACAGATCGCTAAACCGCCAGGCTTCGGCCGCCGGCATTGTACGAATGCGCCTTTTTCCAGGGCCAATGCTTCGTATTATTGTCCCAATGTACAGGTATGTTGCTGTTGGACAAACTACATAAGCGGGTAGTTGGAGGCTTTTGTGTGGGGGATGACATAAGATAAGGTGTAAAGGTGCGTAGGTGTAAAGGTGTAAACGAAGGGCCTCCGATCAACCGAGAGTGTTCAAAGTTCTGTGACCAAGGTGCTCTCAAGGCCATCCCTGATAATCAGTTATTTTGTGCCGACACCCTTACACACTTACACCCTCACACACCCCTACGCTCCGCCAGCAGCGCCGCCCCGAACACCCCGGCGCTGTCGCCCAGTTTCGGTTTGAGGAATTGCGTTTTCAGGCTGTTGTTAAAGACGAAGCGTTGCACCGCCTGCACCCCTTCGGAATACAGCAGATCGATATTACCCAGGCCGCCGCCCAGGATGGCCACGTCGGGGTCCAGGATATTGATGACGGTGGCCATGCCTTTGCCGAAGAAGTGAAGGAGGCGTTCCACCGTTGCGGTAGCGACCGGGTCGGCGGCCTGCCCATGGCGGGCGACGATCTCCGGCAGCGGGCGGTGCCGGCCGGCCAGGCGGGCGTAATACAGCTCCAGGGCCGGGCCGGAGATGACCGTCTCCACGCATCCTGCCCGGCCGCAGTAGCAGGGCCCGCCCGAGGCGTCCAGGAAGTTGTGGCCCCATTCCCCGGCGATGCCGTGGCGGCCTTCCAGCAATTTGCCGTCGATGACGATGCCGCCCCCCACCCCGGTACCCATGATCACCCCAAACACCGTCCGGGCACCCGGCGCCTGCTCCCTCACGGCGCCCAGCCGCGTTTCGGCAACGGCGAAGCAGTTGGCGTCGTTGGCCAGCACGACGGGAACGCCCAGGGCTTCTTCCAGATCCCGGTGCAGGGGCTGCCCGTTGAGGGCCGTAGTATTGCAGTTTTTCATGGTTTGGGTATCCGGGTCCAGGGCACCGGGGCCGCCAACGCCCAGTTTTTCGGGGTGCCGGCCCACCTCCGCCCGCAGGAGGCCAACCACGCGGGCCACCTGCTGAACGATATGCCTGTAGCCATTCTCCGCCTCCGTGGGAATGCGCAACCGCGCCAGGACGTTCAGAGCAGGCGTATTTTCCAGAACGACGCCTTCGATCTTGGTTCCCCCCAGGTCTATACCCCAAAGTAATTGCATGGTTGTTTTTTTTCCCGTACCGCGATCATCCTGCCGCCGTTTGCCATTTGACGCCCCGGGACGGAACATCCCGCATCATTATCCGTACTTCTACCATCAGAAACCGGATTGAAGCCGGGATCGCTCCCGATTCCGGGCAAAAGCTAAAATTACTATGTTTTTCCCATGCTGTGCAATTAGTGGAGTCGCCAATAACCTATGCTGCGCATTATTTCTTAATTTTGTGAGCTTTGGGAAGACTGGCCGGCGCCCGTCTCTGCGGGCCGGAAAATGGATTGCCGTTTATCGCCGGCATCCGGGCGCGGGCCATCCACATCCGGCACCAGCTGAGAAGCCGGGACGGACTATCCCACAACAGGAACAAGTATTATGACTGGCGAGAAACCGTCACCTCAACATACTACTAAAGGCAGCCAGAGCTTATCCCTACGCCTGTCCACTAAGGAAGACAGCGGGGAACCCGTATACCTTGCCGGCAACTTCAATGGCTGGAAGGCCGGCGACGAAGCGTACCGCATGAAACCGGAAGGGCCGGGCCTGTTCAGCTTCAACTTTAAAGATAAAAGCCTGCTGCCCGGGCAGATGGAATACAAATACCACCGTGGCGGCTGGGACTCGGTCGAACTCGACGAATACGGCAATTCCGCACCGAACCGGTTGCTGGAACCCCGAAAGGCCAGGGAAGCCCTCGACCACGTGCCGCGCTGGAGGAAAGGCGGGCTGGCTTACGACCCCGCCTTTTTACCGGAGATACAGGTCATTTCCGAGCAATTTGAAATACCGCAGCTGATCAAGACCCGCCGCATCGCCGCCCTGCTGCCCTATGACTACCGGGAAAGCGATAAGCGCTACCCGGTACTCTATCTGCAGGACGGGCAGAACCTCTTCGACGATTATGCCCCCTTCGGCAACTGGGCGGTGGACAAGAAGCTGGCGGTAATGGCCGAGCGGGGGATCGGCGACATTATCATCATCTCCATCGACCACGGCGAGAAGGAGCGGATCGCCGAGTTTACGCCTTCCTCCCGCACCAAACTGGGTTCCGGCGACGGCAAAAAATACGTGCGCTTCCTGGCCGACACCCTGAAATCCTATGTCGACAAACACTTCCGCACCCTGCCGGAACGGGAACACACCGGCATCGGAGGCAGCTCCATGGGCGGCCTGATCAGCATTTACGCCGGGCTGATGTATCCGGAGGTCTACGGCAAGCTGATGATCTTTTCTCCCTCTTTATGGGTGATGCCTAATATTCACTTCCATTTCCTGAATTTTCACGACCCGCAGGATATAGATATATACCTCTACGGAGGGGAAGAAGAAAGTGCCAATATGGTGCCGAATATCCGGCGCTTCCAGGAGGCGTTCCAGGAAGCCGGTAAGGCGTCCGTCAAATTCAGGCTTTCGGTCGATCCCGGAGGGCAGCACAACGAGGCCCGCTGGGGCGAAGAGTTTCCCCGGGCGGCAGAGTGGTTGTTTTTCAAAAAAAAATGAAACCAGAAAATGATCCTGAAAATTAGCAATACCCCGAAAAACCTGCCGCCGGTGGTTATCGTGCCGGCAGCTTCCGGCAACGGACTGGCAGCCGCCATTCAGGCGGTGGCATCCGCTGCCGGCATAGACGCGGCCCTGATAGCCGCTGATTTCAAAGCCGAACAAGGGGAAGTACAACTGCTGTATTCGGGGCCAACCCGTCTTTTTCTGCTGGGCCTGGGCACCAACCCTGCTTTTCAGGATGTGCTGAAAAGCTTCCGCTCTTTCTCGAATAAGTACCGGCAGAAGTTGACTCCGGAAACCGGCATCAGCTTATTGCACCAGAACCTTTCCGGCGCCGCCGCCACCTGGGTGGAGGCAGCCGTCAACGGCCTGGCCCTGGGCACCTACCGGATCGGCCGCTTCAAGAACATGCCCAATGGCAACGGCCATCCGCTGGCCGCTGCCGATGCCGCACTGGAAATACTTGTGGAGGAAAGCCTGGCAGAAAGCAGTAAGCAGGCAGCAAGGCGCGGCCTGGCCATAGCCGAAACCCAGATGAGCATCTTCGACCTGGTCAATGCGCCCAGCAACAAGAAAAACCCTTCCGACCTGGCGCAGTGGGCGCTGGAGTCCGGAAAAAAATACAGCTATCAGGTTCGTTCGCTCGGCAAAGAGCAAATCCTGGCAGAGGGCCTGCACGCCCTGCTGGCCGTCAACCGGGGAAGCGAATACCCGCCCGCTTTCATCATTATGGAGTACCGGCCGGAAACCATCCCGGCGGGCGGACTGAAAAAAATAGGCCTGGTCGGCAAAGGCGTCACCTTCGATACCGGAGGCCTGTCTATCAAGCCTTCCGCCAACATGCATTACATGAAAAGCGACATGGGCGGCGCCGCTGCCGTCTTCGGGGCCATCGAGGCGGCCGCCAAACTGCAGCTGCCGGTCCACCTGATCGGGATCGTCCCCTCCACCGACAACAGCGTGGACGCCAAGGCCATCAAACCCAGCGACGTGATCGACTCCTACAGCGGCAAAGCCATCGAGGTGATCGATACGGATGCCGAAGGGCGCCTGATCCTGGCCGACGGCCTGTGCTACATGGCCCGGAATTACAAGCCGGATACGATGATCGACCTGGCCACGCTGACCGGCAGCACCGTACGCACCTTCGGCTACCACGCCGCCGGCCTGTTCTCCAATAACGACGAGCTGGCCGCCCGGATTTATCAGGCGGGCGAACGCACCGGCGAACGAAACTGGCGCCTCCCCTTGTGGGATGTCTACAAAGACGACATCAAATCGGACGTGGCCGACCTGCGCAACTTCAGCGGCAAACCCATAGCCGGGGCGATCGGCGCCGCCAAATTCCTCGAGGCTTTCATCGAGGATCACCCGGCATGGGCGCATCTCGATATCGCCGGCGTGGCGTTCAGCGATTCGGAGTTTTCCTCACAGAAAAGCGCCACCGCATTCGGCGTGCGGCTTCTGGTGGATTTTCTGAGCCATCTGGAGGGAGTGGCGGAGTGATGGAGTGATGGAGCCGCGAATACCAAACCGCGAATTGCGAACCGCGAATTGCAAACCGCGAATTGCGAACCGCGAACAGCCAACACCGCCCTTCCCAGCGGTTTCAATTTAAACAAATACCTCCTATGCGTCCAATCACCTTTCTCTGCATTTCCTGCTATTTCAAGGGGCAGGACTTCCTGCGCGCCTGCAAGGCGGCCGGCAACACCGTTTACCTGCTCACCCGGAAATCGCTGGAACACCAGCCCTGGCCGCGGGAGTCGGTCGACGAGTTTTTCTACATCGATTCCGAAGAAAACACGCCGGAAAACCTCAGCAGCATTGCCCGGGGGCTGGCCTGGCTGATGCGCAGCAAAAAGGTGGACCGCATCGTCGCCCTCGATGATTTTGACGTCGAAAAGGCGGCGTTCCTGCGCGAGGAGTTCCGCATTCCCGGCATGGGGCAAACCACTGCCCGCTATTTTCGGGACAAGCTGGCCATGCGTTTCCGGGCCGCCGAAGCGGGGATCGACGTGCCGCCCTTCTGTCCTTTGTTTCACGATGCCGATATCAATTACTTTGCTGCAAAGGCTTCTCCCCCCTGGGTGGTGAAGCCCCGTTCCGAAGCCTCCGCTACCGGCATCCGCAAGGTACACAGCCAGGAAGAGCTGTGGCAGGTTATCCACAGCCTGGGCGACGACCGCCACCACTTCCTGGTGGAGCAGTTCAAGCCGGGCGACGTCTACCACGTCGACGCCATCACCGCCGGCGGCAAAACGCAATTCTGCCGGGTATCCCGCTATCTCAATACGCCTTTTGAGGTCGCCCACGGCGGCGGTATTTTCCGCTCCCATACCATCGGGTTCGGCAGCGCCGAAGACCAGGCCCTGCAACAGCTGAACGCCCAGGTGATGAAGGCCTTCGGCATGCAGTTCAGCGCCTCGCATACCGAATTCATCCAGTCCAAAGACGACGGCAAATTCTATTTCCTGGAGACCTCTTCCCGCGTGGGCGGCGCCCACCTGGCCGAGATGGTGGAGTTCTCCTCCGGGGTCAACCTCTGGGGCGAATGGGCGCGGCTGGAAAACGCCATCGCCCGGGGCGAGGCCTACCAGGCGCCAACCCCGGAAAAGCTGTATGCCGGCATCATCGTCTCCCTTTCCCGTTTCCAGCACCCGGACAATTCCGGCTTCAACGACCCGGAGATTGCCTGGCGCCTCAGTAAGGATTACCATATCGGGCTGATCCTCCGCTCCGAAAAGCGCGAGCGCGTCCTCGAACTGCTGGACCAGTACGCCGAACGCATTCATCGCGATTTCCACGCCAGCGCGCCGGTGCCGAAGAAGCCGGCGGATTGAAGGGAGGAGGATATGGTTGGATTGTTGGAGGGTTTGGGCTTTGAGGGGGCGATTCTAGCCATTTGACCTGGAAGGCGGGCGCCGCCGCATGCAGGAACGCAATAGACGCTTCAATGCTAAGGGCTGCCTTGCTTTGACACCCCTCGGCGACAAAGCGGGTAACAGTTGGTTAAAGGCGAGCTACTCTCCTGCTGTCCCTTCTTCTTCAACCGCCTGCCGCACCTCTTCCACAAATTCAGGCGTTACCTCCAGCACCTTGCAGACCGCCTCAACGTCAAAGCCGAGCCGGATCATGTTGGCGCAGGCATGGCGTTTTGCTTCCGTTTTGCCTTTTTCCAGGCCTTGCTCCAGGCCTTTTTCCAGGCCTTGCTCTATGCCTTTTTCCAAGCCTTGCTCCATGCCTTTTTCCAGGCCTTTTTCCAAGCCTTTAGCTTCGTAAATATCAAAAATGCTCATAACGGAAGATTTTACCGGAGGAGGCAGGCTGTCCAGGATTTCTTTCACCCGTTCCTCTCCGGCCTCTATTTTACTAAAAAAATAAACGAACAAAGGCAGGTAAAAGTTGCCTCGCTCGTCGTGTGCGCCAAGCAGGAGCAAGGAGGCGTTTTCCTCCAGGTAGCCGGAATCGTAGTAGTGTTTCATGACGAGCAGGGCCGACGCCAGCAGGCGGTTGGGCAGCTTCGCGATTTCCGCGTCCGGCAAGGCCTGGAAGTTGTGATAAAGGTAGTCAAAAGAGGGCAGGTAGCGCAGGAAGGGCTCTCCCAGCCCTTCGAAGAAGCCGCTCAGCGGCCGGTACTCCCAGGTTTCCTCGCCGTGGTAGAACAGGATGGGGATGACCAGCCATTGCTCCTCCCCGTTCCTGGCCCGCCGGAGCATGGCGCTGCTGGCATAGTACAGGGCCTGGAAAACGGCGGTTTCGTCCCGGTGGCTTTTGTGCTCTACCAGGAAACAAGGGTTGACGCGCTTTCCGCTGCGGGTTGAAACGGAGAAGACCAGGTCGGAATAAGACTCCCTCAGCGCGTCGTCGATGAAGGAGCCGTTTTCCAGTTTCAGCGTACCCAGGTCCAGCTCGGCCAACAGTTCTCCGGGCAGGTAAGCACGCAGGTATTCCCGGGCCCGGTTCAGGTCAGAGAGCAGGTGTTTGAAAAACCGGTCGTGAGATTGGGGCAAGTTTTCCATGCTGCAAATTTACAAAAAAGCAACAGTTGAAACAAAAATATTCAAACAAAATATTTGCATCGTTGTCGGCATTGTTGTCCTGGGGAAATTCGTATCTTACGCAAGCCACTCTTTTTCTACAGCGCTTTAACCCTTCACGCGGCAAAATATAAGATTAGGTTTGCCTCCCGGTTTCCTTTCCGGACAGGCACAACGGATTATTCACTGAACCGCTATACACATGCAATGTAAAATGGCTATCGCGCCCTTTCCGCACTCGCTTGAAAGCCGCGACATGGAACTATTCCTCGCCAAAGACGACGCTGCACGGGAAAGCCGGATTGCTGCGCTGACTCAGGAAATTGCTGCGGCCAACGACCCCGCCCTGCTGGCAGAACTGAAAAGGGAGCGGCTGACGGAAACCTACCAGGGCCTGCTGGAAAAGCTGGCCGGCGAGCCGGCCGGCACGGCCTACCAATACCTGAAGCAAAAGGAAGAGCAAGGCATCAGCATTTACAAAGGCGACCTGGCCAGCCTGGCCATGGAGGACGGCAAATTTTCAGAAGCGGCTGCCTATATCGGGCAGATGGGAGAGGAGGAACAGCCGAGCAAAGCCTATATGGAGAAGGTATACGCCATCCGGCTGGACGGGCGCGGGCCGGGAGCGCTGACGCCGGAGGAAAAAGAGGAAATCATAACAGGACATGAGGACGATCCGCCATGCGGCACCCCATTCCAGGACTATCTGGAATACAAAAAGGACAACCCCGATACAGAGCCGGAAATTGTGATTGCCCCAATTGGAGAAGGCATAGAGGGCAGGCCCGCTGTGGGAGATATAGCTGCTTCAGCCAACCCCGGCAGTGAGCTATTGCTATACCCCAAACTCCTTCAACTGCTTTATGCGGATTTTATAACTATACCGGGGCGTTTCCTGATACAACTGCTCGTAAAGCGCCAGGGCGCGGGCGCGGTAACGGGAATCTTCCGGGAGTAAAAGGAACAGCTCGAAGTTGACTTCTGCCTGCTTGTCCGGCGGGAGGCCGCCGGCGCTGAGGGCATGGAGTAGTTGTATGGCCTGTTCGGTATTGCCCTTTTTATTTTCATATTTGGCCGCCAGTATGCGGGCGTTGAAGATCAGGTCGGGATTGCCGAGTTTTTGGGCGATCCGCAGCGCTTCCTGCGTGATCGCTTCCAGTTCCTCCATTTGGTTCAATTCCATGAGGACTACGCCTTTTTCCACCAGGCTGATGCCCAGCACCAGGCGGTTGTTGATCCGGCGGGTCACCTCAATAGCGCGGTCGTAAAAGTGCAGGGAGCGGCTGTATTGTTTGGTGTAATAAAAGACGTCGCCGAGGGTGTTTACCGCTTTGGCAATGCCCTTCTGGTAGCCCAGTTCCTCGCAGAGCATCAGGTTTTTCTGGAGATATTCGATGGCGCCGTGGAAATCGCCCTGCTCGCTCAGCAACTCGCCGATGAGGCCCAGGGCGATGGCCACACCCTGCTTGTCGCCGAGTTCCTCGCATAGTTCGAGGTCATGCTGGAAATTTTCCATAGCGCTCCTGTAGTCGCCTTTGCGTTGATAAACGCTGCCGATGCAGCCGATGGCAATGGAAGTGAGCATTTTATTGCCCAGTTCTTCGGAAAGGGCGAGGCCTTTCTGGTAGGCCTCCAGGGCATCGTCATAGTCCCCTTTTTCGAAATAAACGATACCCATGTTGGTATACAGGGTGGCCATGCCCTGCTTGTCGTTGTGCTGCTCGCAAATATCGAGTTGTTCCTGCTGGCAGTAGATACCTTGCTCGTATTTGCCCTGGTTCATGAAGGTGAGCCCGAGGTCGGCGGCCACCTGGGCGTTGGCAGTCGGCTCGATGTGGGTATGGCCGATATCCAGGCTTTGTTCGAAAAACTCCTTTGCCTCATCGTACTGGCCTTGCCGGAAGTAGAGTTTGCCGAGGCTGCCATACGTCCTGGCGATGCCCACCTTGTCGTCGATCGACTCAAAAAGGCCGGCAGCAGTTTGCAGGATAGCCATGGCCTTAGGATAATCCCCTTTGAGCATCAGCAGGCTGCCCAGGCTGTTGTTGGCCTGGCCGAGGAGCAGCACGTCGCGCGACTGCTTGGCCAGCTTCAGGGCCCGGGTGTAGGCCTGTTCGC
This sequence comes from Phaeodactylibacter sp., assembly GCA_024102975.1. Lineage (GTDB taxonomy): Bacteria > Bacteroidota > Bacteroidia > Chitinophagales > Saprospiraceae > JACJXW01. The sequence continues at coordinate 10,572 of JAGFJD010000419.1, read as the reverse complement.
AATCATCCCATTGGCCGATAAGCTCCAGCACCTTGCCTTTTTTGAGGTGGGTCTGGATCTGGTCGGCGACATCCTTTTGCCGGCCCAGCTTTTTGAGCAGCCGCTCGTAGTAGTCCAGCGCCTGCTGGTTCTGGTAATTGCTGCGGGCATGGTCGGCCGCTTTGCGCAGGTATTCGCAGGTCTTGTCAAAAACGCCGGCTTCTTCGTAGTGGAAGGCCAGGTCGACATAGCGCTCGTCCAGGTTGTCGGCGTAGAGGCGTTCGATCGCTTCGGCAATATTCCGGTGGAGTTGCTGGACGCGGGCGCGGAGCTGCATGCTGTAGACGGCCTCGCGCAGCAGGGAGTGGCGGAATATGTAGCGCAGCTCGTTCATGGCGTGCCAGATCTGGCCCCGCTCTGCCCTTTTGATCTGTTCCTTAAGCAGGGCGGTGGCGTTGCCGTTGCGGCGGATGAATTCCTCCTGGGTCTTCATCACTTCCGACAGGATGGGCACGTCGAACTCCCGGCCGATCACCGCCGCCGCTTTTACCGTTTCTTTCACCAGGGTGGACAGGCGGTCGATGCGGGCAGTCAGGATGGCATTGATGGAGCTGGAAAGCTTGACGTTCTTATCCCGTATCGTCCACTGGCCGTCCTCCTCTTCCAACTGGCCGCTCTCGGAAAAGTACTCCAGGATTTGTTCCAGGTAGAAAGGGTTGCTGTTGGAAGTGCGCAGCAGCAGGTCGAAGAACTCCCCGTGAACGGCCCCTCCCAGGCGCAGTTCGGCGAAAGCCCGCACTGCCTCCGGCTGAAGCGTGTTGAGGTCGATCTCCAGCGCCGGCCGTTGTTGGTCCTGCACCAGCCCGTCGGAAATGATCTCCGGTTTGGCGCCGTCGTCCTTGTAACGGGAAGTGATGATCAGCATAATGGGAAAGCGGCTGATGTGCCGGGCCAGTTCATTGAGCAGCTCCCGGGAATTGTCGTCGAGCCAGTGCCCGTCTTCCAGCTCGATGACGACGGGATGGACGAGCGACTCGGCGACCAGCAGGTTGATAATGGCTGAGAGCGTATTCTGGTAGCGCCCCTTGGCGTCGAGCTGGTCCCAGATGGAATTCTGGAAATTGAGCCCGATGAGGGCTGCCAGGACGGTGCGCGTCCGGACCAGTTCCCGCCGGATGGGCTGGGCTTCCGGGCGTTCTGCTTCGGACAGTTCTTCCAGCAATTGGTTGAACCGCCCTTCGAAATTCCGGACGTTAGCCACCGAAGTGCTTTCCGGATATTGTTCGAAATAATTTTTCAGGAAATAGAGGAAGGGGTTGAACGGCTTCTTCAGTATCTGGTCGGCCTGGCAGGTGTGCCAGGACACCAGGTGCTGGCCGTAGAGTACATTTTTCAGCTCGTGGACGAGGCGGCTTTTGCCAATGCCGGCTTCGCCGAAGATGTAGGCCACTCCGGCCGACCGCCCTTCGAAGAGGGGCCGGGAAAAGTCGATGAGCTGCTGCAGTTCCGCTTCCCGCCCCACCATATCGCCGGCGTAGGAGGCATGGGCTTCGTAGTTGCGCCCGACCAGGCGGAAGGTGGGCACCAGGCCTTTGATCCCCTTGTATTCGATGTCTCCCCGGTTGAGGAAGTGGAAGTGGTGGTTTTTCTGGATTTCTTCGTCGACGAGCACTTCGTCCCAGGCGGCGTAGGTCATCAGGCGGGCCGCCAGGTTGACCCGGTTGCCCACAGCTGCGTACTGGCAGCGCTCCCCGCCGCCCACGATGCCCGTATAGGCCGTGCCGATGGTGAGGCCTACCCGGTAACGGAGGCTGCTCCTGGATTGCAGATCCCGGAGCTCCTCCCGTATGGAAGTAATGAATTCCAGGGCCCGGTCGCTGTTGTTCTCGAAAGAAACGGGCGCGCCGAAAAAGGCGACCATCACGCCGCCCTTATCCCCGTAGTCGATCTCTTTGAAATAGCCGGAGAAATTGTTGATTTGCTCCAGCAAGATGGACGCGAAGTCGTCGAGCAGGGCATGGGTTTCTACCCCGTCGAAGGAAATAAAAACGGAGATGACGGTCCGGAATTCGCCCTCCTGGTTGTAGCGCGCCACGGCGTCCGGCAGGAATTGCATAGCTACCCCCCGTTCGATAGGCGGCAAATCCACGGGAATGACGTTGCCCTCTCCGGAGGAGACCCCTTCTTTGATCTTGTAGAAGCCGTTGTCGAGCGCCATCAGTGCGAACTGCCCCTTGGGCAGGTGCTGGCGCAGGGCGTCATCGATGACGATGTCCTTGTCGCGGGCTTTCATCTGGCAGGCAGCGCAGCCATCGATGGGAGCCCCCCGGAAATAAAAGGCCTTGGATGCCCGCCCGACGATGCCCCACTCTACCGTCCCGTAAGACAGGCCGAACTTGATGCCGATGGTGAAATTGCGAAAGCGGAACTGCCGCTGGCCAAACAGGCTGCGCGCCTGCATAGCGCCCTGGATAATGTCCTGCGCGCCAATGCGTTGCTCCGCAACAGGAAAAATGGCCGTAAAGGCGTCGCCGGCAAAATAGGGGATGAACCCCCCCTTGGCGTAGACCATATGCACCAGGGGCTCAAAGATTTCATTGAGTACGTTGGACAGTTCCTCGGCGCCCCGGTTGCCCTTCTGCATCAGGGCCTCCGTCAGCGGGGTAAACCCGGACAGGTCCACAAAAAGCGTGTAGGCCTCCAACTGCCCCTGGGTGTTGCCGTTGAGATATTGCTCCTGAATAAAGTGTGGAATAAGGTTTTTCACAAATACTATAGTCTCTTCTGAAATCGACTTTATAGCCCCCCCCTCCTTCTCGATGCTCCGGCGAGCAGAGAGAGGGGGGAGATTGGCAGGCGCATGGCGGCTGGATACACCACTGCCCTGTCAATCCTGTCAATCCTGTCAATCCTGTCAATCCTGTTAATCCTGTCTACCCCGTCAATCCTGTCAATCCTGTTAATCCTGTACGCAAAGTACGAAATAATAACGGTTCGCAATAGGAAACGCCCTCAATGCGAGGCCTGCTTGCATTTGTTTTTCTCCCAAGTGTTAACGAAAAGGCAGCGCAGAAATTATATGCGGGCCAAAGGCGAAGCTTTTCCGGGGAAGGACGGGGATAAAGCCTCGCCTTTGGCCAGGCATGGCGGTCCCGGAAGGCCAAATGAAATGTTCCGGGCCGCCGGTGCCTGCAGGGGTTCGACAACCTGGAGAACCTCATCAGACGGGCAGGCGGGCAAGCGAGGGCGGCCAGGCTTTATGGCTCTTTTATTACAGGCCACTTTATTGAGTTTCAAATATTAATAAAGGGATGTGATGTCGGCTGGCGACTCCCGCTTACGCTATGCTTCAGCGGGCGAAGAAAGTTCGCCTGTCGACTATCACGGCAAACCCCCTGTTTAATTTTTGAAAACCAATAAAGTGGCCCGTCCGAAACTCAATACGCCTTAGCAAACAACACCCGCCGCTTCGACGGCCTGCCGGTCAGGATGCACTGGCCCGGCTCCTCCTCCCCATCCAGCGGGATGCAGCGGATAGTGGCTTTGGTCAGTTCTTTGATCCTGAGCTCCGTCTCGGTGGTGCCGTCCCAGTGGGCGGAGAGGAAGCCGCCGCCCCAGGATTCGGGCATGCCCTCTTTGGGCGCCTCCACGATGGCCTTGAAGTCGTCGAAGCTGTCGACTGCGGTGGTGTTTTCCTCGCGGAATTTTTTGGCCCGGTTAAAGAGGTTCTGCTGAATGTCATCGAGCAGGTTGGCCACGTAATCCGCCACGCCGTCCAGCGGCGTGAAACTCTTTTCTTTGGTGTCGCGGCGGGCCACTTCCACCTGGCCGTTCTCCAGGTCTCGTTTGCCGATGCCGATACGCACGGGGACGCCCCGCATCTCGTGCTCGGCGAACTTAAAGCCAGGCCGTTTCTGGTCGTCCTTGTCGTATTTGACAGAAATGCCTTTATCGCGCAGCGCTTTCATAATCTTTTCGGCCACTTCGCCGATCTCGGGCGACGGCTTCGGGATGGGCACGATGGCCACCTGGACGGGCGCCAGCTTCGGCGGCAGCACCAGGCCGCTGTCGTCGGAATGGGCCATGATCAGGCCGCCCACCAGGCGGGTGGAGACGCCCCAGGAGGTAGCCCAGACGAACTCCTCCTCGTTTTTGTCGTTGACGAACTTTACGTCGAAGGCTTTGGCGAAGTTCTGCCCCAGGAAGTGGGAGGTGCCGGCCTGCAGCGCCTTGCCGTCCTGCATGAGAGCTTCGATGCAGAAGGTCTCGTCGGCCCCGGCGAAGCGTTCGTTTTCGGTTTTAATGCCTTTGATGACCGGCACGGCCATGTATTCCTCGGCGAATTTGGCGTAGATGTCCAGGATGCGCAGGGTCTCTTCCATGGCTTCCTGCCTCGTGGCGTGGGCGGTATGGCCTTCCTGCCAGAGGAATTCGGCGGTGCGCAGGAACATGCGCACGCGCATCTCCCAGCGCACCACGTTGGCCCACTGGTTGATGAGCAGAGGCAGGTCGCGGTAGGATTGGATCCAGCTGCGGTAGGCGTCCCAGATGATGGTCTCGGAAGTGGGGCGGACGATCAGTTCTTCCTGCAGTTTGGACTCCGGATCGACGATGACGCCCTCGCCGTTGGGATCGTTCATCAGGCGGTGATGGGTGACCACGGCGCATTCCTTGGCAAAGCCTTCCACATGCTTGGCCTCCTTGCTCAGGAAGCTCTTCGGGATGAACAACGGGAAGTAGGCGTTGACGTGGCCCGTTTCCTTGAACATGCGGTCCAGCTGGTCGCGCATATTTTCCCAGATGGCATAACCGTTCGGTTTGATGACCATACAGCCGCGAACGGCCGAATTGTCGGCCAGGTCCGCTTTTTTTACAATATCCTGATACCACTGGGAGTAATTCTCCGCCCGGTTCGTAATTTCCTTCGCCATAAATTGTCAAATATTTTTCGTATCTTGAAAACCAGCCGCTTACGATAGCGCCTTAACATTTCTTTAACCACTATGCTACGGCCCGAACTTGTTACTTCAAGTGGGTTCCTACATCTTAACAATGGTTAAGGTTCCCGACAAATGACTTTAACAAGATACAAACGCCGATTTAAGCAGGCTTTAACAGAAAAATCGGCACAAAAGTAATAAATTGCCTGTTGTTACAAATACAGAGAGTCACGGTAATTACATTAAACATCATTTATATGAAAAGCTATAGAACAACGGTATTCTTCCTCTCCCTTTTTGCCCTGCTTGCGTGGGGGGGCCTCGTACAGGCACAGTACGACGACCTCTACTACGATCCGGACACCGATGGGGAATACTATGATTACAGCAGCAGCACCTCCACATCGGGCGACACTTACGCCTACTCCGGGGATGACAGCTACTACGACGACGACAGTTATGACCACTACGAGGACGATTACAACTATCAATATACCTCCCGCATCCGCCGTTTCCACCGCCCATACTATGGGTTTGACTATTTCGACCCGGTTTATGTAGACATGTTCTACTACGACCCATTCTTCACTCCCGGCCTGACGACGATGCTTATCTACGACAATTTCTACGGCTGGAACAGTTGGAATCGCTGGAACCGATGGAACCGATGGAACCGCTTCAGCTACTGGAACCGCTGGGATCCGTGGTTCAGCCCCGGCTTCGGCTGGAATGCCTGGAACCCGTGGAACCCATGGAGCCCGTGGGGCCCGCGCAATGGCGTATTCATAGGCTTTAACAGCTTCGGCGGATTTGGCGGCGGCGGATTTTACGGCGGCGGTTTTGGCGGCGGCTACTATTGCCCGCCCTCCTGGGGCAGCGGTTATGTGTACAATACGGCCACTACCGTCAACAATACCTACTTCGGCCCGCGCACCGGAGGTTCGGTACGCACGTCGACTGCCGGCAATTCCGGCCGCAACTTCACCAGCCGGAGCGAACCGCCAAAGGACGTGACCACGACCACCACTGCTCCCGTCGCCTCCCGAAGGGGTAGCGATGTGGCCGGCACCGGCGGTTCGGCAACAAAGGCAGAGGCAGATAACAGCCGCGTCGTGCGTACCCGTTCTTACGACCGGGACAACATCCGCAAGGAAACTGCTACCGCGCCGGCAACCAGCCGCATCCAGAGCCGGAATGTCTACGACCAGAACCCCAACAGCAGCCGCAGCGCCAGAAGCTACGAGCGCAATACCAACACGCGCCAATCGGCGCCTCGGACGTATGAGCGCAACACCAATACGCGCCAGTCGGCGCCTGCACCGCGGACGTACGAGCGCAATACCAATACGCGGCAATCGGCGCCCAGGACTTACAACCGGGGCAACAGCAGCAGCCGCTCGTCCGACAGCTATAGCCCGGGCAGCCGCAGCAACCGCTCCTCCGGCAGCTACAGCCCGAGCAGCCGGGGCAACAGCAACCGCTCCTCCGGCAGCTACAGCCCGAGCAGCCGGGGCAACAGCAGCCGCTCCTCCGGCAGCTACAGCCCGAGCAGCCGGGGCAACAGCAGCCGCTCTTCCGGCAGCTACAGCCCGAGCAGCCGGGGCAACAGCAGCCGCTCTTCCGGCAGCTATAGCCCGAGCAGCCGCAGCAGCAGCCCAAGCTTCAACAGCGGCAGCAGCCGTTCCGGTTCCAGTAGCCGGAGCAGTGGCAGCAGCCGTTCCGGCTCAAGCCGCCGCGGCGGGAATTAAAAAAATAACAGAATACCGTTTGTAATTGAATATTTTCAGGAAAGTGGGTGGAGATCGTTCAGGCGGGTCCACCCATTTTCTTTGCTCCCCCCCCCTCGACTTCGCTCGGGGCGACGCCCGGTTCGGGGAGAAAATTGGTTATTCCATTCATCCAGGATTTCATTTCCCAAACACTGATAAACCCCGGTTTTGATCAAAAAAACACATGACAATGGCAAATCGCATGCGCTCCCTTTTTGCAGTTTTCCTCTTTTCCGCCCTCGGCCTTTCGGCTCAGAACAGCTTTGACGCTTTGCGTTATTCCAGCTTCCAGGTGGGCGGTACAGCCCGCTCCATCGGCGTGGGCGGCGCTTTGGGCGCTTTGGGGGCCGACTTCTCCGTAATGAGCACCAACCCGGCGGGGCTGGGGTGGTACCGCCGAGGGGAATTCGTCTTCTCTCCCACTTTCTACAATGCCCGAACCAGCAGCACCCTGACCAACGCTGAGGATGGGCCGGCGACGGAAGAGGCCCGCAACAACTTCAACATCAATGCCCTGGGCGTGGTCGTCGCCGGCCGGCCCACTTCTCCCAACTGGTCGACCTTCAACTTCGGCATCGGCATCAACCGGCTGGCCAATTTCCACCAGGAGTTTACCTATGAGGGCTTCTCTGCCGGCTCCATCGTGCTGGCCCACCAGGAACAGGCCAACAGCCCCAATGGCTTCAGCGAGTTCGAAGCGGGCGTCACCATTGACGCCGGCGGCCTGTACGACGACGAGCCGCTGCCCGACGGCGACGGCCTCTATGAGTCGGACTACGAAAAAGCGGCGCCCGGAACCGATATCTTCCGCCGCCAGGAGTTCGTCAGCCGGGGGGCCATCAACGAGCTGGTCTTTTCCTTTGCCGGCAATTATAAAGAGCGGATCCTGCTGGGCGCTACCATCGGCGTACCCTTCCTGCGCTACGAAGAGGACAAGACATACCGGGAAGAAGACCAGGGCGAAGGCTCCGACGGCGACGTTCCCTTCTTCGACGACCTGGAGTACACCGAAGAGCTGAACACCACCGGCGTAGGCATCAACCTGAAAGTGGGCCTGATCTACCGCGCCCATCAGGCGGTGCGGCTCGGCCTGGCCGTCCATACCCCCACGGCCTTCAGCCTGGAAGACGCCTTCCGCACCAGCATGGCCTACAACTACACGCTCCCCGACGGAGAAGTGGTCAACGGCTTCGCCGAATCCCCCGACGGCCTGTTCGAGTACCGCCTGCGAACGCCCTGGCGGGTGATCGGCAGCGGCGGCTTCATTATCAACAAAATGGGCTTCCTGAGCGCCGAGGTAGAATACGTGAACTACAGCAACAGCGAATTCCGCTACGACAGCTTCATCGACGCCGAACGCAACGTCAACAACAGCATCGCCAACGACTTCGAGCCGGCCCTCAACATCCGCCTGGGCGGCGAGCTGGCCTACGAGATTTTCCGCTTCCGCGCCGGCCTGGGCCTCCAGCAGTCGCCCTTCGCCAACGATGATACGATCAACAATACCTACAGTGCCGGCTTCGGCATCCGGGAGCAGAATTTCTTCCTCGACTTCGCCTACCAGCTGCGCCGGAACGAAGAGCTCTTTATCCCCTATCAGTCGTCCAGTTCCCCCGAGCAACTGGTGCGGAATGAAGCAAGCTTCAATAAATTTGCGTTCACGGCAGGCTTCCGGTTTTAATTATGGATTCACTCACACAGATCACCCTCGGCGCCGCGGTAGGCGAAGCCGTCCTGGGCCGCAAAGCCGGCAACCGGGCCATGCTCTGGGGCGCCATCGGCGGCACCATCCCCGACCTGGACGTATTCGCCAATATGGTAACGGACGACATGAGCGCCCTGGCCTTCCACCGGGCCATCACCCACTCCTTTGCCTTTGCCTTCATTGCGCCCCTGCTGCTGGGATGGCTGGTGTACCGCCTGTACGACGAACGGAAAACCTTCTGGGCGGACTTCCTGAAAATATGGCTCTTCCTCGTCCTGCTGATCGGAGTAGGGGCCATATTCATGCCCATCCCCCCTCTGGAGGTTGGGCAGATCGCCCTGGCGGTGAGCGCCGCCATCCTTATTTTCCCGGCGGTGGTATGGATAAGGCGGAAACTGCGCAAACGAAAAGTAAAACCCGATGCCACCCAACGCGGCTGGACCCTGCTCTTCTTCTGGGCCATCTTCACCCATCCCCTGCTCGACGCCTGCACCACCTACGGCACCCAGCTCTTCCAGCCTTTCTGGGATTACCGGGTGGCGTTCAACAATATCTCGGTGGTCGACCCGCTCTATACCCTGCCCTTCCTGTTTTTCGTGATCATCGTGCTGACGCTGAACCGGCAGAACCGCTGGCGGCCGGTATTCAACTACATCGGCATTGGGGTGAGTTCGGCCTATATGCTCTTTACCTTCTATAATAAGGTGCAGGTCGACCGCGTATTTGAAAGCTCCCTGCAGCGGGACGGCATCGCCTACCAGCGGTACATGACCAGCCCGACCATCTTCAACAACGTCCTCTGGCAGGGCGTGGCCGAGGGCGACACGGCTTACTACCACGGCATGTATTCCCTGATGGACAGCAAGCCGGAGGTGCTTTCCTTTGCCGTTATCCCCAAGAACCACCACCTGATCGAAGGGCACGAGGCCGACCGTTCCATCCGCATCCTGCGGTGGTTCTCCAACGGCTACTACAGCATCCTGGAGCGGCCGGGCGGGCAGCTGCAGTACAACGACCTGCGCTATGGCGCCGTCGGGCAGTCCTTCGACCGGCCGGAGGATTTCGTTTTCCACTTCTTCCTGGAGGAAAAGGACGGGGTGTTCATCGCCCGGGAGAGCTGGGAGCGGGAGCAGGACGCGGAAGGGGTGTTTGGGCAGTTGTGGGAGCGGATAAAGGGGATTTAGGCTGGTTTCGATATGGGAAATACAGTGCTATGGCATTGCGGTATTGCGGCCCGGGTTTGCGGATCGGCTACACCTCATTAAAACATTGGCATGTTTATATCCAATTCCGTATATTTGATAAAAACCGAGCCATGCAAGATGTCAAGCTTTCCGAATATGAGACTGAACGCCATAAGCCTATGCCCTCTCTCAATCACAGCATTGTACAATTGAACTTAGGTGCTGAGTTGCGCCACCGTTATAAAGAGAAGTACCGTATCGCCTCAGAATTGAGCCTTGGCCTTTCCGATTGGCCTTCCGTTCCGGATATCTGTATTTATCCGAAAATGTCGCTCGACCTGCGCCAGGATGTTACCATCATGACCGATCCTCCACTGTGCGCTATCGAGATCATTTCTCCCAGCCAAGCCCTCAACGAACTTGTGGATAAAGCTGGCAAATATTTCGAACACGGCGTCCGTTCCTGTTGGATCGTGCTGCTTCCCCTGGGCAATATTTATGTCTTCTCTTCGCCCGACGATTATGAAATCTTCCGGGCTACAGATACGCTCGAGGACCCTGCGCTTGATATTTCACTTCCGTTAGAGGAAGTGTTTGAGTGAACTCGGGCCGTCCTGTAATTCGCGATCGAGCCGGAGAAGAGGGCGGGCCCTGTGGAATTCGCAGAGAGGATCATTCCACAGGGCGGACCGCCTAACTTTCATTACGGGCCACCTGAAGGTAGCCCGTCCGAGGGCCTGGCCTTCAGGGGCAGAGCGCGAATACAAATGGCAATTGGGGTTCAGGTGTTTCCCTTCGGGGTTACACAGCGGTCAGAAGCAGGGGTCCAGGCTATTGTCCACCAGGCTTCCGCCGATGATGGTGTTCTCAACGCCGCAGTCTTTGACGACATCGTTGGGGTCGTTAATGATCAGGACGTTGCTGGAGGAGGTGGGCAGAGCCGGGGGGCCAAAACGTTCGGTGGGGCCAACTGCGTCATAGTCGTACACGGAATT
>JAGFJD010000358.1 GCA_024102975.1 Phaeodactylibacter sp. | reverse complement strand
AAAACCCGTAAAAAAGCGCTAATCGGGCAAACACCGTATCCCCAGTTCTTTCATGCGGGCTACGCCGTTAACCAGGAAATCCCATTCGCCTCCGAATTTGCCGTTTTCCACGTCGAAATACCACACCTCCTCCCAGGAGATGGTTTTCCCGTCCGGTTTGGCACCGGCGAATTCATCATAGGGGAATACCCCGACGTGGCGGGCGCTGATGCGCAGCCAGGCCACTGCCCGGTTGCCTTCCGCCACCAGGTGTTTCAGGCTGGCCCGGTAACCGGCGAAAGCTTTGCGGAAGGGCCTGTGCTGGGCGACAAAGTCGTCCGCTACTTCCCGGGTGGGCATGAACGGCCGGACGAGTTCCTCCCATTGGCTGGAAGACAAAGCGTCGAGGTAGAGCCCGATGAACTGCCGGGGGTCGTCGGCAGGCTGCCCCGAAGCGGCGAAGGCAAAAATATTGGTTAACAATGCGGCGAATAAGGAACGGCGGAAGAAAGCCCTGTTTGTCATTTCTTTGATTTCTGGGTGAAGGAATGCTTTCCCAATTACTTCCGGGATAAACTCCTGGCACCGGCAACTATCAGGGCATTTACTCCCGGATCACCAACTGCCTCCCTGCCGGTACGCCGTCAACCTCCAGGACCAGCAGGTACCAGCCTGCGGGCAGGTGGGGCGGCGTTTCCCATTGAATCTTTTGCACCCCAGCCGACAGGGCCTGCTCCTCAGGCGCAGCCGCCGGGCGCCCCAACGGGTCGTACACCCGCAGGCGGACGCTGGCCGCCTCCTGCAGGCGGAAGGCTACGGACACTTCCTCCCGGAATGGGTTGGGAAAGGCCGTGACGGCAACCGGGCCGGCGCCGGCCGGCTGGGCCAAACCGGTGACCGTAGCCGGCCGGCCGGTGAAGAAGTTCCAAATCTCAAGGCTGGCGTCGAAATCCCGGTTGGTTTTGCCGAAGACGGATTCCAGGAAGGGGGGCACGTCGATGCTGCCCGGCCACCAGTGGCCGCCGCCGTTGACCCGGAAGTGCCATACTTCAGCATCCTGTTCGCAATCCAGGTACTGGATCAGGGTGGCGGTGCTGCCATCCTGCGGGCCGGCATCGGCGATTTCCGTCACCACCGGCCCGGCAGCACAGCCGTTGAAACTACCCCAGCTTTCCACAAGGGCGGGGATGGGAGGGAATAGCCCTTCGACGCCGTTGTAGGGCACCACCGCATCCGTAGTACCATGAATATGGATAACAGGTGTCGGCGCGCTGGTATTACACTCGAAAAAAGGAACCAGCCCGGGAGCAGTCCCGGGGCCGCCTACCGAGGCGATGGCGGCGATGCGGCCCGTCAACTCGCAGGCCATGACGTAGGCCAGGGTGCCGCCGTTGGAATGGCCGGCGGCGAAAACCCGGGCCGGGTCTATGTTAAACTCGGCGGATATGCTGTCCATCAGGACCTCCATGAACCCCAGGTCGTCGGGGCCGTCGGGGTCCCGGATATTCCATCCCGTGCCTCTCGGCGGCAAAGCCGGGAGGATGCCTCCGGACGGGTCGTCGATCTCCAGCCCCTGCGGGTAGGCCAGCAGGAAGTTTTCCTCGTCCGCCAGCGCTTCGAAGTTGCTGATCAGGCGCTGGAGCTGGGCGGTGCCGGTGTAGCCATGCAGGCTGATGATGAGCGGCCAGGCTTCGTCGCCGGTATAAGCCTGCGGCACATACACGATGTAGGTACGGGCGATGCCGTCGTGGGTGAGGCTGCGGTCGAGGGCCTGTTGGGCGGAGATATTGGAAAAGAAAGCGGTACAGAGAAAGCACAGAAGTGTCAATCGGGCCGGCATAGGTTATCGGTTTAGGTTAACAGGATATGAAGATAGCAAATTGAGCGATAATTTTTTTTATCTATTTATAGAACCTCAGCTTCAGGCTCGGGCCATAGGGGTTGTAATTCTCGCCAAAGCGGGCAGTCGGCAGCAAGGAAAAAATGCCTGGACCGGGCTTCCGGACTTGCGTAACAGGCATAATGTTTACTCCTGTTTCCCAAGCCGAACTGCGGGGAGGAGCAACCTCACTTCACAAAATAACGAATGGCCAGTTCATACCCTTTCAGCCCCAGCCCGACGATCAGCCCCCGGCAGTTGGCGGAAAACCAGGAATGGTGGCGGAAAGCCTCCCGGGCGTACACGTTGGAGATGTGTACTTCGATGACGGGCGTTTCTATGGCGGCAATGGCATCGGCAATGGCGAGGGAGGAATGAGTGAAGGCGCCTCCGTTCAGCACGATACCGTCGTGGGAGAATCCCACTTCGTGCAGCTTGTCGATGATCGCGCCTTCGTGGTTGCTTTGGAAATACTGCAATTCAATATCCGGGAAGTGCTCCTGTAACTGCAGGAAATAGTCCTCAAAGTTTTGCCGGCCGTAGATGTCGGGTTCGCGCTTGCCCAGCAGGTTGAGGTTGGGGCCGTTGATGATGATGATTTTCATGCTTAATTCGCCATATCCGACAGGAACTTTATCCGTACAAGCTGTATCTCCTCCATTGTAATATCATCGTCTTTGAGTTCCCGGTAGGCATCATCCAAAGAATCAGTGGCTGCCCCCATGAAGTAGTCGACGATATCTTCCCGGGAGTATTCGTCCACGTTGTCGTCGATGTAGTAGTCGATGTTGACCTTGGTGCCGGAGGTGACGATGGAGTAGAGTTCGTCCATCAGTTCCTCCATGCTGAGCTGGTTGGTCTCCGCCAGGTCTTCCAGGGGCACTTTGCGGTCGATGCCCTGGATGATGTTGATCTTGACTTTTGACTTGTTGGCCACCTGCTTGACGACCAGGTCGCTGGGGCGTTCGATTTCGTTCTCTTCCACGTATTCCTTGATCATCTGGATGAAGGGGCGCCCGTAGCGAATGGCCTTGCCTTTGCTCACCCCGCTGATGTTGGCCATATCGTCCATGCTGATGGGGTATTGGGTGGCCATATCTTCGAGGGAGGGGTCCTGGAAGATAACGAAGGGCGGCACGTTGTGCTTTTTGGCTTCGCGGCGGCGCAGGTCTCTGAGCATTTTCATCAGGGCCTCGTCCAGCACGGCGGCGCCGCCTTTGGCAGATTCTTCGATCTCCACGGCCTCCTTTTCGTAATTGTGGTCGATGGGGATCTTGAAAGAGTGGGGGTGTTCCAGAAAGGCGCGCCCCTTGTCGTTCATTTTCAGCAGGCCGTAGCTTTCGACATCTTTGCGGACCAGGCCGTTGAGGACGGCCTGCCGGAAGACGGAGCTCCAGAAGGTAGAATCTTTTTCTTTTCCGGCGCCGAAGAATTCTTTCTGGTTGAAACCGAAGTCTTTGACCTCCTTGGAGTCTTTGCCGCGGACGAAGTTGATGAGTGGCTTGATCCCGTAATTTTCATCCAGTTGCAGGACGGCTTTGAGGGCGATGGCCATTTCGTTTTTCACTTCGACCTTTTCCTTGGGATGGCGGCAGTTGTCGCACATCTTGCTGCAGTTGTCCTCGTCGAATTGCTCGCCGAAATAGTGAAGCAGGAAACGGCGGCGGCAGGAGGTTGCCTCGGCGTAGGCCATCACTTCCTGCATCAGTTGGGCGCTCATCTCGCGCTCGGCGACCGGCTTGTCGCGCAGGAATTTTTCCAGTTTCAGGATGTCTTTATAGGCGTAGAAGGCGATGCAGCGCCCTTCCAGGCCGTCTCTGCCGGCGCGGCCGGTCTCCTGGTAGTAATTCTCGATGCTCTTGGGGATGTCGTAGTGGATGACGAAGCGCACGTCCGGCTTGTCGATCCCCATGCCGAAGGCGATGGTGGCGACGATGACGTCCACCTCCTCCATGAGGAAGTTGTCCTGGGTGTTGCTGCGCGTTTTGGCGTCCAGGCCGGCGTGGTAGGGTGCGGCTTTGATATCGTTGACGGAGAGGGCTTTGGCGATCTCTTCGGCCGATTTGCGGCTCTGTACGTAGATGATTCCCGACTGCCCTGGCATGTCTTTGATAACCTGGATGATCTGCTTAATGGTCTGTTCCTTTTTGCCTTTGGGGCGCACCTCGTAGTAGAGGTTTTCGCGGTTGAAGGAAGAGATGAAGGTATTGTGCCCCTCCATGCCCAGGTTTTTGACGATGTCGGACTGCACCTTAGGCGTGGCGGTAGCGGTAAGGGCCACCACCGGGATGTCTTCGCCGATGGCGTCGAGCATGGCGCGGATACGGCGGTATTCCGGGCGGAAGTCGTGCCCCCATTCCGAGATGCAGTGGGCTTCGTCGACGGCGACGAAGGAGATATCGACCTGTTTGAAGAACTCGATATTCTCGTCTTTGGTGAGCGTTTCGGGGGCGATGAAGAGCAGTTTGGTCTTGCTGTCGGAAATATCCTGCTTGACCAGCTTCATCTGGGCTTTGGTCAGCGATGAGTTCAGGAAGTGGGCCACTTCGTCATTCTGGCTATAGCCCCGGATGGAGTCGACCTGGTTCTTCATCAGGGCGATGAGGGGCGAAATGATGAGCGCCGTACCGTCCAGCATCAACGCAGGCAGCTGATAACAAAGGGATTTGCCGCCGCCGGTGGGCATGATCACGAAAGTATCCTTTCCGTTAAGGACGCTTTTAATGATAGCCTCCTGCTTTCCTTTGAAATTGTCGAACCCAAAGTACTTTTGTAGTGCGTTGTGCAGGTTTTCTTTCGTCACTGTCATGGCTCGCAAGTTCTGATTTTTGACTGTTCTTTTCTCAGGCGATGGCCGCCGGAAGCAAAATCCGTATTGGTTTTACCGATCCGGGAACATGGAATTTGCCGGAGAACAACTTATTTTTGCGCCCTGGTAGTTGCCGGTTCACGGATTGATTTCCGCTGTTCCGGCTCGTTCATCAGCCGGCGCAATGGCAGCCTACCAGGCTTTCTCACTTCACAGCAGCTACGGATGGTGAAGTTTTAAAGGTTACTTGGCTCAGAGGGGGGGATAAAGCATTTGGGATTTTCAATGCGTCCTCCGGGGCCTTTAAAACGGCTGGGCAGGAGCACCACTTACAAACAGAGTTAAATTAATCAAAATCCTTGGTTACATCGCCCTAAAGAGCAAATTATTTATCCACATCTTTGCTGCTTTTTCAAAAAGCTTCCAAAAATACAAAATTTGAAGTGATTTCTGAAGTATTGATCACAAAAACAGCCCTGCGGACCATAGAGATCGAGGCACAAACCCTCAAAGCCCTCAAACCAAGTATAAACGCTTCATTTGTCGATTGTGTTCAAGCCATTTACGAATGCAGCGGGCGGCTGGTGGTGACGGGAGTGGGCAAGAGCGCGCTGGTTGGGCAGAAGATCGTCGCGACGCTGAATTCCACCGGCACCCCCTCCTTATTCATGCACGCGGCGGATGCTATCCACGGCGACCTGGGCATGATCCAGGGCCACGATTTCGTCCTCTGCATTTCCAAGAGCGGGGAAACGCCGGAGATCAAGGTGCTGGTCCCCTTCCTCAAGAACCTGGGTAGCCCCATTATCGGCATGGTCAGCCAGTTGGGGTCCTACCTGGGCCAGCAGGCCCGCTACGTGCTGCACACTCCCGTCCCGCAGGAAGCCGACCCCAACAACCTGGCGCCGACGGCCAGCACCATTGCCCAGGCGGCTATGGGCGACGCACTGGCCACTGCCCTGCTGGCTCTGCGGGGCTTCACCCCCAAGGACTTCGCCCAGTTCCATCCCGGCGGCGCCCTCGGCAAACAGCTGTACCTGCGGGTGTACGACCTGTACCCCCAGAACGAAAAGCCGGCCGTCCATCTGGAAGAAACCATCCAGCGGACTATCTTGGAGATGACCTCCAAGCGCCTGGGGGCCACTGCCGTGCTGGACGGCGAAGGGCGCCTGCGCGGCATCATTACCGACGGCGACCTGCGCCGCATGCTCGAACGCGGCCTCGACATCAATACCCTTTGCGCCCGGGACATCATGAGCCCGGCGCCCAGGGTCATCAGCGATGAGGAAATGGCCGTCAAAGCCCTGCAGATGATGCGCCGGAACAGCATCACCCAGCTGATCGTCACCGACAAAGATGGGCGGTACCTCGGCTTTGTGCATCTGCATGACCTGATCCGGGAGGGTTTGATTTAGGGGGAAAGAGCGTGTATTTGTGCATTTTTACCCTGATGAGCGTAGCGAAGAAGGGGCCGCATTCGTGGGGAAACACACCGTGAAATATGGCTATATTGTTTTATTGTTATATTGTTATGTTGTTGACGCCGTCCGCCACCTGTTGGCTGCCCGCTGCCCGCCAGAGCTTTATGCGAAGGCGGGCCCCGTCCGCCGTCCCCCGTCCGCCATCCGCCGCCCGCCGTCTGCCGCTCCTCTCTACCATCCTCCTCCTCACCCTCTTTTCCTGCCGGCAGCCGGCGGAGCGGGCCGTCCGCCCTGCCTTCTACCACTGGCAGACCCGCCTGGAACTGAGCGGGCAGGAGCGGGAACTGGCGGAGCAGCTTGGCGTGCGGCGCCTGTACGTCAAGTTCTTCGATGTCGACTGGGATCCGGACCTGAACGGGCCGGCGCCGCTGGCACCCGTAGAACTGGCCCCGGAAACGTATGCCGGGCTGGAGCTGGCGCCTGCCGTTTTCATCACCAACCGCACCCTGGAGCGCCTGC
This sequence comes from Phaeodactylibacter sp., assembly GCA_024102975.1. Lineage (GTDB taxonomy): Bacteria > Bacteroidota > Bacteroidia > Chitinophagales > Saprospiraceae > JACJXW01. Next base: position 15,650 of record JAGFJD010000358.1, on the reverse strand, counting down.
CGCCAGGCCAGGCGCCCGAGCTGGCCGGCAAGATTTTCAATAAAATCTTCAGCCTGGCTGCGCAGGACAGCAGCCTCCGCATCCGGGAGGTGCAACTGGATTGCGACTGGACGGGCAGTACCCGGGATAAGTACTTCGAACTGCTCAGCAGCCTCCGGGAAAGATTGAGCAGGCGGGGCATCATCCTTTCCGCCACCATCCGCCTGCACCAGGCGCGATATCCCGCCCGCACCGGCGTGCCCCCGGTGGACCGCGGCATCCTGATGTTCTACAACATGGGCCAGCTCCAGCGCTGGGAAGAGCCCAACTCCATCCTCAACCTGGAAGCGGCGGAACCTTACCTGAAAGGGTTCAAACGCTATCCGCTGCCCCTGGGGCTGGCGCTGCCCCTTTTCCGATGGGGCGTCCTCTTCCGGGACGGAGAGATGATCAAACTGGTCAACAACCTCCCGGAGCAACGCCTGGCCAGGGATCCGAAATACCAGGCAATCGGCCCGGGGCGTTATCAGGTCCTGGAAGGTACTTTCCTGGAGGGGCACTACCTGTACCCCGGCGACCGCATCCGCCTGGAGAGCGTAACGCCGGAGCAGCTGAGGGCCGCTGCCGGACGCCTCCGGGAACTGCCCTGGCCGGATACGCTGGAGCTGGTTTTTTATCACCTGGACAGCGTGGTGGCCGGGCAGTATGGAGTTGAGGAACTGGGGGGGCTGGAGGGATTGTTGGGGGAGAGAAATGGTAATAGTGTTGCACGTTGACAGTGCATAGCTCTCCATCAACGAATCTCCACCCTTTTATCCGTCCTCGCCGCCTCGTACACCGCTTCCACCACGCGAATGTCTCTCAGCCCCTCCTCTCCCGGCACCAGCATGGGCCGGCCCTCCATAATGGCCAGCGCATCATCGTCCATTTGCCTGGCCTGCTGGCTGGGGATGCGGGCATCGAAGCGGCGGCCGTCGCTGGCTTCGCCCCGGATGCCGCTGTAGGACTGGAAAGGAGACAACTCCGCCCAGCCGTTTTCGTAATCGACGCGCAGATCGTTCATGCCCATGCCCAGGCTGGTGGCGCACTCGGCGCGGGCACCGCTCGGGAATTCCAGCTCGAAGTGGGTGGTTTCGTCCACCTCGGTGTAGATTTCCGGCCGTTTGGTAGAGTGGCGGGCGGTGACGGCAATGGGTTCCTCGCCGGTACAGTAGCGGGCGGCGTTCAGGGGGTAGACGCCCATGTCGTACATCGCGCCCCCGCCCATCTCCTTTTTCTGTTTCCAGTGGTCGGAGCGGCCGTCGTAGTAGCCGGCGGAGGCCTTCACGAGGGTGGGCCTGCCGAATTCCTGTTCCCGTCCGATGCGAATCAGTTCCTGCGTGTTGGGTTCGTGCTGCATGCGGTAGCCGACGGCGAGGGATACCCTGTTGTAGCGGCAGGCGCGGATGGCGGCCTCGCATTCCGCCACCGTGCGGGCCATGGGCTTTTCGCAGAAGACGTGTTTGCCGGCGTTGGCGGCGCGCACGCAGTATTCCGAATGCATGGAGGTGGGCAGCACGACGTAAACGATGTCAATCTCCGGGTTGTCGGCGATCCGGTCGAAGTTTTCATAGTTGTAGATGTTCCTGTCGGGAATGCCGTATTCCTTTTGCCAGACGGGGATTTTCCAGGGGGAGCCGGTCACGATGCCCGCCAGGTAGCAGTGCCGGGTTTGCCGCAGGGCGGGCGCCAGCAGGTCAGTGCTGTAGTAGCCCAGCCCCACCAGGGCAATGCCCAGCCTGTCCTTTTGCGGGCGGCACAGGATGCCGGGCAGGATCAGGGCGCCGGCGCCCAGGGAAAGGGTATGGATGAAATGGCGGCGGGTGGTGGTCGGCGTGGGCATGTGTCGTCGGGTTTTTGTTGTCGAATAGGAAGCTTTAAGATAATAAAGCGGCGGCATATTGGATAATTTTGCCTTGTCGTGATCAAAAATAAGTTGTCGGAACCGACAATTTATTTTTTGAGGCTTACCTGATCCCTGCAACGCAAATAACGTGAAGATTGTTAAAAAAATACTTTGTTTCAAACAAAATATTTTTTTAACTTTATTGCAGTGCGCACAGAATGGCCTGCCAATTAACTTCTGAGAGAAGAAGCGTTTTCATTGCTTCCTGAAAATTTTTTCCCGGATAAGGAACATTTAAAAAATAAGTTCGACGTCAATTCCTTGTGGCGAAGGCCATTGCCCCTAAGAAACTGCCGGCCTTCGCCACAAGGCATTGACTCAAAATGTCGAACTTATTTTTTAATCAATACTAAAAAAGATTGTTAGAACAATTTGCTCCCACTCCTTATGAACCGCCTGAAATCCTCCATACCGAACCACCAAACCACCAACGCCCCCGCCCACATCCCCTTTGGCCTGCGCGGCCTTGAACTGCTCAGCATCGAAGAGGTGCCCCGGGGCCTGGCCTGCGATTGCCTTTGCCCGGCCTGCGGCGCGCCGCTGGTCGCCAAAAAAGGAGCCCGCCAGGCTCACCACTTTGCCCACTACCGGGGCAGCGCCTGTGCCGATGCTTTGGAAACCAGCCTGCACCTGAAAGCCAAAGAGGTCTTCCAGCGGGTGCGGCAGATAGCGGCGCCGCCTGTCTTCCTGCACCGGCAAACGGTTCCCATCTTCGAGGCCCAGCTGCTGCGCTTCGAGCGGGTGCGCCTGGAGCAGCGCCTCGGGAGGGTGGTGCCCGATATCATCCTGGAAGCCGGTGGGAAACGCCTGCTGGTGGAAATCAACGTGTCGCATCCTTCGGGGATAGAGAAAGTCCGGCAGTTGAAAAAGCAGGGGCTGTCAGCCATCGAGATAGATGCGCTGGCGATTTACCGGCAGCTGGTCAAAGAACACGGGCAGTTCCGGGCAGATGTGTTCGAAAAGGAGTTGGTACATAGCCTGGAACACAAGCGCTGGCTGTTCAACGACAAGCAGCAGCGCATCGAGTATAAGTTGCGGAAACAATCGGCCGAGCGGCCGGCGCGGCACCGTTATTTCAAAGGCTTCCACGGCTACATCGTCGCCGGCTGCCCGCTGGAGAAACGGCAGTGGCGCTCCGGCTTCCGGGAGGGCGAAAGCTACGCCAGCCTGTGGCAGGACTGCCTCTATTGCCACCGCTGCTTCGAGGTCATCTACGAAAAGGCGATAACGGGTTTTGAGGAGGTGCCGCAGGAACCCCGGGCGGTGCGTTGCTGGGGGCACCTGCCGCTGCCGAAGGCGGTGGGCTGGGCGAGCGCGGTATAGGGAGGGGGCATACTACTAGACATTTTCTGGACACAGAGTACGCCGAGAAAACACAGAGCTACACAGAGGCTTGATTATCAATGGAGAAACTCCGTGTGCGCTGTGTTGGCCTCAGTGCGCTCTGTGTCCAAAACCATTTTGTCCAGTGGTGTGGGGAGGGGGAATGGCTGGATTGCCGGTATTGGTTGTTTGTTGGCGGTTGTTAACCCGGCAACCCAGGTTTTAACCGGCCCCCGGCGTGAGACCCCGGCGTGAGCCTGGCCGAACGCTGGCCAGACGGCGGCACCCGTCTTCCCGATAGCTATCGGGATCGCTCTTCCGGCCCTGCTTCCGGCTTCACCCTCGGTTCCTCCGAAGTCCAATAATCCCCCTCAGCACCCGGTTGACATATTTCAATTCTTCCATCCGCTTTTTTACCAGGTATTCCTCCTCTCTGATAGCCTTCAGGTATTTCTCGGACAGGGCGATGAATTCCGATGCACGGCGCCCAATATCTCCTTCCTGTTCCCCGGCCGCCTGTTCTATGCGGATGGCGGCGGAGAGGGTGGCAATAGCGGCTGCCTCCAGCTTTTCGGAATCCGATGAAAGTATAGGATTTTTTTCCGAAATGCGGAGGGCCTCTTCAAAGTATCGGGCCGCTTCCGGCAGGCGCTGCATCCCGTAGAGGATGTCTCCGGCTTGTTTCAGCCCCCCGGCCAGGGGGGCAGCGCGATCAGAGGGCGGCAGTTTTCGGAGTATGGCCAGGCTCTCCTCGAAGCAGCGCAGCGCGCTCGGTTTATCCCCTTTTTCCCGGAGCAGCGCGCCCAGTTGTTGCAAGGTTTCGGCCAGTTTCAGCCGGCCCTGCTCCCCCAGGGTGCGGTACTGGCGGATGGACCGCTCCAGGCCGGGCTGCATTGCCGGAGATGGCTCCAGGCCATCGCAGCATTGGGCGACCTGCTCCAGGAAGCGGGATGAATCGCCCTGGCCTTCCGGCAGGAATACGGGAAGAGGCGTATGTTTACCGGCAGCCTCTTTTGGAGAAAGGATGGGCTTATCCGGTATGGCTGTCGTCAAAAGGGATATTTTTTGCTGGCCGGTCCGTATAGCTTCCGGCAAGCGGAAATCCAACCTGTTTTGAGATTTGTTTTGCCCCCCTTGCATCCTGTCTTTCCACATAGTGGTTCGTTTTTGGATGAAAATCTTATCCCGGCATGTGCCTTTGTTTACAAGGCCCTGCCAGGATTTCTGCATATTTGGGATGAGCTTCCAGCGAGCCGGGAAAGATTTTTTCCGGCACAATACCTCGAAGGCCATTTACAATTTGACGCAGCCCTGGCCGCCAGGTAACAGAATAGGAATCTCAAATTTCGGGGCTTTGATATTATTCCCTACCTTGGCAATGACTAAAAAACATGCCCGGGCAAACTCTGAATGCCCTGTTGCCGTTTAATCCTATAAACCAAAATTTTTCTTATGGTTATCGAAAAGAATAAAGTGGTCACCCTGCACTATAAATTACAGGAAGGAAGCCTTGAAGGGAACCTGATCGAGGAAACACACGGCAAAGACCCGCTGGTTTTTCTCTACGGCGTGGGCCAGATGATCCCCGAATTCGAGCGGCAGCTATCCGGCAAAAAGGAGGGCGACACCTTCTCTTTCGGGATCAAGAGCAGCGAAGCCTATGGGGATTACAACCCGCAGGCCGTCGTTACCATACCTAAGGACAGCTTTGTGATCGACGGCGAGCTTGCGACAGACCTGCTTCAGGTCGGAAAGGTCATTCCCATGAGAGACACCGAAGGCCATCAACTGATGGGAACGGTCAGGGAAATCCAGGAAGAAGATGTACTGATGGATTTCAATCATCCTATGGCCGGCGTCGACCTGTACTTCACCGGCAATATCGAAGACATTCGGAACGCTACGGCCTCCGAACTGGAACACGGGCACGTGCACGGGCCGGGCGGGCATCAGCATTAGGGCCAGGGCGGTAAAGGGTTGTGTTGACGGTTGATGGTTGCCCATCAACAAACAACTGGCAACCATCAACAAACAACAAACAACCGCCAGCCAGCCCTTACTCCTCTCCAAACGCCTGCCGCACGATCCGCTCCTGCTGCTGGTCGTGGACTTTCTTGAAGCCGGTAGCCGGAGAAGCGCTCGACTTGCGGGCCACATATTCGAGGTTGACGTCCAGTCCCAGTTCCTTATTGACGAAGATGGAATGCATGTACTGCCAGGCACCCATGTTGGAAGGTTCTTCCTGGACCCATATCGCTCTGGCATTGGGGTAGCGCTCGAAGGCCGCCCTTAGCTGCTTTGCCGGCAGGGGGTAAAGCTGTTCGACCCGGACGATGGCCACGTCTTCCCGCTTATCATTGCGCTTTTTCTCCAGCAGGTCGTAATATACTTTGCCGGTGCACAGCAGCAGGCGTTCGATCTTTTTGCCGCTCCGGGGCGCGACATCGGGGTCGTCGTATACTTCCTGGAAGCGGGTTCCGGTTTCGAAATCGGCTACGCCGGAGATGCACTCCGGATGCCGCAGCAGGGATTTGGGCGACATCACGACCAGCGGCTTGCGGAAGGGGCGTGCCAGTTGCCGGCGCATGAGGTGGAAAAAGTTGGCAGGTGTGGTGACGTTCGCTACCGTCATATTAAATTCTGCGCAGGACTGGAGGAAGCGCTCCAGCCGGGCGCTGGAGTGTTCGGGCCCCTGCCCCTCGTACCCGTGCGGCAGCAGCATCACCAGGCCGCTCATGCGCCGCCATTTGGATTCTCCCGCCGTGATAAACTGGTCGACGATGGTCTGCGCGCCATTGTAGAAGTCGCCAAACTGGGCTTCCCAGATGACCAGTGTATCGGGGGAGGCCAACGAGTAGCCATACTCGAACCCCAGCACCCCAAACTCGGACAACAGGGAATTGTAGATCAGGAATTTTCCCTGTTCCTGCTGGATGTGGTTGATGCGGTTGTAAGGCTCGTAGGTCTTTGCGTCGCGGAGGACGGCATGGCGGTGGGAGAAGGTGCCGCGGCGGACGTCCTGCCCGCTCATACGCACATTGCGGCCCTCCAGCAGGATGCTGCCATAGGCGATCAGCTCGCCCATGGCCCAGTCCAGCTGCTTGTTTTCCAGTTGTTTCTCCTTGCCTTTCAGCAGGCGGTTGATCTTGCTTAGGGGCTTGAAGCCTTCCGGAATGGCCATCAGGTGTTCGATGAGCTTATCCAGGCGCCCCCGTTCGATGCCGGTCTCCGGGGACTCTTCGAAATCCTCCGGCGTAGTCACCTTGTTGAGCGCCCGCCAGGCCTGTTCCGGTTCCTGGTATTCGTAGGGCAGTGGGTTTTCCCGCACCTCGTCGAGGCGATGTTGCAGGTCGTTCCAGAAGGACTCCTCCATTTCTTCTGCCAGCTCCTTGTCGACCTCGCCGCGTTCGATCAGTTTTTTGTTATAAATCTCCCGCGGGTTCGGGTGGTTCTTGATGATCTTGTACATCTCCGGCTGGGTGAACTGCGGGTCATCGCCTTCGTTGTGGCCGTGGCGCCGGTAGCAGACCATATCGATGAAGACGTCGTTGTTGAATTTCTGGCGGTATTCCACCGCGAATTCTGCGGCCCACAGCACCGCCTCGGGGTCGTCGCCATTGACGTGGAAGACGGGCGCCTGCACGACGTTGGCCACGCCGGTGCTGTAGGTGGACGACCGGGCGTCGTCAAAATCAGTAGTGAAGCCGATCTGGTTGTTGATCACGAAATGGATGGTGCCGCCGGTGTAATAGCCTTCCAACTGGCTCATTTGCACGGTCTCGTAGGCAATGCCCTGGCCGGCCAGGGCGGCGTCGCCGTGGATGAGAATGGGCAGGATGCGGTCGTAGTCGCTATCGTACAGGATGTCCGCCTTGGCCCGGGCGAAACCTTCCACGACCGGGTTGACGGCTTCCAGGTGGGACGGGTTGGGCGTAAGCTTGAGGTGAACGGTTTTGCCGGACGGCGTTTCGACCTGGGAAGAGAAGCCGAGGTGGTACTTCACGTCGCCGTCGCCAAAACTCAGGTCGGGCACGGCGGTGCCTTCGAATTCGTTGAAGATTTGCCCGTAGGTCTTGCCCATGATGTTGGCCAGCACGTTGAGGCGGCCGCGGTGTGCCATGCCGATGATTACTTCCTCTACTTTGTCTTCCGCCCCTTTGTTGATGATGCCGTCGATGGCGACGATAGCCGTCTCGCCGCCTTCCAGGGAAAAGCGCTTCTGGCCGATATATTTGGTATGGAGGAATTTCTCGAACACAACGGCGCCGTTCAGCTTCTCCAGGATGCGGCGTTTCTTGTCGTGGTTCAGCCCAAAGGCTTCCTCCGGGTTGGCCGATTCGATCTTGTTGCGTATCCAGCGGCGCTTCTCCCGGTCCTGAATGTGGTGGTATTCGATGCCGATATTGCCGCAATACACCTTTTTCATGTGGTCGATGATCTCCCGGAGCGTGGCGTTTTTCAGGCCCACTTCCTGCCCGGAGACACAGGCGGCGTTCATGTCGTCCTCGCTGAGGCCGAAGTCGTCGAGGTTGAGGTTGGGGCGGCGGTCCCGCCGCTGGCGGATGGGGTTGGTGGTGGAAAGCAGGTGCCCGCGGTTGCGGAAGGCCTTGATCAGGGCCAGGGCCTTGAACTCCCGGTCCAGGTTGGCCGATACCGTAGCGGTGGCGGCAGCGCCGTTTCCGGAATGCCCGTTCGTGCTGTGGGCGAAATCAAAGCCTTTGAAGAATGCCCGCCAGCTTTCTTCAACCAGCGTGGGATCCTGCTGATATTTTTCATACATCGACTCGATGTAGGAAGGGTGCGCATTGGCTATGAAAGAAAAGTCACTCATCTATTTGTAAATTGTGAAGGCCGGAACGTATGGGGCCTCCTGTGATGGTATTATTGCAAATGTCACTCATTATTAACGAAGAAAAAAGCGCTCCGTTCGGAAATTAGGGCCAATTAAAGAGGGCTTTTTAAAAAAAGCAAGTAAGGTCGCCAATAAATGGCCTTGACGGAAGAGGGGAAGGGGTCAATCCTGTCTGTAAACGCACCACTTAAAAGTGGTACGTCCTGTAAATCCTGTGAATCCTGTCTGTAAACGCACCACTTAAAAGTGGTACGTCCTGTAAATCCTATTGCGATTTCTTTTATTAGTTTTGACGTCACCAAAGAGCGCCGTATTTTCGTCCGCCGGAATGGCTGAAGAAGGGCGAATAACCAATAACCAATACCCCCTTCAAGCCATACCTGCGCCTCATCCAAACCATTAAATCCATTGCGCTGATGATCAAAATTTACTCCCTGGTTCCCCTTTTCCTTGCCCTGGCATCTTCCTCCTTCGGGCAGATTTCCTTCTCCAACAGCAACGGCCTGTTGGCCAACCCCGGCTTCCACAGCGGGGTGGCCATTGCCGTAGTAGATATGAACGGCGACGGCCTGGACGACATCGCCCGCCTGTCTCAGGGCCGGGACCTCCATATAGAATTCCAGCAGCCTGCCGGAGCGCCGTTCCTGAATTTCCCTGTCGGCAATATCGCCAGCCAGAGCCAGTGGAGCATGTGCGTAGCGGATGTGGACAACGACGGCTACAACGACGTGCTGGCCGGCGGCCGGTACGATGGCGTCAAGCTGGTGCGGGCCATGGAGAACGGGACGAGCTATGAGATGAGTACGTTGCCCGGGGCCGAACTCTTCATCCAGGGCTCCAACCTGGCGGACATTAACAACGACGGCTGGGTCGACTTTTTTGCCTGCCACGACGACGGCGAGAGCCGCATCTGGGCCAACGATTCTACGGGCAACTTCGTCACTGCCGACGACTGGATCGATATGGCCACGGTACCCGTTTCCGACAACTCGGGAAACTACGGCAGCATCTGGACTGATTTCGACCACGACGGCGACCTGGACCTCTACATCGCCAAGTGCCGGCAGGGCGTCAACAACCCCGCCGACCCCCGCCGCATCAACGCCCTCTACCTCAACAACGGCGGAAATAACTTCATCGAGGCGGCCGATTCCTTCAACCTTAAGATCGGCGCCCAGTCCTGGACAGCTGACTTTCAGGACATCGACAACGACGGCGATTACGACTGCTTCATCACCAACCACGACGTGCCCAGTATGCTGCTGGAAAACGACGGCGCCGGCCATTTTACGGACATCACCACCGGCAGCGGCATCGACATAGCCGGGCTGCCCATCCAGGGCGTCATGCGCGATTTTGACAACGACGGCTTTGTCGACATCCTGGTGGCCGGCACCCGGCAGCACCTCTTCCGCAACAACGGAGATAAGACCTTCACCGAAGTACCGGGCGTGTTCGACAGCAACCAGATGGAGTCCTTCGCCATTGGCGACCTCAACCACGACGGCTTCCTGGATGTCTACGGCGGCTACGCCAATATTTATACTACCCCCAGCAATATCGACGACGTGATCTGGCTCAACGACGCGGCCAGCGGCAACAACTTCATAACGGTAAACCTGGTGGGCGTGGCATGCAACCGCAACGGCATCGGCGCCCGCATCGAAGCCTATGGCCCCTGGGGCATCCAGGCGCGGGAAGTGCGCGCCGGCGAGAGCTACGGCATCATGAACTCCATGGCCCAGCACTTCGGCCTGGGCGCTTTTGAGCGCGTGGATTCCCTGGTCATCCGCTGGCCTAATGGCAATATCGACAAGGTAGAAGATCTGGCGGCCAACCAGTTCATCACCGTGATCGAGAATAACTGCATTTCGCCGGAGGCTTACATCGAATACGAGGGCAGCACCGTCATGTGCGAAGGGGATACCCTGCAGCTCTGGGCACCGGAGGGTTTTGCTTACCTGTGGAGCACCGGCGACACCACGCAGTCCATTGCTGCTGCTGATGCCGGCACTTACAACGTTACCGTTTACGATGGTTCGGACTGTTTCGGCGTGTCGCCCGGCGTGGCCATTACGCTCGACCCGGATGCTACCCCCTCGGTCGAGGCTGCCGGAGCAACCCGCTTCTGCCGGGGCGGTTCGGTTTTCCTGGTAGCCTCCGAAGCAGAAAGTTACTTCTGGTCGACCGGCGACACCACCGCCTTTATCGAGGTGGCGGAGGGCGGGGACTACACGGTCACTACCCCGGGCCTTTGCCGGGAGTTCACCTCGGCGCCCGTTTCCGTTACCGTCCTGGAATCCCCCGCGCCGGAGATAGAATCGGCGGGCGTGGTGGACGGGCAGGCGCTGGTGTCTGCCCTTGGCGACAGCATTCTTTGGTACGACGGCCCCGGCGCGGCAGCCCCCATCGCTTCTGGCAGCCTGCTGTCGGCCCCCATTGATTCCGATACCATTTTTTATGCAGAAAACATCACCCGCTACCCCGGGGAGCTTTTCCTCACCGGCATGATGGAGCACCAGGGCGGCAATTACAGCGGCAACCAGTACAACGGTGCCGTTATCTTCGATTGCCTTAGCCCCTTCACGCTGAAAGAGGTGCTGGTGTATACCGATACGGATGGCCCCCGCATTATCGAATTGCAGGATGCCGCCGGCAACGTACTGCACAGCCTGGAAGTGGAAATCCAATCCGGCCTGCAGGTGATCGCCCTGGATTTTGATATAGAACCCGGCACGAACCTGGCGCTGACTACCAACACCGAATACAACCAGAGCCAGTTTGGTTTCAACAGCCCGCGCCTGCGCCGATCGGACCAGGGCGTCCGTTACCCCTACCTCGTCGAGGACGTGGTAGAGATCACCACGTCCAACCTGGGCAATGACCGCTACTACTATTTTTTCAACTGGAAAATCCAGAAGCCAGGTCTGGAGTGTGCCAGCGAGCGGGTGGAAGTGCCGCTGGTGCTCGTTGGCGCGGGGGAGGCCATCGCCGGGCAGGGGCGCCTGGTGGTAATGCCCAATCCGGTGTCCGACAGGTTGGAGGTGCGGCTGCCGGAATTGCAGCAGCCGTCGGCAGCCCTGAAAGTATATGACGCCACCGGCCAACTGGCCCGGAATTACGATGCTCGCCGGGGAGATTCGAACCTTCAGATAGATACGGAGGGCTTACCTGCCGGGTTGTATTTCATCCAACTGTCAGATGGGGGCAGGCAATACGGGGCTAAGGTGGTGAAGCGTTGAGGAGGAGCCTGATGGGGATAGTTATTATACTCCGTCGTCACACCACTGGACAAAATGGTTTTGGACACAGAGAGGCACGGAGGTCAACACAGAGCACACGGAGTTTTTTCCATTGATAATCAGGTCTCTGTGTGGCTCTGTGCCTTCTCGGCGTACTCTGTGTCCAGAAAAATGTCTAGTAGTGTGCTCCGTCGTGAAACAATTGAGGTTATTGATTCCCTTTGGTTCGCTCAAAGTGAAAATTAGTTGTTGTCAGGGTTCAGCAGTGACTGATAACGCCCTTTGGCGCTGCCCGTGCCAATAACTTCAATAACCAATAACGCCCTTTGGCGCCCCATTTGCGAGTAACTTCAATAACTCCGTCCCGGCTTTGGCAGTCCATTCTTCGTACCTTTGCCCGATAACCAGTTCAAACTTTTGCCCATGCCCAGCCTGCTCCTCCGAAATATCAAAACCCTGGTGCTGGCCGAAACCATGCCCCGCGCTTATGTTGCGGGTCCGGATATGAGTCAGCTCCCCCTGCTCAACGATGCCTATCTCCTGGCCGAAGACGGCCGTTTCGCCGCTTTCGGGCCGATGTCCGAATGCCCGGATCGGGCGGATCAGGTTGTCGATGCCGGCGGCGGTTTCGTTTTTCCCAGCTGGTGCGATTCCCATACCCATCTCGTTTTTGCCGCCAGCCGGGAGCAGGAGTTTGTGGATCGCATCAAGGGCCTGAGCTATGAAGAGATCGCCCGGCGGGGCGGCGGCATCCTCAACTCTGCCCGGCGGCTGCGGGAAACATCCGAAGAGGAACTGCTGCAATCCGCCCTGGGGCGCCTCCGGGAGGTCGAAGCGCTGGGCACGGGGGCTGTGGAGATCAAGAGCGGCTACGGCCTGACGCTGGAAAGCGAGCTGAAAATGCTCCGGGTAATACAAGGCCTCAAAGCGGAAACCGCCATGCCCGTCAAAGCCACCTTTCTGGGCGCTCATGCCCTGCCGCCGGAGTACAAAGGGCATCGGGAAGGATATATCCGGCTGATCATCGACGAGATGCTGCCGCGCATTGCCGGCGAGGGGCTGGCCGATTACATCGACGCTTTCTGCGAGAAGGGGTTCTTCACGGTTGCCGAAACGGAGCAATTCATAGAAGCCGGCGCCCGCTACGGGCTGAAGGCGAAGGTGCACGTCAACCAGTTCAACAGCCTGGGCGCCGTGCCCGCCTGCGTGCAACGGGGCGCCCTGTCCGTCGACCACCTGGAGGTGGCGAGCGAGGCCGATATCGAAAGCCTGAAGGGCAGCGCTACCATGCCCACCCTGCTGCCCTCGGCCCCGTTTTTCCTCAGCGACCCCTACCAGCCTGCCCGCCGGCTGATTGACGCCGGGCTGCCCGTCGCGCTGGCTTCGGATTACAACCCGGGTTCTACGCCATCGGGCAAGATGCAGTTCGTGGTGTCGCTCGCCTGCATCAAATGCGGGATGCTGCCGGAAGAAGCCATTCATGCCGCCACCCTCAACGGCGCCAGGGCTATGGAGCTGGAGCGGGAGTGCGGCAGCATCGCCGTGGGCAAGCTGGCCAATTTTTTCATCACGCCTCCGATACCTTCGGTGGCCTACCTGCCGTACGCTTTCGGCAGCGACCTGGTAGAGCGGGCGTTCCTGCGGGGGGAGGTGGTGGCGGATAAAAGGAGGGGTGGCATAAGTTGACCTGGGATTTGCTTAAATTGGGGCATTATGGGCCTGAAGGGCAGAAAATTAACCGTTGTAGCCCGATCGGTGGGGGGGCGGCGCAATCGTTTATTATCGGGCACACCACTGGACAAAATGGTTATGGACACAGAGAGTACTGATGCCAATATATAACAAAGTGCAAAACAGCAATAGCCCCTACGCGGGGCTACTGCGTTTGCACCTACCGTTGAACAAAACCATCCTGTTTTCCACTCATAAGGTTCTGTTTTTCAGTGCATTGTATTTGACTTTCTCTTAGTTTTGGCGGTATTATTTCACCAAATCAAGAGATATGAACACACACACAGAACACCTGCAGAAGCTGCAAGACTGGATGGAACTGCGCAACTATAGCGAGGCCACTGTTTCGGCCTAACGCTGTGCGTTGGGCCAGTTTTTAGAATGGCGGGAAGCGGAAGGCTTTTGCACTGTTTCTTACACTCCCCCAAGGCTTGAAAACGAGTTTCAAAAGCCGGGTTTAGGGTATTATACCCCATATGTTCTTTGACAATTTTAGGATAACCAAATCCGCTTTCCAGGCCACCGCCAGGTTGCCGGGAATCCCAAGTGATAGGCCAAGATGTCTGACCCGCGCCTAAGAATAGGCGATGCTAGAGGCTAAGGATGGAAAGGTTTGCCCAAAGGAATGCCCCTGGCGTTGCATCGTAAAGATGTATTCAATGAGCAAGAATAAGCCTTCGGCCTTCACCAGCCTACGCAAAAACGGTAGCGTGCCGTCCGTCTCCGTTTGGAGCCGCTGTCGAATACTGGACAAGAACTCATCGTCGTGGGTTGTCAGTTTAAGCATGGAATAAGCTGTGACGACAAAGGCAATATACGTTTGTATGGCCGGATCGTTTCGCAGCTGCTGCTTTTCCAGCCCTTCGGCTTTGCCCTCTTGATGGTAGGATTCAACGGGCCACCGGTGGCGGCGGATCCGTAAAATGCCACTCGGATACCAATTCAAGCGGTTGGTAACCGTAAAAAGTATACCGGATAATCGGTTTGGCCGACACTGTAATGCAATGTGGCCAGGTCATGCGACCAGCGAAAGCACTTGTGGACATAATCGTAGTGATAGTAAATGTTGTCGAAGCACTTGCCATAGTGCTTCAGCAAGCTGCTGTCTACGCTCAAAACCCCTCGTTGGCTTTTGCATCCTTGAAACGAGTGCCTTCGTTGCTCTGAAGCATGGCCAGGCGCTTTTCGTTGAGTTGAGCAGGCTGTGTCGCAGGCCGGCAGGCAAGGGCACTTGTGCCAGCGGCAGGTCTCAGATGGCGGTGCCGGATCATAGCCTGGCCCGGTACCCTGCCTGAAACTGCCCGGCAGGGTTCAGCAGGCAGCAACGGCAGCTCAGCCCCGGCTTTCGCGGTGCAAAAGCCGTATAGCACATGCGCCCACGTTAGTGCCAAGCAAAAAAAACGCAATTCACTTGACTAAGTCAAACAAACTACATTATTTTGTACGTAAAAAAGAATACGTATGAGTAAATTAACATTGTCAATTAATCAAATGGTCATTGATGAAGCAAAAGAATATGCTAAATCAAGTGGCAAAAGCTTATCAAGCATAGTTGAGGAATATCTGAAATCTCTGACAAAAATCGAGGAATCAAAGAAAAAAAAGACCTCAATGGAATTGGTAAGAGAATTAAAAGGCTCAGTCAAATTACCTGAAGATTTTACCTCATACAAGGAAATTCTTCAAGATGCTCTAGTAGAAAAATATTTAAGGAAATGAAGAAAATATTTTTAGACTCTGACGTGCTTTTAGACTTATTGCTTGATAGAAAACCTTTTATGGATGATATTGCTGAGATAATTGAAGAATCAATATCATCAGAGGTTAAGCTTTGTGTTTCACCAATAAGCATCACGAATATAAACTATATAATCGGGAAACTGGAGAATCAAAGGAAAGCAGATACACAAACAAAGAAAATTCTAAGGATAGTCAATGTAGAGAATGTTGGACAGACAATAATTGACAAGGCGGCCAATTCAAAATTTAAGGATTTTGAAGATGGGGTTCAAAACTATTGCGCAGAGGAATCGGGACATGAAATAATAATTACAAGGAATACGAAAGATTACAAAGAAAGTGAATTGTCAATTTTGACACCAAAAGAATATTTAGCTAAAATTCAAAGTGAATAGAAAAGCCTGGCACTAACAAGGCCTAAAACGATCAGCCACACCACTAGACATTTTCTGGTCCGTTTAAAAGTCTAAGCGTGTAAAGGTGTAAAAGAAATTGGCTCCCAATCAGTTTCACGTTTACACTTTCACACATTTACACAAGTAGCCACCAAAATGTCAAGTCGTCTTATTATCATCCTTACCATACGCCCCGGCTTCGGTTTATGCCCCCCCTTGAAGTATATATAACATTATTTCATTTTTGTGTTTTATTTTTTTCTTAAACTCATCTTTTCTTGGCTCATTGCTTTTATCTTAATATTTAGTTCTTTGGTTTCGACCTTTATGCCTATCGCTGCATCAGAAATCTCTGGAGATTTTGAAGTTTCGGTCAGTTATGATGCAAATGACGGTAGTGGAGAAATGAAGCCGCTTACCGTGGCATGTATGGAATACATTAC
>JAGFJD010000351.1 GCA_024102975.1 Phaeodactylibacter sp. | reverse complement strand
AGCGATTTTGGCTTTAACCGAGGCGAAGGTTCCCGACCTTAGCCTAGCTAAGGGAGGCGGTTCTTCAACGAAGGGTAAAGCCAAAAGCGCTCCTAGGAAATCTGACAGTTATTGATCGCACGTCGCTTAACCGATGCGCCCAGATTGCGGGATACGCAAAAATTCCGGGCAACTGCTAAAAAAACAGTACGGCTTAGCACCGGTGAGGAACTATTCCCGCCCCAATGCGGTAAAGTTTAGGGGCCGGAGAAAAATAAGTTCCTCATTTCAGGCGAGCTATTTTTTCGCCAGGCAAGGCGCGGGGAGGGCGCATAGCGGCGCTACGCAACCGATCCCGCAACGCAGCCTGGCGGAAAAAGAGCCGTATCAAATGGGGAAGTTATTCTTCTCCGGGCCCTAAAACACACAAACAACCACCCGACATGGTTCAGAGAACCCTCACCCTTTACCGGAATTCCTTCCGCGGCTTTTCGCGCGAGATATGGCTGCTTTCTGCGGTGATGCTCATCAACCGGAGCGGTACCATGGTGATCCCGTTCCTGTCGGTCTACCTCACCCAGATCAAGGGGTACAGCCTGGGGCAGGCCGGCTGGGTGATGAGCTGTTTCGGTGCCGGGTCGGTGCTGGGTTCCTACATCGGCGGGCGGCTGACGGACCGCACCGGCTTTTACCAGGTGCAGTTCTGGTCCTTGCTGCTCAGCGGCATGGCTTTCATCGCTCTGGGATACGTCGACAGCCTGGCGGCCATTTGCGCTGTTGTCTTCATCACCAGCACCATTGCCGACGCATTCCGGCCGGCCAACATGTCGGCTGTCGCTGCCTACAGCCGGCCGGAGAACCGGACGCGGGCACTGGCGCTGCTGCGCCTGGCCATCAACCTGGGCTGGGCTATCGGGCCCGCCGTCGGCGGGCTGCTGGCTGCCAGCATAGGATACGGATTGCTCTTCTGGGCCGACGGCCTGACCTGCATGGCCGCTGCCCTCTTCTTCCGCTTTGCCCTGCCGGAAAAGCAGCCGGCGGAGAGCAGCCGGGATCAGGACGGCGGCGGGGGCCTACTGGCGGCAAGCCCGGCTTACCGCGACCGGGCGTTCCTGTTTTTCCTGCTGCTGACCTTCCTGAATGCTGTTGCCTTCATGCAGTTGTTCGGCACCCTGCCCGTCTTCTTCAAGCAGGAAGTATCGCTGGACGAAGGCATGATCGGGCGCCTGATGGCCATGAACGGCCTGGTTATCGCCATTATCGAAATGCCGCTGATCTTCGTCGTGGAAAAGCGCTTCCGGATTTCACAGCTGATCAGCGTCGGCACGCTGCTCATCGGCGCCGCTTATATGCTCTTCAACCTGTTCGGGCCGGTGATCGGCATCGCTTTCGCCTGCATGATCCTCATGACGGTGGGGGAAATGCTCAGCCTGCCTTTCGTCGCTACCATGGCGCTGAATTTTACCAACGACAATAACCGGGGGCAATATATGGCGCTCTTTACTATGGCCTACTCCGTGGCCCATATCGCCGCTCCCAGCATCGGCCTGCAGGTGGCGGGCCACTTCGGCTTCTCCACCCTATGGTACCTGATCATGGGATTCTGTTTGCTGGTGTGGGCAGGGTTCCGGTATCTGGATAGAAAGTGAGGCCCGGGATGGGGAAGGGAGGGTGGAAGGCGCAGAAGGGTAAGTGCCCGCTATGAAATAGGGAAATGAAGGGAAATGTGTGGAAATGTGTGGAAATGAATGGAAATGTGTGGAAATGTAGGGAAATGTGTGGAAATGTAGGGAAATGCCCATCAACTTTGGGCTTACAAGTGTATTTCTTTGTTTCCATGTATGTCGAAGTATTTCAGCCCGGGGCAATTCGCCGCCCCTCACTCCCGGGGCAGCGTAAAATAAAAAACCGCCCCTTTCCCTTTGCCTTCGGATTCTACCCAGATTTTTCCCTGGTGTTGTTCGACGACCTTTTTGCAGATGCTAAGGCCGAGGCCGTTCCCTTCGTACTGCCCGGAGGAGTGGAGGCGTTGAAATAGGCCAAAGATTTGCATCTGTTTTCCCTTGCTGACGCCAATGCCGTTATCCCGGACGGCAAAGCGATAGCCGTTGCCTGCGGCCTGTACCTCGATGCTGATCTCCGGCTGGCGTTCGGGAGGCGTAAATTTTATGGCGTTGAGGATCAGGTTTTGAAAGAGCTGCTCCATTTGAGGCGCGTGGGCAGGCAGGCGGGGCAGTGGCTGTACGTTGATCCGGGCCTGCCGTTGTTTGATGGCGAAGGAGTTCCGGTTTCTCACCCGTTCCACTATCACATTGAGGTCAACCGGAGAGGGCGGCTCTCCTGAAGATACGGCAGACAGGCGCGCATAAGCCAGCAGGTCGTCGATGATATGGTTAAACCGGTTCATTTCTTCCCATACCACGTCCAGGTGTTCCTGCCCGGCGGGCGGCAGCCCTGGCCGGCAATTCTTCCGGAGCAGGCGGGCAAATCCCATGGCGTTGCGCAAGGGGGCTTTGAGGTCGTGAGAAACGACATAGGCAAACTGTTCCAGCTCGGCATTGGAGCGCAACAGGTCGGCCGCCTTGGCTTCCAGCATTTTCTCTACCTTGCGGCGTTCTTCGATCTCCTTTTTCAGTTGTTCATTAACCCGGAAGTTGTGCAGCAGATAGCCAACCTTGGTGGCCATGACGGTGAAGGCGTGGCGGTCCTTGGGGTCGATGGGGTTGTAGAAACGCTGGTCCTCACTTTTCTGGCCGCAAGCCACCAAACCCAGGAAAATGCCGTCGGGAGCAAAAAGGGGGGCAGCCAGGGCGTCTTCCAGGGCAAGGAAGCCGAGTTCTGACTGAAAGCCGGGGCGCTGGCTCAGCAGGAAACCCTCCCGCCTCCGGAATTGGCGGTGGTCCACAACAAAACAACCGGGAATATCCGTTCCTGAAAAGCCGAACGTGCTCAGGGGGCGGAGGGTTCCGTCCTCCCGGCAGTATTCCGCCAGCAGGCAATGGGGTTGCTCAAAGGCCTGGACAAAATATTCGGTAGCTGTGGCGGCAAAATCCCGGATCGACTCCCGGAACATGCCGACCTCCCCGAATTCCTGTATCAGCCGAAAACGGTTGAGTTCCTGGTCCAGTTCATCTTTGATGGAGCTGAGTTCATGTTGCAGGATAATGCCTTTGGTGACCTTGGCCTGCAATTCCCGGCACATCGCTTCCAGTTCTTCGTAGGAAGGTTTCGGTTCATGGCCCTCGCCTGCACCCATTATAATATTTTTTTTGTTAACTGAGGCTCACCCCTTCATCGGAGCGACGGCTTATTAGCTTCGATAGCGTTTACTTCTCCCCTTCTCCTTCTCCCCCCCCTCTCCTCACTCCCCCCTAACCAGCACATAAACAGACGTAGTATAATTATGAAACAGATTTTTGCCCTTCAGTTGGGTGAACTCCCCGAACCCGTACATCCCCAGCCAGGGGACCCGCCCCTTTTTCATGAGCGGGGCCTGCATTTTCTCGATAATCTCATCCTTGGCGATCTTGTTGAACAGGGCCCGCCCCCGGGCAGCGCAGTCTGTATGGAATACGGCGACGGCCCGTTCCCCTTCAATCCGCCGGCTCAGGCAACCGATCATGTGTTCCAGGCCTGAAAAGATGAGGTTCTCATCCCGCTGAGTGAGCCACAGCCGCGTACCTTCGGGGCAATCGACCGGCAGATAGAAGCTTCGGTCCGCTTCGTCCACCTTGACGACCACGCGCAGGATGTGCCGGTTGCCGTAGGCCGCGTGGTATTCGTCGGGCAGCAATTCCGCCAGCCCGGCGACCGGGATGCAGGGCCCGGGGTGGGAGCTTTCCGGCAGGCCGAGCTTTTGCATCAGCAGGTTCCAGGCGGGTTCTCCGTTGAGTTCGAAGACCTGATTCGCCCGGGCCCGGGTTACCGTCAGCGGTTCGCCCACAGGCACGCTGCCGTGGTGTACGCCCATTTCCACGCGCAGGCTGGGATCGGCATAGCCGATCATGATGGCGCCGCGTTCCAGTACCTGGCCGTTGATGAACTGATAGGTACTGATGGCCCGCATGTTGTCGGAAGAGGTGCCTCCGAAAACCGGCATCTCCGGGCCGAAAACTGCAGCAACACCCTCCAGTGCCCGGTCGGCCGCAATATCGATCCCCGAAGCCAGGATATGGACCATATTGACGCCGGGGGTCTCCGCCTTCAGGGTTTCGGCCATCCCGAGGGCTTTCTGATAAGAATTGTAGCCCCGGATATTGTCGCAGTAAGCTACCCCAAACTCTTTATCTCCGCCGGGCTCCGCCACCATCACGCCCAGGGTACGCATGTTTTCGTTGGCACCCTCCACGCCGATAATGCCGGCACAGGTACATCCTACGATCGTCGCTTCCGGGCAGAGCCGGCGCGCAGTGGCCAGCAACGCCTGGAAATCGTGGCCGACCGTGGTGTGGATCACGATAAGCAGCTTTTTATGGTATATGGCCGCACCCCGCCCCGCCAGAGCTGATTCCAGACAGCGCCGGATCGCTTTCTCAGAGTTCACCACGCTGTTACTTGCCGAATAAAAACGCAACATGTCTCCGTGTTTTTGGGCATAAGAAAGCCGGGGCAGGGGGGCAGCCCGGTCATTTTTCCCGAAAGATAGAAATTTTGTGCCTATTCTGCCGGGCTAAGAGACTTTTGCCGCCCTGCCTAAAAGCCGCCATCCGGCATTGCTTCCTGCCGGAAATCGCTGCCGGTTTTTCATGGCTTTTTTATGCAAAGATAAGAGGTTGGAGGCAAGATTGGAAAGAGCTTAATCCTCCATGACCAATATCATCGGGAACAGGGCTGCTTTTCTGTAACTTCCTCCCTGAAAAAACCGTGAAAAATGGATTTGTGGCGTTCTTCATTTTGGGCACTGGCAGTCATGCTGGCGAGTAGCTGCGGCCAGAGGCAGGAGCCGCAGGAAACGGCAGGGAAGCAAGATGCCGCGCCCCTGCCGGATAGTACTGCCGCCCTGTTGCGCCCGGACAGCCTGCCGGAGGGCCCCGCCAAAGCGCTCGTCCTGGAGCGCAATGTGAAGATCAGGGATTATTTTGCCTTTATAGACTCCGTCGTCGTTTGCGAAGACACCCTCCTCCCCTACCCGCTCACCGAACATCTCCTGGTGCGGGCCAACCCCTGGATCATCGACAGCCTGGCCAATACCGATTACTACCGCATGATGGAACGCGACAGCTTTGTGTACGACCAGGAGGAACTGACCGTTCTCCGCCGGGGAGACACCCTCCTGCTGCCCGGCCCGGAGGAGGCACGGGAGCTGCTGCGGCGTATGAGCAACACCGTTATCGACCTGAACATCCCCGAATTCCGGCTCCGGGTCATTGAGGAAGGAGATACCCTATTCACCTTCCCGGTACGGGTCGGCCGCAACCAACGGAAATACCTGGCGCTGGCCAAAGCAACCGTAGACCTGCGGACAATGCCGGGCGACGGGCACATTATCCGGATCGCCCGGTATCCTCTTTTTCTCGACCCCAGCACCGGCAGGCGTTTCACCCACACCCGGAGGGACGACGGCAGGACGACGCTCATGCCCCTCATCCCCTGGATAGAACCGGAGATCGGGGGCCGCCGTTACGGCCAGCTGATCCATCCTACCACGAACCCCAGGACGCTGAACAAGGCTTATTCAAACGGCTGCATCGGCGTGAAAGAGGCCGACGCCTGGTACATCTATTACTTCGCCCCGACAGGCACCAGGGCCCACTTCCACTACAGCCTGCAGGTTGTCGGCCCGGACGGAGAAACGGTCATGCTAAAAGATATTTATGGCTGGAAAGGAAAACGGTTCCACAGCCAGGCTGAAGCAGCAATGCTGGAGGAAGCTTTGAAGAAGACGCCGACGGGTTGCGTTTGTGAGGATAACCGGTAAAAAAAAACAGGGCAACTACGCCGAAGCGTAGCACCCTGTATAACCCCAAAAAACCAAATGAAAACAATCTACATATGAATGCTCTTCATCGAAGAGGATCGATGTCAATCAGTTGAAACCTATAGAAATACAATTTAGAGAGCAACTTGTTCTCCCTTAGTGTTAGTTTAACGCAAAGTTAACAGATATTTTCAAATTCAATAGCAAAATGGCGAATTTTTGCTGTAGAAATTGAATTTTAACTTTTACTTCGCCGAATGTAGGTTTTCAGGTGCGCGTACCTGAGTTGCACTTTTGCAAAACTTCGGGAAACGTAAGCAATTTATAATTTTTTTTTCAAACCTACAACCTATTTTCCCATCAACTTGTGATATTTAGGCATTGCCCGGAAATTTCCGGGCGCCAGGCGTTTTCTCTGGCTGCCAGCCCGAACCGGCATCCGGATTTTGGAATTAAAGAAGGTTCGGAACGATTTACGGCAATAAAAATAAGATAAAGTTGTCAAAAATAAAAAAATTATTTGCGTGTACCAACTGCGGCGCCACTTCTCCGAAATGGATGGGCAAGTGCCCTCATTGCGGCGAATGGAACACGTACGTCGAAGAAGTCATTTCCAGGGAAACTACCCAGGAGGCCAAACACAAAGCCTGGAAAGGCGACGGAGCGAAGGGGGATGCCCGGCCGGTAGCGCTGCCGGAGATTCAGGCCGGCAACACCCTCCGCCTGGTTGCGCCCGATGAAGAGCTCAACCGGGTGCTGGGCGGCGGCATCGTGCCGGGCAGCCTGGTGCTGATCGGGGGCCAGCCGGGTATCGGCAAGTCTACCCTGCTCCTCCAGCTGGCCCTCCGCCTGCCGGCCACCATCCTGTACGTCTCCGGGGAAGAGAGCGACGAACAGATCAAGATGCGCAGCGACCGCATCGGAGGCAACCCCGAAAATTGCTACATCCTCGCAGAGACCAACACCAACAAAATCCTGAAACACGCCCAGCAGCTGAACCCCAGCCTGATCATCATCGACTCGATCCAGACCTTGTCCAGCCCCCACATCGAGTCCATGCCGGGCAGCGTTTCCCAGGTCCGGGAATGCGCGGGAGAGCTTCAGCGCTTTGCCAAAGAGACCAACATCCCGGTTTTTCTCATCGGCCACATCACCAAGGAAGGGTCGATCGCCGGGCCTAAATTGCTGGAGCACATCGTTGACGCCGTCCTGCAGTTCGAAGGCGACCGCAACTATACCTACCGCATCCTGCGCACCATCAAAAACCGCTTCGGCAGCACCGACGAACTCGGCATCTACGAAATGGAGGGCAATGGGCTGCGGGAAGTCGCCAACCCGTCCGAACTGCTGCTTTCCCAAAAAGACGAAGACCTTTCGGGCAGCGCCATCGCCGCCACCATCGAAGGCCTGCGCCCCATGCTGATCGAAACTCAGGCCCTGGTCAGCACCTCCGTCTACAGCGCCCCTCAGCGCTCGGCTACCGGCTTCGACCTGCGCCGCCTGAGCATGCTGCTGGCCGTGCTGGAAAAACGCAACGGCCTGCCCTTTGCCATGAACGACGTCTTCCTCAACATCGCCGGCGGCATCCGCGTGGATGACCCCGCTATCGACCTGGCCATCGTCAGCGCCCTGATCTCCTCCCTGGAGGACGTGGCCATCCCCACCAATGTTTGCTTTGCCGGGGAGGTGGGGCTGTCCGGAGAAATCCGCGCCGTCAACCGCGTCGAACAACGCATACAGGAGGCCAACCGGCTGGGTTTCCGGGAAATCTATATCTCCAAGTACAATACCAAGGGGATCGACCCCGGGCGGTACGAGATCGAAATCCGGACGGTGGGCAAAATCCAGGAGCTGTACACGGCTTTGTTCGAATGACCGAGTGGCCTGTAGCTATTTGTTAACGCACCACTTAAAAGTGGTACGTCCGGTTATTTCAACAACTCATTAAAAGCCACCATGCTGTCCAGCATATTGGCCCGAACCACCGGGTCGGTCACCCAACGGGGCATGGTGGGTTTTTCCAGGGTGAGCATAGAATAGGACACCTTGGTCTGGCCGTCGCCCAGGGGGTGCAGGCGCCACAGGCCCTGTATGCCCTCCAGGCGTTTTACGCCATCTTTGGCCGGCACGCGGCTGTCGGTTACCGACCGGAAATAGACAAGGGTGCGGCTGCCGTCGCGGACGAGTTGGTACTGCATCAGGCAGTCCTGGTCGTTCAAGGGCCAGGGCACGTCATAGCGGATATACGCCAGCCACTGCCCCCCTCCTTTATAGTCGATGGCCTTCACTTCTCCAACCGCTTTCATCCATTTTACTACTTTCTCCGGGTCCTGTATCAGCGACAGGACTTCGTCGGCGCCGGCGGAAACGGTGAATTCGGATTTGAGCTCCCGGGTTTCCCGACCTTCCCCTTCCACTTCGAACCAGCGCTCGTACACGTGGATGTCCCCACTGTTTTTGACCACTTGAAAGGAACGGGTGGAATTGGCGGAAGCCAGGGCAAGGGGCTGAGCGACAGCATGGAAGCAAAAGAAAAGAGCAGCGGACAAGGCCAGAAGGGTTCGGTTCATACATTTAGTTTTCGGGCGTTCAAAATAAAAAAATTTCGTCTTTCCAACAACGGCTTGCGCCATAACAAAGATGCGGGCAGCCTGCTTCTCCCCCAATTTATTTTGCGCTTTTAACAAATTTAAAAATTTCAGCTATGAAAGGAAAGAGCCACCCCGGCCCGCCAGGGTGGCTCTCATCAGGTCTGTTTGCCGGGGTTATGCTCCCCTCAAAGCACACCACTGGACAAAATGGTTTTGGACACAAAGAACACTGAGGCCAACACAGAGTACACGGAGTTTTTCCCATTGATAATCAGGCCTCTGTGTGGCTCTGTGCCTTCTCTGTGTACTCTGTGTCCAGAAAAATGTCTAGTACATGAATACCTAAATAAATACCCACTTATGCTTGTTCTTTTGAACTTACTCTTCGTCAGAAAAAACTCACGTAGCTCCGGCTATGCTCGTTTTTTCTTCCTTGATTAAGTCCAAAATAAC
>JAGFJD010000341.1 GCA_024102975.1 Phaeodactylibacter sp. | reverse complement strand
AAAACAGCCTGCCCCGTACACAGAGTGTCGGGGAGCATAGCCGGAGCTACGTGAGTTTTTTCTGACGAAGAGTAAGTTCAAAAGAACAAGCATAAGTGGGTATTTATTTAGGTATTCATGTACTAGTCATTAATAACCTTTACGCGTTAGCACTTTTACACATCAATCCCTTATCTTTCCCGCCGATCCGGTGAGAATGAATATGATCGAAATCCGACTAAAAAAATTGCTGAGCGCGGGCGACGGGCCCCTGCCGCTCGATATCCGGCTGGAGATCGGGAAAGGGGAGTTTCTGGCTATTACCGGCCCTTCGGGCAGCGGCAAGACAACCTTGCTGCGCCTGCTGGCCGGTCTGATGGCGGCCGATGAGGGCTTCATTCGCTTTGACAGCGAGGTGTGGCTCGATACCCGCCGGGGCGTAAATATCCGGCCGCAGGCCCGCAACATCGGGCTGGTTTTTCAGGATTACGCCCTGTTCCCGAATATGACGGTGAGGAAAAACCTGGAATTTGCCCTATCCGGGAAACAGGACAAACGCATTGTCGACGAGCTGATCGCTATTATGGAACTGACGGAACTGGAAGGTTCTTTTCCGGCCACGCTCTCAGGCGGGCAGCAGCAGCGGGTGGCCCTGGCGCGGGCCCTGGTGCGCAAGCCCCGCCTGTTGTTGCTCGACGAACCCCTCTCTGCCCTGGACGCCGGCATTCGTGCCAAGCTGCAAAACTACCTCCTCAAACTCCACCAAACGTTCCAACTCACTACCGTGCTCGTCAGCCATGACTATCGGGAAATCTTTAAGTTGGCCAGCCGCGTCGTCGCCATGCAGCAGGGGCGGATCGATCAGCCGGACCTGCCCGCCGCCGTCCTGTTTTCTACCGGGCAAAACGGCGACATCCGCCTCTGCGGGGAGGTGCTGAGCATAGAAGAGGACGGTGCCGGATTCGCCGTCAACGTGCTGATCGGCAACAACGTCGTACGGGTGCCCGCCATGCCCCGGGATATCCAGCATTTGCAGCCGGGGGACAGCGCAACCGTCAGCTTTCAGGCTTTCCAGCCGGAGCTGGTGAGGTAAGAGGGGGGATAGTGATATTGTTGAATGGTTATATTGTTATATTGCCGGACAGCGCCTTTTGCTGCCTGCGAACAATATAGCCATCTCCAAGCCCCGCCCGGCCAACAATATAACAATTGCTCAGTCCGCTGCCCTGCCAACAATATAACGATACAGCCCCTCCAGGCTGCAAAACTCAATTACCATGCATCGCTTCTTCACCATCAGCCTTTGCCTGGCTACCACCATGGCCACCTGCCAGCCCGCCGCAGATACCGGACTAATTGAAATCCGGGATTTTGGCGACAACCCGGGCGGCCTGCGCGGCTACTATTATACCCCGGAAAATTTGCCCGGGGGCACCCCCCTCGTCGTCGTCCTGCACGGTTGCACCCAGGACGCCGCCGGGATCGCCCGCCTCAGCGGCTGGAACCAGTTGGCGGAAGACAACGGTTTCGCCGTGCTCTACCCGCAGCAAAAGCGCACCAACAACCTCAAAAACTGTTTCAACTGGTTTGTGCCGGAAGACATCAGCCGGGGGAGCGGCGAGGCGCGTTCCATCCGGCAGATGGCGGCCCACCTGGCCCGGGAGCTGGAGCTGGACAGCAACCGGGTGTTTGTCACCGGCGTATCTGCCGGCGGCGCCATGGCTGCTGTTATGCTGGCGGCATATCCGGAGGCCTTCCGGGCAGGAGCGGTCATGTCGGGCATTCCCTATGCCGCCGCGGATGGGCTCAGCGAAGGCTTACAGGCTATGAAAGGGAAGATTGCGTTGCCGGCGGAGGAATGGGAAAGCCGGGTGCGCCGGCAGAATGCGGGCTATGCCGCCCCTTATCCTCCCCTGGCCATATTCCACGGAACGGACGACCCCATCGTCAGCAGTGTCAACGCCGACGAACTGGCCGAACAATGGCTGAGCCTATATGACCTTGATCCGGCGGCGCCTGCCGAAGTGAAAGCGATGAACGGCACAGCGGGAGTCAAATGCACCACCTATCAGGACAGCGCCGGCACTACCGTCCTCCTCCGCTACGACCTCGACGGCCTGGGCCATGCCATCGCCGTCGACCCGGGGGAGGGGCCCATGCAGGGAGGCGCGGAAGGAGATTTTTCCAAGGATGTGGATTTCTTTTCTTCGTATTGGGCGGCCCGGTTCTTTGGCCTTATCCCGGATAACTAACAATTCCCCGCCTGCCTCACTTCCGCTTCACATACGAGTCGACGCCCTTGCTTTTCAGCTCGCTGACTAATGACTGGGCGCTGCTCAGGGAACTGAAGCGGTCAACCATGACGACCGTATACTTACCCCGGTCGAAAGGTTCCAGTATGACGTTGTTGTAGCCCATGGACCGCAGTTTTTTTTCCATGTCCTGGGCATAGGCTTTTACGGTAAAGGTTCCGGCCATAACCATAAAGTCTCCCGAAGCGCTGCTGGCCGGGCTGCCAGAAGTGGCGCCGCCCCGAGCGGTATATTCCTCCCGGGCAACGCTGCTGCTCCGGGTGTCCGCCTGTTCGGATGTGGAAGAAGGGGCAGTGGATGGGGTACCAGAGGAGGAAGGCTCTTTATCGGAGCCTTCTTCATTCTGGTAATCGTAATCCGAACGGCTGCCGGCGTCGGCAGAACCGGCATCTCCCTGGCTCTCTATATCTTCTGCTTTGTTTTCCTCGTTGAAGTAATAGGTGTCGTCTCCGGCGTCCTCGTTGTTGCCCGGAGGCACCACTTCCGTCGTCGTTCCGGAGTCGCTGCCAGGTTCTCCCAGCAGGTTGGTGGTCATATAGATGAGATAAACGAGTGCTGCAACACAAACAGCAACGATGGCAATAGTAACATAATCCAGTCGTGACATAGCCTTTTGTGGTTTGGTACAAGGTATTTCAGTACAACGAATTGGCGCCGTGCCCTATTTCTTTATACCGATTTTTCTGTTCTGGGTTTAAAATAAGTATTTTTTTGCCCGCCTGTAGCAATAATATGGCTGGAAAAATACTGCCAATAGGAGTCTGGGATTAATTTGAGCACATACTGGCACAGAATCCTGATTTTGTTCCTCGTTGTTGGTTGTCCGTTGACCGTTGTCTGTTTCGGCGAACAATCAACGAATGGCTCCAGGCCTGTGCTTCCCACAACAATATAGCAATACCCCTCACTCCCGGACCACCACCGTTTCCCACCCGTCATATTCGCCGTTGTATTTTTCCGCTTTCTCCTGCAGGCTGCGGGTCAGTTCGTGGATGCGGGGGACGTGGATGCTATCTTCGCGGATGATATGCAGGCTGTAGGGGTTTTCTCCCTCTGCCTTTTCGTTCATCTCTACGAACCCGAATCCTTCCGCCCGGGCTTCCCGGAGGAAACTATCGCGCTGTTCCGGGCCGGGGAAGTAAATCCAGTGGTCGATGGGGCGGGGCCGCCGAAGGGCATCGCCGGCGCTCTGCAACCCCTGGAGGACTCTTTCGTTCCGGATTTCCTGCATTTCCCCGGAGGAAGGGAAAAGAATGTTGAAGTAGGCACCCCACTGCGGGTCTTTGCGGACTTCCTGCTCCACCTTCCGGCTCCGGAATCCCGCCAGGACCTGCCCGGTGATGCGCTCCGGATCCCGGCTGTCGTTGAGGTAAAAAAAGAATGTTTTCCGGCCGAAAGAAGTGCTGCTGCCCACGAAGATTCCCTGTCCGGGTTTCTCCAGGGCACGGATGAGCTGGTCTTGCAGGCGGTTGGCGATGCCGATCTCCCGTTCAGTGGGAAAACCGGAAGGCAATTCCCCTTCGGCCAGGACGCTCAGCACCAGCAGCTTGTTGTGGTACGGGAGCGGCGCTACCCGGGCCCAGCCCAGGTCGGCCGTTATCACGGAAGGGCCGGCGGCTTCTTCGCGCAGGAATACCGCCCAGTCTTCCTGGTGCGGCTCAATGGGAGGGCCTTCGGGAGGGCCGCCGCCCTGGCAGGCAGCAAACAGGAGGAAAAAGAAGAAGTAGAAATAATTGTGGGACATCAGGTTGATATTTTCTCGTTCTGTGATATTCGTGGTTCGGGCCGTTTCAGGCACAAACGATCTTCAGCCCATCATAACCCAAGGTAACATTTTCGGGCAACTCCTGCTGCACTTCTTCGTGCCGGCCCATCCGGTGGCTGATATGCGTGAGATAGGCCCTTTCCGGGCCGAGCTGTCCGATCAGTTCCAGGGCCTGTTGCAGGTTGAGGTGGGAATGGTGTTCCCGGCGGTGTAAAGCACTGATTACCAGCTTGCGGACACCTTTCACCTTTTCCAGTTCTCCGGGCGCGACCGACCGCACATCCGTCAGGTAGGCGAACTGCCCGATGCGGAAGCCCAGGACGGGCATCCTGCCGTGCATCGCTTCCACCGGCTGCACCTCCAGCCCGGCCACCCTGAAGGGTTCGTCTTTCGAGATGGCGTGCAGCCGCACCATCGGCGCCCCGGGGTAGCGGTTCTCTGCGGCAAACACGTAGGCAAAGCGCCGGATCAGGGATTGCTGGACGCGAGGCGTACAATACACGGGCATGTCCGTCCAGTTTTGAAAATTGAAAGGCCGGACGTCATCCATGCCAATGATGTGGTCATTGTGTTCATGGGTGATCAGGATCGCGTCCAGCCGGCGGGTCTGGCTGCGCAGCATCTGCTGCCGGAAGTCCGGGCCGCAATCAATAGCGATGCGGATATCTCCATAGCGGATGAGCGCAGCGGTGCGCAGCCGCTTGTCCCGCTCGTCCACAGAGGTACACACCTCACATTCGCACCCGATGACGGGTACGCCCTGGGAGGTTCCGGTGCCGGTCAGAATTATTTCCAGTTCTGTAGCCAGTGTGATGTGTGATTTTAAATGAAAACAAGGCGCCGGCACTGAAGCCTGTCAATCATTCCTCCTCATCGCCGGCCGTCAGTTCGTTGATCTTCCTGAAGAATTTGGCCGAAGGTTCGCTGAGTTGCCCTACGGGCACTTCCAGGCTGCCGAGGATGTCGATCAGGCAGTTGATCCGCCCTTCGGTGTCGTAGAACTTGTTGATCACCGCCACCTTTCGGTCCTCTACGATACAATAGCCGGAATTGAAGTTGCCCTTCTCGTAGCGCACCGTATATTCGAGCTCTTCGAGCAGGGTTTCCAGCTTCTTCAGGCTGTGCCGCGTGTATTTGAACATAATTTTTTATTGACCCCGGCAAATATAGGGCTTGGTGGGAAAAGAAAAAACAGAGAGGCGCGATAAGTGGATCTCATGAATGTGCAAGTATCCTGATAATGCCAGGGCCTGACAAAAGTTACAGCCTGCGGGGAAATATGTTTTCGGGGAAATTGGCGTTATGCATATATGCTCCCCTCGGGCAAAAGAAGTGATTTTTGACTTTTTCTTTTTCCGCCCTGCTGCGTTGGAAATGCTCGCCAAAGAGGGGGCCGAACAGTGATCAGGACATTAGGCGGGAAGCAGGCCGGAATTTTCTAACTTTGGCCCGGAAAGCGTTATGCACTCAAAATAAAAGAACATGAAGCTTAGATTTCAACTCATAGCCATACTGATTTTTCTCGCCGGCACCCTGCTGGCACAAAATGCCGGCCCGGAGCGCCGCTTTGAAGCGGGCATCGTCGCGGGGATGAACCTCTCGCAGGTCGACGGAGATGATCTCACCGGCTTCAACAAGATCGGCGTCAACGTCGGCGGGCGGGTCGACGCCATCCTGACCCAGCGCTGGCGGCTGAGCCTTGAGATGCTCTTCGCCCAGCAGGGCGCCAGCCGCCACAAGCTGGACAATCCGGCTTCCACCTTCGACAAGATCCGGCTCAACCTGGTGGAAGCGCCGGTGATGGTACACTTTCAGGACTGGAAGATACAGGCCAGCGCCGGCGTGTCTTACGCCCGGGTGATCAACGCGGAGATCATCGACTTTACCGGCGAGGACGCCACCGAGTCTTTCCCTTTGAAAGACAACCTCTACTCCATCATCCTGGGCGGCACGTTTTTCTTCCAGGAAAACCTGGGCATCAACATCCAATGGTCGAGGTGGATCAACAACCTGCTCATCAGCGACGGCAACGAGCCCAGCCCGCTGCCCGGCCAGCAGTCCGGCCGCTTCATCGGCCGCACCGTGACCATCCGGGGGATATATATGTTTTAACCGAAAAAATTGCCGGGCCCAAACGGGAACTGGCAATTTTTTCGGTTTACGCAGCCTACATGCCTTTTGTCGGCACATCCAGAAAACCGACCAGCCGGTCCTGCCCGTCGCGGAAGAGATTTACCAGGAAAAACTGATCGCTGTTGTTGATGAACTGCTTGTCGCTGAAGCTGGAGTACTGGCTGAACTGGAAGGTATAACCCTTCGGCTTGGCCCCTTCTACCTGCAGGTGGATATGCCCCCCCTCTCCCTTGTTGTTGTACTTGCCGGGCAGGATGGTGGAAAGGAGGAACCGGCCTTTCTCATCCGTCTGCACCGTGCCGCTGATGCGGGCGGTTTCGGGCTGGCGCGGTTTGCTTTGGCGGTAGTCGCCTTTGATGTCCGTATGGTATACCAGTACGGAAGCATGAGGCACAGGTGCCTGGTTTTCCTTTCGGAGCAGCCTGCCGCAGATGAGCAGCGGCATGCCGGGTTCGCCTTCCGGCGCAGGGCGTACCTGACAGGAAGGCGGCAGGGCCAGGAATTCGCGGAGGGCGGCCTTGCCGTCGGCATCCAGGCGTGGAATGTCGTCGGCGGGCTGGCATTGGCTGGCGCCGGCCAGCATCAGGAGAAAAAGTAAAACAGCCGGAGATTTCATAAACGTTAATTTTTGGTTTTCAACAATGGATGATTTTACTTCCGGTTAAAATAAGACAGGAGGAATGGCTGGTTTTAAAAAGTAGACGAACGGGAGATAGGCGCAAACAGACGACTGGATTGGACAAGATGGGATGCAGGCCCTACTGTTTTTGAAGACAGGATGAACAGGATGAACAGGATTAACAGGATGTGGCAATCAGGACAGCATAGGGGCGATTATCCTGAAAAGCTTGTTGATTTCGTTTTTTTTTGGCCTGCAATTTATTTTGCCCTATGAAAGCAATATGCTTCTTCATTTTCTGTCTGTCATCTGTTTCTATAACCTCTGCCCAACCCGGCCGCTGGCAATGGGGCATAGGCACCAGCGTACATTTATCCAGCCCGGAATTGCAGGTCGCGCCGGCCGCTACTTCGGAGATGGTGCTGCGCCCGGGCCTGTCGGCACTGGCCCGTTACCGCCTCAACCGGAAAGCCAACTGGCAGTGGGGCCCCTTGCGCAACCGCCTCAACCTGTTCTGGGAGGCCGGGCTGAGGGCGGATGGGTTGGCGTATTCCTATGATACCGGCAAGGAAGTCATTTGCCGGGATTATATCAGCCTGGAAGCCCCGGTTCACCTGGTATTGGTGTCCGATGTGCGCGGTTTCCCCTGGTGGCGGAAACGGCGGATGCACGGCTACGGCCGGCTGGGAGCGGCCTTTGGCCTGGTTGTGCCCCGGGAGATCCGGGAAATGGCTGCTGATCTGTCAGAGGAAGCCAGTATTGGGGGAGTGCGCGCCGCCCTCCACCTGAGCAGCGGCCTGCTGCGTAAAATGAGCAACGGCAGCCATTCTTCCGTGGGGGTTTTCGCCCGGATAGGCCTAACTGCTGTCGTGCAGGGGCAGCTGTCAACTCCCCGCCAGGAGCCGGCTATACCCTTCCGCAGCAACGGCAGCCTCTTCGGGCTGGAGTGGAGTTACTTTTTCGGACGAGGATTTACAGGAAAGGACCGGCTGCCGGAAGAGCCGGCGGATATGATATTGTGCCCGCGTTTTTGAGACAAGAGAGACAGGTTTGGTTTTTTGGGGAGGTATTGTGCTTTGGGTAGACAGGATTAACAGGATGGACAGGATATGCTGGCCCGGCAGCGCCAAAACCTGCTTTTCCGCCTTCCGATTTCCGCCTTTGCCTTGGGACTGTCCAAAGTCCAGAATACCAGGAACGCACCACTTAAAAGTGGCGCATCCGGTTAGAACTGCCCCAGGAACTGGATATCTTCTATCCGTTCCTGGGCGACGTCTTCGTAGAGGGCATAAAGCAGACCATCTTTGAGGCCCACCCCCGGCACCATGATGTAATCGGAGCCGAACAGGCGCATCACTTCAGCGTAGATTTCGGAGGCGGGGATGATCACGTCGGCACGGTCGGGGTTCATCTTGAGGATATTCATGCGCTGTTCGTAGGTAAACTCGCCGACATAGGCGCGCAGGGCCTGCAATTCTGCCAGGCTGATGCTGTTGCGGTATTTCTGGTTTGAGAGGTTGAATAGTTTATTGATGTTGCCGCCGGTGCCCACGGCTACGACCGGCGGTTTCATGGCCTGCGCCACCTTATCCCGCCAATTGGCGATGCTTTTGAAGGCCGCCTTGCGGATATGCCCTTCTAATTGCCGTACCGAGCCCATTTTAAAGGATTTGGAAGTGACGCGGGTTTTCCCGTCGTAGATGTTGATCTCGGTGCTGCCTCCGCCAACATCGATGTGGATATAAGTCTTATCGTTCAGGTAAGGCACGATGGCTTTGCTGAGGTACTCCGCCTCTTCCCTGCCGCTGATGATGCCGATCTTGAGGTCGTAGTAGGTGGCGATGCGCTGGATGATGTCCTTGCCGTTCTTCGCTTCGCGCATGGCGGAGGTAGCGCGGGCGATGTAGCCGTCCACATCGTACAGTTCGAGCAGCAGCTTGAAGGTGCGCATGAGCTTTTCGAAGCTGACGATGGTGCTTTCGCTGATCCTTCCGGTCGAGAATACATCCCGGCCGAGGCGGAGCGGAAACCGGATATATTCCTGGTTTTTGAAGCTGATCCGCTCCCCTTCTTTAATGATGCGGATGACCTGAAGGCGGATGGCGTTGGAGCCGATATCGATGGCGGCAAGTTTCATGGTTTTCTTTTTTGCAGGGCTTAAAGATAAGGCAGGAACTAAGACTTACCAAGTTGAGTCATTTGGGAACAATTTTTATTACCTTAGTAGTGGTTAAAAAATAAATTCGACATTTTGGGCCGGCGAGTCAGGGGCAGCCTTCGCCCATAAAGGCTCCAGGCTGCCCCTGACTCGCCGGCGTCGAATTTATTTTTTAAATGTACCTTAGAGTGATTTTCACTCAACTAAAACCAACTAAACTATGGGACTGATCTATTGGCTTCTCATTGGCTTTGCCGCCGGCGCCATCGCAAAAATGATAACTCCTCAGGAAGAAAAAGGCGGCTGGATTTCTTCGATCATCATAGGCATTGTCGGTTCTTTCGTCGGCCGCATCATTGGCGGCTTTGTCGGAATTGCCAGTACCGGCCTGATCGGCAGCCTGCTCATCGCTGCCGGCGGCGCGGTTTTGGTGCTTTTCATTTACCATCGCTACCTGGCGGACAAGCTGAACCTGCCGATATAGTTTTTCCGTTTGGATGCACGCTTGGTTTTGTAAAAGTATGTGTTTAGCGCTTAAGAACCTTAGAAAGGCCGGAGCGCGGATTCCGACCCTTTCGGGTACGGGGTCCGCGCTCCGGATAGCGCTAAACACATACCTGCTCCCGGCAGGAAAGGGGTACTTATGATGAATGCGCTTTCTGCGGATGAAGCTCCCGGAATCAACCGCCCCTCTTTTTTTTGCCGAACGGGAAAAACGCCTTTCCCAGCCCGCCGCCCTTTTACCTCTGCTCCCGGGGATTATATTTATCTTTGGGGTCGGAGCAAAATAGCTTCCCGTTTTAGACTTGACAAGTTTCGGAAACTTGTCAAGTTTTGGCTCCTAAATGGGGAAGTTATTTTTCGCTGCTCCCTTTGGCTAAACAAAAAATACCCTCATGAAAGGCGCTTGCTTCCTATTCTTGCTTTTGTTCTCCTTTTCGTTATTCGCCGCCCAGTTGCCCCCGGGTTTTGCCGAAGAAAAGATCGCCGAAGGGCTGGACCCCACGGCCATGGCTGTCACGCCGGACGGCAGGATACTCCTCACTGAAAAGAGCGGCAGCGTCCGGATCGTAGAAAATGGAGCGTTGCTGCCCGACCCTTTTCTCCAGATCGAAGTCGACAACTATAACGAACGAGGGCTGGGCGGCATCGCCATCGATCCCAACTTCGAACAAAACAACTACCTCTACATTTTCTATACCGTCGCCGGCGCGAACCACAACCGCATCAGCCGCTTCACGGCCAACGGCAACTATGCCCTTCCGGACAGCGAGGTGATCCTGTTTGAGTTGGAGGCCCTCTCGGGCACCATTCACAACGGCGGCGCCATGCACTTCGGCCCGGACGGGAAACTCTACATCGCCGTCGGCGACGGGGCCAACGCCGCCAATGGGCAGGACCTGAACACCACCCTGGGCAAGATCCTGCGCATCAATCCGGACGGCAGCATTCCGGCGGACAACCCGTTCTACGGGCAGCTCTCCGGGAACAACCGGGCGATCTGGGCCTACGGCTTCCGCAACCCTTTCACTACAGCCATGCAGCCGGGCACGGGCCGCCTGTTCGCCAACGATGTCGGCGGCGGCGATTTTGAAGAAGTAAACGAAATCCTCGCCGGCCGCAATTACGGCTGGGGCGACGTGGAGGGGTTCCTGTCCGGCAACCCGGCGCCGCCCAACTATAAGGATCCGCTATATGCCTACAGCCACCAGGAGGGCTGCGCCGTCATCGGTGCCGCTTTCTACGATCCGCCGGCGCAACAATTCCCTGGCCGCTATCTGGGCAAGTATTTCTTCGGCGACTACTGCGCAGGCTTCCTCCGGGTGCTGGATCCCGGCAGCGGAGAGATTATCGAGGATTTCGCCTCCGGCATCGAGCGGCCTATAGGCCTGCTCACCGCACCCGACGGCTCGCTCTACTATCTGGAGCGGCGGGGGCTGGGCGGCGGCTCCCAGCAGGACAACACCAGCACGTCAAACGGCGTACTGTGGCGCATCTTTTTCACCGGCAGCGGGGCGCCTTTCATTTCTTCCAGCCCTGGCCCGGTGCTCGCGCCGGCCGGAGAAGAAGCTTCCTTCGAAGTCAGCGCCTCGGGTGCCCCTCCCCTCGCCTACCAGTGGCAGCGCAACGGGGCAGACATCCCCGGCGCTACCGCCCCGGCCTATACCCTCACCACCAGCCTGGCAGATGACGGCAGCCTCTTCCGGTGCCGGGTCAGCAATGACGAAGGAGAGGCCTTCAGTGAAGCGGCGCTGCTCACCGTTACCGCCAATACCCGCCCCTCCCCGGTGATCTCGGGCCCGGCAGAGGACCTCACCTACCGGGCTGGCGACACCCTCTTTTTCAGCGGCCTGGCCACCGACGCCGAAGACGGCACCCTGGGAGCAGGCCAGTTGGCCTGGCGGATCGACTTCCACCACGATGACCACGCCCACCCGGCGATGGCGCCGACAGCAGGGATCAGCAACGGCTATTACCTCATCCCCATCATCGGGGAGACGAGCGACAACGTCTGGTACCGGGTCTACCTTACGGCCACCGACCATGAAGGGCTGAGCCGAACGGTGTACCGGGATGTCCTACCCGAAAAAACCACCTTTACGGTTTTCACTGAGCCTCCCGGCCTCCGCCTGCGGGTCGACGGCCAAACGGTGACCACCCCTCACACCGTTACCAGCGTAGTCGGCATTCTCCGCAGCATCAAAGCGCCCGTCACCCAACAACAGGGCGAGGCCTTCTTCATTTTTGGCCAGTGGGAAGGCGGTGCCGGCCAATCTACCATTTCCTTCCAGGCGGAAGAAACCCCGCTGAGCTTCACCGCTCACTACGAGGAAGCTCAGCTGGGCAGCGGCGCCGGCCTGACCGGTGCCTACTACGACGAAGTCGAGCACAACTTCAGCGGTACGCCGGCCTTCTGGCGTATCGACACGGCCATCAACTTCAGCTGGGGCGGGTCTTCGGCCGCCCCCAACCTGATCGGGGAAGATTTTTTTTCCATCCGATGGACCGGCGGCATCGAACCGCTTTTCTCCGAAGAACATGAGTTTTTCATCATTTCCGATGACGGCGTCCGGCTCTGGGTCGATGATCAGCTCATCGTCGACCAGTGGGTGCCCCAGGCGCCCACCGAAACTCAGGGCAGCCTCTTCCTGGAAAAAGGGCGGCAGTATCCCATAAAACTCGAATACTTTGAGGATGGCGGCGGCGCCGTTTGCCAGCTCTTCTGGCGCACCGGGCGGTTGCCGAAGGAGATCATTCCCAGGCGACAGCTCTACCCCGATATCCCGACGATGGCAACCGAGAGCGGCGAAAGCCCGCAAATCCGGGTGTTCCCGCAACCGGCGCGGGAAGAGGTGAGCCTGCTGATAGATTCCGGAACGGCGGCCACTTTGCAGGCAGAACTGTTTGCGCTGGACGGGCGGCTGGCGTGGAAGGGGCTGCTGTCGCATTTGCCGCCGCGCAGCCTGCATCAGGTAGATATCCGGGGGCTCGGCCCGGGGCTTTATGTGATGAATGTCTTCGGAAGCCAATGGAAGTGGAGCGGGAAAGTGGCGGTTTATCGGTGAAGGGGCAATCACGCGCCTTAAAACGGCCCGTCCGGAAACGAAAAAACGCCGCCCGGAGCATTCTCCCAGGTGGCGTTTTTTCGTTGAAGCAACCCGCAGTTTACTGTTTCTTCAGCAGGTCGCGGATTTCGGCGAGCAAATCCTCGGCAGAAGGCCCGGGAGGCGGCGCCGGCGCTTCTTCTTTCTTCTTCTGCATACTGTTGTACGTACGCACCAGCATGAAGATGATGAAGGCGATGATCAGGAAGTCTATCACCTTCTGGATGAAGGCGCCGTAACGAAGTTGTACGGCTTCTTTGACGACCTCGCCGGCGTCGTTCATCTCGGCGCCGGCCAGCGTGATGGCCAGGTCGCTAAAGTCCACCCCTCCCAATGCCAGGCCGATGGGCGGCATAATGACGTCATTGGTGAAGGAGGTAACCACCGCGCCGAATGCGCCGGCGATGATCACGGCAACAGCCAGTTCGAGCACGTTGCCGCGCATAATAAAGTCCTTGAATTCTTTCAACATAGTCCTGTGTTTGGTTGGTTATCAGTCGTTTTGACGAGAATAAAGTTAAGAGTCACGAATCAATTCCCAAAATTTTTTCATCTATTGTGCCCGTTGCCGCTGAACGCTCCGATTTGGGGGGCTATTGCCGCGAACCTACTGCCGGAAATACTGTTACGCTTAAAAACAAAACTACCTTTATATGAAACGTACCGCAAACGCCGTCTGGAAAGGCACCGGAAAAGAAGGCAAAGGCACTCTGACAACTCAAAGCGGGGTATTTAAAGAACAGCCTTACTCTTTCCGCATGCGCTTCGAAAACGAAGACGGCAAGATGGGCACCAACCCGGAAGAACTCATCGCCGCCGCTCACGCCGGCTGCTTCAACATGGCCCTCGCCGTCCAGCTGAGCAACGCCGGCTTCACGGCTGATGAGCTGAAAACAGAAGCCAGGCTCCACCTGGATATGGTGGATGGAGCGCCCACCATCACCCGGATCAACCTCGCGCTGGAAGCCAGCATCCCAGGCATCGGCAAGGATAAATTTATGGAGCTGGCCAACGGCGCCAAGGCCAACTGCCCGGTGTCGCGGGTACTGAAGGCCGCCGAGATCACGCTGGAGGCCAAGTTGAATAATGGTTGACTGGGTTAACTTTCATCTGGCTGGACAGATGGGGTTGATTGAGTTCCTCGACCTGACCAACCTTACGTAAAGATCAAATGATACGCTATATCAACCTCTCTGTCCCGGCAAATCGCTTCCATTCAGCACTTCCGCCAGCCGCTCCATATCTTCCTCTGTATTGTAAAAATGAGGCGCTATCCGCAACAGGCCGCTGCGGGGGGCACAGGCGATCTTGTTTTCCGTCAGTTTTGCCGTAGCCGCTTTCAGGTTCTCGCAATAGATGGATAGAATGCCAGAGCGGTGTTCCGGTTCGAATAAAAGAGGCTTGAGAGTGGGGTTATTCAGCTTGCCCAGAAACAAATTCTGGAGGCGGATCACTTCTTCAAAGATGGCATCAGCCCCATAGCGGGCGTGTATCTCGCGGAGGCAGGTAGCCAGCGCAGCGACCAGATAGACGGGGGATGTGCTGAACTCGAAGCGCCTGGCGGTGGGAATAGGATTCCATTCCAGGTTCATAAAATCAAATTCCTGCACCATGGTTTCGGCGCCGACCTGCACGGGGCGCAATTTTTCCCGAAATTCGGGAGAGGTGTATAATATTCCGGTACCCATCGGCCCCAGCAGCCACTTCCAGCCGGCGGACGCCACGGCGGCGATGTTCATCTCTTCGGGATAAATGGGCTGTACGCCCAGGCTCTGGGCGGCGTCGATGACCAGATCGATGCCCCGGGCGCTGCATAATTGCCCCAGTTCCTGAAGGTTAGCGGCAAAACCACTGGTGAACTGAACATGGCTAATGGCGATGACCCTGGTTTTGGAGGTGGCCAGGCCCTCCAGCTCTTCCATGCTCCAGCCGCCGATCACTTCAGCAGGGATGTCTTCCCTGGCCGGGCGGTTGGACAGCAGCTTCATCTCCACGCCCCGAGTCCGTTCCTGCAGGCGCCAGGGGTGAAAATTTGCCGGATACTCCTGGACGAACGTGATCACTTCGTCGCCAGGCTCAAAGGGATAGCCGTTGGCCACCATGGAAAGCGCATCGGAAGTGTTCTTGACAAAAGCCATATTTTCCGGCCGGGTGCGAAGCAGGGCGGCAGCCTGGATTTTCAGCTCGTTCAACTGTTCCATATAAGCCTCAATCAACGGCGCTCCGCCCTGCTGCTGGTGGGCACGGAGCAATTCAACAGCAACGTCCGCTGCTTTGCTGTAGAGCGGGGAAATGCTGCAGTGGCCAATGAAGGTGATTTCCTCCCGCGAGGTGAAAAGCGCATTTGATTTGTCAAATTCCATGAAGTATTTTGGGCTGAAGATAACGGCCGGACAGCCGGCTTCAAAATTGCTGTCCCTCCCGACATTATAAATCCGCCGATTAGAAAATCAATTACATTCTGAAAATCAGCAAATTGCATTCCTTCTTCAAAGTAAAAAACAAGAAAAAGGAATGGACGCAAGGGTGTCCATCTGTCCTGGTTTTTTCGAGAAAAAATCCGTAACTTTAGGGACGCCGCTAGTGGCCAGGCGAACTGCATAGAGTTCAGGCAGAGCAAGTCGCCTGGCCACTAGCCAAGGCCCGTTTCTATGCCATTTCACAAGCCACTATATCTCTTCCTGCTCCACGTAGCATTTTGCATCCAGGCGGCCGCTCAGCCCCCTTTCTCCGAGTACATCCTCACCAACCATGCCGCCAACGACCGCTACGCCAGCTATTCACCCGACGGGCAGTGGATCGTTTTCGAATCGGACCGGAACGGGAAGTGGGATATTTTTATCATGGACGATGAGGGCGGTCAATTAGTTCAGTTATCCGATCAACCTGGCGACTGCCGACGCCCCAGTTGGCATCCTGACGGCAGAAAAGTGCTTTTCGAGTCCTCTATTGATAACGTTACAGCTCTATTCGAGGTCAACACCGACCGTACCGGCCTGCGCGAGGTAATGCGGTTGGACAAGGAAACCAGCGCCGGCCTGTTCGCCCGCTACGCTCGGGATGGCCGCCGCATCGCCTTTACGCTCCAGGAAAGCGAGACGAATTTCAACCTGTATCTGTATGATCTGGCGGAAAACCGTACCACAGCGCTCTTCACTGACGAATACCGCAACGTCTACCCCCAATGGCATCCTTCCGGAAAGGAAATCCTCTTCTTTTCCCGCCACGAGACTAATAACGAGGACGACGAGATTTACCGCCTGAAGCTGAAATCCGGAAAACTAAAGCGCCTGACCCGCTGGCCCCGCCACAACTTCTGCCCGGCCTGGAGCGCCGACGGCCGCCGCATCGCCTACGTCACTTCCATGGAGGACATACGCCCGGAGATTTACATCATGAAAAAGAATGGCAAACGGCAGGAACGGATTACCTTTAATGAGGACGGAGATACGTTGCCTCACTGGCATCCGGACGGGAAAAAGCTGCTGATTACCGGTTACCGGGGGGATAACTTTGAGATTTGCGAGATCAGGCTGGAGTGACGGAGCGTTTGTAGTTGCACGTTGGCCGTTGTCGGTAGTTTGTTTCGCGAGCCCATAGGCCCCGCCAGGTTTAAGAACCTGACACGATGGGATTTAGAGAAGGTTCTATACTGGCGAACGCGTGGTTTTGTCAGGAGCAAAACCAGCGATGCCAGTATATACTGACCCGGCGGGTTTTGTAGCCGACAAAACCTGCCGTGCGTCAGTATAAAACCTTTGCGCCTCGCACAGCGTTTTCAATCTCTGTGCATTCCTGAAAACCCTCAACCCTGTTATGCAAAAGAAGAAAGTAACC
This sequence comes from Phaeodactylibacter sp., assembly GCA_024102975.1. GTDB lineage: Bacteria > Bacteroidota > Bacteroidia > Chitinophagales > Saprospiraceae > JACJXW01. The sequence continues at coordinate 6,712 of JAGFJD010000341.1, read as the reverse complement.
CTCCGGCAGGCCTTCCAGGACTTTATCTGGCCGCGCAAAGGCCTCATCCTGCTTGGCCTGTTGCTCATCGTCATCAGCCGCCTGGCGGGGCTGGTGCTTCCGGGCGCCAGCAAATACCTGATCGACAACGTGATCGTGGAGAAGGACATGCAGATGCTGAAAATCCTGCTGGCAGTAGTGGCAGGTTCTATTATTGTACAGGCTGTAACGTCCTTCTGGCTGACCCAGTTGCTGAGCGTGGAAGCCCAGCGGCTGATCTCTAAACTGCGGGCCCGGGTGCAGAAAAAAATCCTCTCCCTGCCGATCAGCTATTTCGACAACAACAAATCGGGCGCCCTGGTGTCCCGGATCATGACGGACGTGGAAGGGGTGCGCAACCTGGTGGGCACCGGGCTGGTGCAGTTGGTGGGCGGCACGCTCACCTCTGTTGCCTCCCTCTTCCTGCTGATCCGCATCAGCCCCATGATGACGCTGTACGTGCTGGTGCCGGTGGGCATCTTCGCCTTTATTGCCCTGAAGGCCTTCGGCTACATCCGCCCCATCTTCCGGGAGCGGGGCGTGCTGAACGCCCAGGTTACCGGCCGGCTGGTAGAAACGCTCAACGGGGTGCGCGTCATCAAAGGCTTCAATGCCGAGCAGCAGGAAAACGCCACCTTCGAGCAGGGCGTGGAAATGCTGTTCCAAAACGTCAAAAAAAGCCTGACCTCTACCTCCCTGATGACCAGCTCGGCCACCTTTCTGCTCGGCATGGCCAGCACCGGCATCATGGGCATCGGCGGCTATCAGATCATCCAGGGCAATATGACCTTCGGCGATTTCCTGGCCTTCACCCTCTACCTCGGCTTTATGATCGCTCCAATCGTGCAGATGAGCAACATCGGCAGCCAGCTGACCGAGGCCTTCGCCGGGCTGGACCGCACCGAGGAGATCATGAATATGGACCCGGAGGACAACCCTTCGGTGCGGACGGTGCAATTGCCATCCGTCAAAGGAGATATCCGTTTCGATAAAGTTTCCTTCGCCTACATAGAAGGCAAAGAAGTGGTGCACGATATCACCTTCGACGCTCCCTCCGGCTCGGTCACCGCCCTGGTCGGCACCTCCGGCTCGGGCAAGACGACCATCGCCGGGCTGGCCGCCTCCTTCCTGAACCCCGACTCCGGCAAAGTCACCATCGACGGCACCGACCTGTCGACAGTGAGCCTAAGCAGTTACCGCCGCCACCTGGGGGTCGTACTGCAGGACGACTTCCTGTTCGAGGGCACCATCCGGGAGAACATCCTCTTCCCCCGGCCGGATGCCACGGAAGAGCAACTGCAGCAGGCCGTCCGGGCCGCCTACGTCAACGAGTTCACCGACCGCTTCGAAGACGGCCTGGATACCCTGATCGGCGAGCGGGGCGTCAAGCTGTCCGGCGGGCAGCGGCAGCGCATCGCCATCGCCCGCGCCATCCTGGCCGACCCCAAGATCATCATTCTGGATGAGGCCACCTCCAACCTGGATACCGAGAGCGAGTCTCTGATCCAAAAGAGCCTCAACGAGCTGATGCAGGGGCGCACCACCTTCGTGATCGCCCACCGCCTCAGCACCATCCGCAAGGCGGACCAGATCCTGGTCGTCGAGAACGGATACATCGTAGAACGGGGCAACCATCAGGAACTGATCGACAGGAAGGGGCGGTATTATGAGTTGTATACCTATCAGGCGCGGATATAGAGGTTTAATAATACCCCGGCTGGCTCCGGTATGCCACCGCACCATCCATACCCCTTTGGACGTAAGCCCCCAGCCGCCCGAAAAAGAAACGCCCCGAAACGCTGATCCGGATTTGGGTATTATCGTTCAAATTGACCATGTAACCAAAACCGGGAGCGATGCTGTTGGATGCTATTTGAAGCCGCAGCCAGTAATACAGGTCGCGCTCCACTTTCAGGCTCATTTGGGGATAGAACAGGTTCTCGACGCTGTAATCCACCCACACTACGGGTTCAAAGAACCAGCTGTCATCGTCGAATTTCAGGCTGGCGCCGGCCATCGCGCTGGCGTGGACGGCCGGGCTGATCTTTCCCTCCGGCGCGTAGGGGATCGCCGGGATGGCTGCTATTCCTGCGAAAAACAGGTTTTCCGAAAAATACTCCTGGCTGCTGGAAAAAAAGAGGCCCACTCCCAGGTTGATAGTTTTGTAGGCGTTCCTGCTCAGCCCGATCAGGGGGTCGTCGGGCGCGTTGACGACGGCCTTCGGCAGGCGCACATCCAGCCGGCTATAGCGGGCCGCCAGGCCCAGGGAGAGCTGCCGCCGGCCCCGGTAACCGAAGCGCAGCCTGTAATTGTAAGCCAGGACCATAGCAAGTGTGCGGCTGGCGCCGATCTCCTCCGCCGTGACGGCAAAGCCGCCGCCCATCTTTTTGAGGGTTATCGGAAATTCAAAGAAGGCGTTCAACTGGGCGGGAGCGCCCTCAAAGCCCGACCAGGGCTGATGGAAGGCGGCGCCGACGCTGAGATAGTCGTACTTGCCGGCCATAGCCGGGTTCCAGGCGAAGGCGTTGCCATCCAGGCCGTAGTGGTAGGCCAGTTGCTGGGTTTTGCCGGCATGGGCAAACAACAAAAAGAGGGCTGCCGCAATGGAGGAGATGCTGTTCTTCATCAGATTTGGTTTATTCCCGGATGATCATCAGGTGCCGGCGGAGAACCTGGCCCCCGACGTCGAGGGCATAGTAATAATCGCCTTCCGGAAGAGGCTTGCCGTTGTGCGTCCCTTCCCATAATTCGCCGTCCGACAACTGATAGCCCTCTGCGTGAAATACCAGTACGCCCCAGCGGTTCCAGACGGACAGGCGGTTGCGGGCAAACTTGGCCAGGCCCGGGAAATACAGGGCGTCGTTCTTTCCGTCTCCGTTAGGGGTGATCAGGTTGATGGGTTTGATTGCCGCAAGAGGATCGCCGGCAACGGCGACGTGGACCGTATCTGTCACAGTGCAACCACCAGGGCCGGTGATTTCTACTATGAAAATGGTGCTGTCTTCGGGCTGAACGGCCGGGTTGGGGATGTCCGGATCATCTACCGGGTATTCGCTGCCGAGCCATTGGTAGGCCGTTCCCCCGCTGGCGTTCAGCTGCAGGCTGCTTCCTTTTGCTATGCAGGTGTCGGCGCCGGCGCTGGCCCCGAAGCGGATGACGCTTACTTCGGCCTGTGCCGTATCCGCCCCGCAGGCGTTGCTGGCGGCCAGCATAAAGAAGGTGGAGGAGTCCGGAGCAACAACCATCAGCTCGGTGCCCTGTTGCAGAGGGCTGCCCCCGGCATCCAGCCACGTTATCGTTTCCGCATCCGTCACATCGGCATAGAGCCGGGCCGAATCGCCGGGGCAGAGGCTGGAAGGGTCCGCAAATACATGGGCGAGCGGCAGGCCCGCTTCTTCCACCTTCACCGTGTCGGCAGCCGTGCAGCCCCGGTTATTCACCACCGTCACCGCATATTCTCCCGGCCCGGATACCTGTACGGCCGGCAGCGTATCGCCGGTTGACCATATATAGTGAGGGTATCCCGCCTGTGCCGTTATCATAAGCGACGTCGCCGGGCATACGGCGGTGTCGGGCAGGGCCTGCAGCCCGAAGGTATCGGCCTGAAGAAACAGGGAATCCGAAAAAATACAGCCGTCCGCATTTTCGGCAGTTACGGCATAGTGTCCCGCCGATTCGAAAGTATTGGCAGGCGACAGGTTGCCGTCGCTCCACAAAAAACGGATGCACCCGGCACAGTCGGCCTCTAAGCTGATCGCGCCGGGCGCACAGAAAAAGGTATCCTGCACCGGAAGCAAAGCAGGAGAACGGAAGGCCAGCCTGGAAGGAAGTACTTCCGCAGGGATGGCCTGGAGCTGCCCTCCGTTCACCTGGGTAAACTCAATCGCGACCTGGGTCGTGTCAAAAACGATCCCGGCGCTGTCGCCAGGGCAGGCTTTGGCCAGGAAGGAGAGCCAGGCCAGGCTGGCGCCGTCGGCAAGCGTAACGCCCTGCCCCCCGGCGCTGAACCAGGAGAAGCTGGCCCGCCCGGCGCCCAGCCCTGCGACTACGCCGGCGACCTGCCAATCTGTGATCTCAGCCAGCTCGATCTTGCTGGTATCCCAGGAGAGGGAAAACTGGAAACTGGCAATGTCGGTGAAGTTGCGGGCCAATACCGGCACGACGGCAACCTCCCCGGTGACGGCAGGGCCGGAAGCCACTTCTACAGTGACCGGCTGCGCCCCGGCAGCTAAGGCCCGGGCAATCAGGATGCTGCACAACAGAACCGGTATCCCTCTAAAGTTGGACAGAATGGACCGGCGTCGTGTACAATGTACGGGATCAGCAGGGGCATGAGGCTGTGTACAGCCTGCCCCGTACCCGAAGGGTCGGTGGTGTACGAAACTCCGCCGGCTGTCCAACGTTAGACCGGCAGCCAACAGGATCATTTTACTTGCCATGGTACTTTGGTTTTCCGGCAGGGGGCATTTACTGTACTACCATGCTTCCGGTACCAGTAAAATGGGGGGTTGTCAACCGGTAGTGGTAGATGCCGGCCCGGAGGCCTTCGGTGATCAATTCTACCTCATTATAGCCGCTCCGGAATCCGCCTTTGTATTCGGCAACCACCTGGCCCAGGGGCCCGATGAGATGGATAGCTCCGCTTTCCGCCCGGGGGAGCAAAAACCGGATCGACGTCCTGTTCCGGGCCGGGTTGGGCACATTTTGATACAGCCGGTAACCGGCGGCCTGTTCCTTCCCGGCAGCATCGGCAACAGATTCCCAGTCCAGTTCCACTGTGAATTCCTCTCCGGTTGCATTCAGGGCTTCCGGCTTCATCGCCAGGGGGGCGATCCGGACGGCTTCCCGGAGCGAGGCGACCGGCACCAGGGCGCGGAACCGGGGGCGCAGAGCCGCCTGATCCGCCGGGAAGCTAATCCCCCGGGCGCTGCGGTCCAGCCAGGACAACCGGATCAGGCCCTCATCCGCCGAGGCGTGGTGGACGGGCAGCAGGGCCCCTTGCGCCGCATCAAAACCCAGGAATTCCAGTCGCTGCGGATCGTACTCCAGGGCAAACTGCAGGCTGCCAATATGCTGGAAACTGCCGCTCCGGAGTTCGAGCGTCAATATTTCCCCTGCCGTTGCCGGCCGGTTGGTTGCCAGGAGAGGCAGCGCGCCGAGATTGCGGTGATCAAGAGGCCCCATGCCCCGGTTCTGCGGGGAGGCCGCCCCCAGGATGTCGCCGACCTTGACGCCGATGAAGTCGACAGCGATGTCTCCGCCGAGGACGGGCAGGTTGTACAGGGATGGGTACGGCAAAGGATTGCTCAGCGTCAGGTTGGCGTCGGCCCGCACAAAGGCCCAGGAATTGCAGGGCGAAAAATCGCTTGCCAGGCCGACGATCACCCGCTGGATGATGGCGAGATCGCCGGTTGTGGGCGCATCGTCGCAGTTGGCGTCGGCGGCAATCAGTTGGTAGGGGGAGGTGATATTGGGGCTGCTGCCACCGACGATGTATTCCTGGACGTAAAAGAGCGGGGCGGTCGTTACCCCGTTCAGCACGTTGATGTCTTTGAGGCAGGATAGGGTGACGTCGCTGCCGAGGGAAATATCGTCGAAGCGGTAGCGCCCGTCGGCGCCGGTAACCTGCTGGGCGTCCGGGTCGGCGGGAGTCTGGGCGACATCCAGGCTGACGCGGACATCCCTGACCGGCGCGCCGGTACTCCAGAAGGTGATGTTGCCGTCGACACTGGCGTTTTCCAGGATCGTCACTTTCCCGGTTTCTGTGGTGTAGTCGGGAAAGGCCAGCGCATCGTTCTCCAATATGGTGATTTCCAGGGGCGTCGGATTGCCGGTGATGGCCATTTCCGACATGTCGCCGGGGTTGCCGATGAGTTCTACCCGGAAGTAGAAGAGGGTGTCCGCAGCGCCGACCGGCAGCCCCAGAGGCGTATAGGCTGCGAATTGGCCCTGATTGACAGCGATATTGCCGCCCAGGGCACCGGGTTCGTAACCGATGAACCTGCCCACGCCGGCGGCCAGGAACTCTGCCGTGCCCTGAACGCTTATCAGGGTGTCGAAAACGCCCCGGATGATAACCGGCACCAGGACTGTTTCGCCGGCTGATCCCTCCGCTTCTCCCAGGTCGAGGACGATGCCGCCGGACGGCGGATTTCCGATTTGCACCGCCTGCGATGCTGTGTCGGCACAGTAGCCGTTCGAGGCGATCAGCAGCACGGTATACGTGCCAGGGCTGCTGTAAGTATTCGTGGGGCCGGCGGCCGGGGAAGTCGTGCCGTCGCCAAAGTGCCACTCGTATGCATTGGCGTTGGCGCTCAGGTTGCCGAATGCAACGAGATCGTTTGTTACCTGAAAGCTGAAATCGGCAGTAGGGGCTTCCAGCACTTCGATGGACAGGGAGGCCGTATCCCGTTCTCCGGCTGCATTTTCGGCTATGAGATAGACAGTGTGGGTACCCGGAGTATCAAAAATGATTTCCGGGGGGGTGTTGTCCAGAGAGAAGGGCGGCTGGCCGTCCGAAAAAACCCAGGAGTACCGCACGGCATTTTGGGAATCATTGCTGAAGGCGACGGCCAAAGGAGCGCAACCCTGTGCGGCGCTGGCCGTAAAAGCGGCGACCGGCGGATCCACATTAATATTGCCCACCGAAACCAGCAGGGCAGTGACATCCTGCCCGCAGGGGCCAAAGACGGCC
>JAGFJD010000303.1 GCA_024102975.1 Phaeodactylibacter sp. | reverse complement strand
TAAGAGTATGTTTGGAGGTGGTGCTTTGGAAGCGAAAATGCCAGATTTGGGGTTCTCACAAGGTTCATTTTTTGGTGCATAGCCTAGCTACGGACCAAAAAATAACCGCCGTGAGGTTCCAAAATCTGACATTTGCAGCCCAAATAGCCTGCCCCGTACACATAGTGTCGGGGACTACCTCCAAACATGCTCTAAGGTTCTGTGCCTGTCCACCCCTCCAGCAGCCCCTTCAGCACCGCCATCGCTGCATACGTCCGGTTGTTGGCCTGTTCGATGACCAGGGCGTTTGGGCTGTCCAGCACGGCGTCGGCCACCACCACGTTGCGGCGCACCGGCAGGCAGTGCATGAATTGGCCGTTGTTCGTCAGGGCCATCTTTTCCGGCGTGACCATCCATCCGGCATCCTGGCAGGTGATCCGGCCGTAATCCTGATACGACGACCAGTTCTTGGCGTAGACGAAGTCGGCGCCTTCAAAGGCTTCATTTTGATTATGGGTTACGGACACGCCCCGGGTGAACGCTTCCGCCAGCTCGTAGCCGGGCGGATGGGCGAGCACGAGGTCCACATCGGCCCGCTTCATCCATTCCAGGAAGGAGTTGGCCACGGCCTGCGGCAATGCCCGCGGGTGGGGTGCCCAGCTGAGCACCACTTTTGGCCGATGGGCCGGGCGGTGTTCCTCGATCGTCACCCAGTCCGCCAGAGACTGCAGGGGGTGCCGGATGGCCGACTCCAGGCTGATCACAGGCACGCGGGCGTGCTGCTGGAATTGTTTTAGAATATAGTCGGAATAATCCTGCTCCCGGTCCTGCAGGCCGGGGAAGGTGCGGATGCCGATGATGTCGGCATACTGGCTGATCACCGCTGCTGCTTCCCGGATATGCTCCGCTTTGTCGAGGTTCATGACGGCGCCGTCTTCAAATTCCAGTTGCCAGCCCTGCCCGGCGTTGTATTCCATGGCCGACATTCCCAGCTCTATGGCCGCCTTCTGGGTGCTGAGGCGGGTGCGCAGGCTGGGGTTGAAAAAGAGCAGGGCGATGGTGCGGTTTTGGCCGATGTGCCGCAGGCTGCCGCGGGGTGCCCGTTTGAGGGCCAGGGCTTCCTGCACCAGCGCCGCCGGATCGGAGACATCGTGGACGGAGGTGAATTGCTTCATGCTGCTTTCGTTTTCGGCATCCGCTTCAGGACGGAGTGCAGTTTTTCCAGGAACAGGGCGGCCTCTTCCCGGCTCAGGCTCAGGGGAGGCAACAGCCGCAGGGTATTTGGGCAGGAGGCTGAGCCGGTGAATACTTTCTCTTCAAACAACAACTGGTGGCGAAGGGCGCTCACCGGGAGTTCAAAGCTGGCCCCGATCATGAGCCCCATGCCCCGCACTTCGGTTACCTGGCCGAAGGACTGTAATTCCTGCATCAGATACTGCCCGACTTTTTCTGCATGGGCCATCAGCCCTTCCCTCTCGATGACTTCCAGGACCGCCAGCCCGGCGGCGCAGGCCAGGTGGCTGCCGCCGAAGGTAGAGCCCAGCATGCCGAACCAGGCTTCGAATCCGGGGTGGATCAGGACGCCGCCGATGGGGAAGCCGTTGCCCATGCCTTTGGCAACGGTGACCAGCCCAGGTTCAATGTCCGCATGCTGGAACGCGAAGAACGCCCCGCTGCGGCCGTAGCCCGACTGCACTTCGTCCAGGATGAGTACCGTGCCCCACTCCCGGCAGGCGGAGGCGACAGCCTGTAAGAAGGCCGGATCGGGGACGTAAATCCCGCCAATGCCCTGGATGCCTTCCACCACCACGGCACAGATGTCGCCCTGCGCCAGCCGCTCCAGTACGCCGGCCGTATCGTTCAGCTCGTGCCATACGACTTCAAACCCTTCGTTGATGGGCGCCACGATCTTCGGGTTGTCGGTGATGCGCACCGCCGCCGAGGTCCGCCCGTGGAAACCTTTCCGGAAGGCGAGCACTTTGCTTCTCCCGTTCTGAAAGGAGGCCAGTTTGAGGGCGTTCTCGTTCGCCTCCGCTCCGGAATTGCACAGAAACAGCTGATAGTCTTGACAACCGGAAACCTGCCCCAGCTTTTCCGCCAGGGCTTCCTGCAGCTCGTTCTGCACCGAATTGGAGTAGAAGGGCAGGGCCTCCAGCTGGGCTTTCACCCGCTCTACATAGTAAGGGTGGCCGTGGCCAATAGAGATTACGGCATGGCCGCCGTACAGGTCCAGGTAGGCCTGCCCGTTTTCATCGTATACGTAGCAGCCTTTGCCCCGGACGGGCCTGATGTCGAAGAGAGGGTATACCGGGAAAAGTTTCATTACTCGTGTAAATGTGTAAATGTGTAAATGTGTAAGTGTGTAAATGTGTAAATGTGTAAGTGTGTAAGGTGTGGGGGCGACGTTTACACCTTTACACTTTTACACAATAGCCCCCTTAGAACCCTACCCCCTTCACCCACAGCCCCGACGTTTCCTCCAGCCCGAACATCAGGTTCATATTCTGGACGGCCTGGCCGGCGGCGCCTTTGAGGAGGTTGTCGATCATGCTGATGATCAGGATTTTTCCACCCTGCTTTTCCAGGTGGAGGATGGCTTTATTGGTATTGACGACCTGTTTGAGGTCCGGATTCTGTTCGCTGAGGACGACGAAAGGTTCGTCCTGGTAATAATGCTCATAGACTTCCTGCAGCTTTTCTCCGTTGAGCTCGCTGTACAGATAAGCGCTGGCGAAGATGCCCCGGGCGAAATTGCCGCGCAGGGGCAGGAAGTTGAGGTCTTTGCTGAAGTTGGGCTGTAATTGCAGGATGCTCTGGCGGATCTCCGCCAGGTGCTGGTGCTGAAAGGCCTTGTAGACGGAGACGTTGTTGTTCCGCCAGCTGAAGTGGCTGGTGGGCGTCGGTTCCTGGCCGGCGCCGGTAGAGCCGGTAATGGCGTGGATATGCACGTGGTCTTCCAGCAGCCCCAGTTTGGCCAGGGGCAGCAGGGCCAGTTGGATGGCAGTGGCAAAACAACCGGGGTTGGCCACGTACCGGGCCAGGCGGATGGCCTCCTTGTTGAGTTCCGGCAGGCCGTAGACGAACTCGTGGGTATCGCTGTCCAGGCGGTAGTCGGCGCTCAGGTCGATGATGCTCAGGCCGTCCGGCAGGTCGTGAGCGGCAAGGAAGGCTTTGGACTTGCCGTGCCCCCGGCAGAGGAATATCACATCGGCCGTTCCGAAATCCGGGTCGGAGATGAAAGGCAGGAAAGTATCGCCCAGCAAGTCCGTATGCACATCGGTCACCAGCCTGCCGGCCTGGCTGCTGCTTTGCACGAAGGCGACTTCAGCTTCGGGGTGAAAAAGGAGGATGCGCAGCAATTCGCCCGCTGTATATCCGGCGCCGCCAATGATGCCTACCCTAATCATGATGCTCCTGTTGCTGGTTTACGAAATGGTGGATCTTCAGCTGGTTAGACAGCACCCGGGTGAAGCCCCTGACATCTTCGCCCGTCCAGGCCTTGTTCATTTCTCCGTACTGGCCGAAACCGCTGTTCATCAGGTCGTACTCCGACTCGATGCCGAGCAGTTCGAAGCGGTAGGGATGAAGCCGGACGAACACCGTGCCGGTGACGTTCTCCTGGGTATCTTCCAGGAAGGTTTCGATATTGCGCATCACCGGGTCGAGGTACTGGCCCTCGTGCAGCAGCATGCCGTACCAGTTGGCCAACTGTTCTTTCCAGTACTGCTGCCACTTGGTGAGCACGTGTTTTTCCAGCAGGTGGTGGGCTTTGATAATAATGAGCGGCGCCGCCGCCTCGAAGCCCACCCGCCCTTTGATGCCGATGATGGTGTCGCCCACATGGGTGTCGCGGCCGATGGCAAAGGGCCCGGCCAGTTCCTGGAGGGCCTGTATGGCCTGGGTGGGATGGGAGAAGGTTTTCCCGTCCAGGCCGGCGAGCTCGCCCTTTTCAAACCGGAGGCTCACCTTTGCCTGTTCCGTCTTTTCCAGTGGGGTAGGGTAGGCCTCCTCCGGCAGCGGCTGGTGGGAAGTGAGGGTCTCTGCCCCGCCCACGCTGGTGCCCCAGATGCCCTGGTTGATGGAATATTTGCCCTTTTCCCAGGGCCAGTCGACGCCGTTTTCCTGCAGGTATCCGATCTCCTCGCTCCTCGACAGCTTCAGGTCGCGGATGGGGGTGATGATCTCCAGGCTCTCGCCCAGCACCTGGAAGGCCAGGTCGAACCGCACCTGGTCGTTGCCGGCGCCGGTACTGCCGTGGGCCACCGCCTGTGCGCCGATCAGCTGGGCGTACTGCGCCACCTCCAGGGCCTGGAAGACGCGCTCGGCGCTCACCGACAGGGGGTAGGTGTTGTTGCGCAGCACGTTGCCGTAGATGAGGTAACGGATGCACTTGTCGTAGTAATGCGGCACGGCGTCAATGGCTTTGAAGCCGGCGGCGCCCAGTTTGAGGGCCCGTTCTCCGAGCGCTTCCACCTCCCCGGCGCTGAAGCCCCCCGTATTGACGGTCAGGGCGTGCACTTCCATCCCCTTCTCCCGGGTGAGGTATTGGATGCAGAAGGACGTATCCAGCCCGCCGCTGTAGGCGAGCACGATTTTTTTATGGCTCATGGTTCTCTGTTTAGACGGGTTTCGGTTATTCGGTATTCGGATTTCGCAGTCCGGAGCCTGGCCTGCGAACAACCGAACCGCGAACACCGAACTCCGGATCACCAAATATTATTCATCACCATATGCGTCAGGTCGAACTGCATTGCTTCCCGGCCGGAGGGCGCCAGCATAGCCGTGCAGAGGCATAAGCGCCGGTGGTTGCGCTCCAGGATGTCGAAGTTGGGGCAGCTGCGGCAGCCCTCCCAGAAGGCGTCGTCCTGCGTCAGTTCGGAGAAGGTGACGGGCTTGTAGCCCAGTTCCGAGTTGATGCGCATGACCGGCAGGCTGGTGGTGATGCCGAACAGGCGCGCTTCGGGGAACTTCTCCCGCGACAGTTCGAAGGCCTTCTGCTTAATGGCCTTGGCCAGGCCCTGCTTGCGGAAATCCGGCGACACGATGAGGCCGGAGTTGGCCACATAGCGGCCGTGGCTCCACACCTCAATATAGCAAAATCCGGCGAGCGTTTCGCCCTGCAGGGCGATCACGGCGTTGCCGTTGTTCATTTTGGTGCGGATGTAGGACGGCTGCCGCTCGGCGATGCCCGTACCCCGGGCTTTGGCCGACTCGGCGATCAGGTGACAGATGGCCTCGGCATAGGCTTCGTGCTGAGGGCCGGCGATTTCGATGGTGAACTGCATTTCGGTTTGCATGGTCATTGGCACTGCGTTTCAGTTGCAGTTGTGTTAATAATGAGATAGTTATCCTGGCTTTATTCTTCAGGGAAAAACGGCAGGCGGCAAGGCCTACCCTCGATGGGTAATATGTAAGTGTTGCGCCCCTAAGGGCGGCGGCGGGCGCGTCGGCAAATAGCAGCACAAGCAGCGCCGTGTGGCCCGTTGTGGGAAGTGAAAGGAATGATATGTGCTATTGCCGTTAACATAGTAGGCCAAAAGTATGGGACCTGTATACAAAATGCAAGGCCGCCGGAAATATTTATGATTTTTTTTACGAAATCCAAATGGTTTTAAAGATCCATAACTACAGGGAGCTACAACAGGCTTTATTTGAGTAATTTATAAACATCCCTTCCGCTTTGTGATCAAGTTCATTGACTAAGTGCCTCCTGTTGCCCAACTTTGCCGGCAAAAACCATGGCGGAAGACAATGAAAAACAACTCATCACCCGCGATTACCTGGCCATCGAACGCACCCGCCTGGCCAATGAGCGCACTTTTCTGGCCTATTTCCGGACGGCCGTCGTTTTCCTGAGCGCCGGCTTTGCCATTGTACAGTTGGATGCCCTCGAGGAGATCCACCTCGTAGGCTGGTTCCTCCTCTCCCTGTCGCCCGTGATCCTGGCGGTCGGAGGTGCGCGCCTGGTGCAGGTGCGGCGGCAGATCAGGAAGTATTACAGGGAGGGAATGATGGAATGATGGAATTTTACCCGGCTGAGCACAGCGAAGACGGGGAAGGAATGAAGGAATGATGGAATGAATGGGCGCCGCAAACGTAACCTCGGTTCGCCAAATTCATTTGGCTCGGAGACGTGAACCATTCGAAAACGCTGGATACGTCGAAACTGCCTCCGGGAGCGTACTGGCTGAGGGTGTACGGGAAGGCCGGGCAGCAGGTGGTGAAATTGATCAGGGAGTAACCTGATAGTAGAACAGCCCTTTGCCAGCCCAGCAATATAACCATATA
>JAGFJD010000274.1 GCA_024102975.1 Phaeodactylibacter sp. | reverse complement strand
GTCGTGAAGTAACGTGAAGCTGTGGACCTGAGGCGAACCAAACACGGCTACGCCGCGACCGCAACCTCAACCTTAACCGCAACCTCCGCCTCAGCCTCAACCTCAACCTCAACCTCAACCTCAACCTCAACCTCAACCTCAACCTCAACCTCAACCTCAACCTCAACCTCAACCTCAACCTCACAATTTCACCACCCGCACCGCTTCAATCTGCTCCCGCCCAACCGCTACCCGGAGCCAGTACACCCCCGGCTCCAATCCCGACAAATCCACCGGCTGCGCTCCCGGCCCTATCTCCTGTTCCAGTACCAACCGGCCCACCGCATTGTACATGGAGAGGGCTGCTGTTTTCCCGGAACGATGATAATAACCTATGTTCAGCCTTTCCTTCACCGGATTGGGATACACCCGGATGGCATAGGGCTCGTCGCCCTCCACCCGGGCACTAACCATATCTGAGAACTCAAACTGGCCGTCGAAATCCACCTGCTGCAACCGGTAGTAGTACAAAGTATTCGGCAGCACTTCGGTATCTGCGTATTGGTATTCCTTTTTCTCCTGGCTGTCGCCCGCTCCGGGAATGAAGGCTATCGGGGTGAATTTTTCTTCTGTTCCGGCTTTGCGCTGCAGGTAGAACCCCTCATTGCCCGACTCGCTGAGGGTCGCCCAGCGGAGCCGGACGTAATCTTCCTCTGTTTCGGCCCGGAAGGCGCTCAGCTCCACCGGCAGGGCCAGCCCGCAGGTGATGCTGGCCTGCCAGCCCTGGGCGCGCACGCTGCCATCGGACTGGAAGAGGAAGGTCAGGCAGGCGCCGGGGGCGGCGCCGGAGAATATCCCGTTGTTAGGGATGCTGCTTACGCTGGTCCCGCAAAAGGCCGCAATGAGCGGGCCGGCTGTGGAATTGCCTGCGTAAACGGAAAGCAGGTCGTAGCAACTGCTCGCCCCGTTGGGTTCGATGTCCACGGCCGTAAAGGTGACGGTGACCACGTCGGACGCATTGCTCGGGCAGATGGTGTAGGTTTTGTTGGAGTTGTTGAGGTATTGGGCGGAGGGGCCGCCGTCGTCGGTGAACGTATTGCCACAGTGGTTGCAGCCGGCCCCGGTGCAGCTGAATGTGAGGAAGCCGTTGTTCTGCTGCACCTCGGCGCCGCCGCAGTTGCCATCCCCGGAAATGACGGCGATGTAATCTCCGGAAGCGCCCGGGGTGAAGGTCAGGCTGCACCCGGCTGCCTGGGCGATCGGCGTGCCCGCTGTCCCGGTAGAGTAGGAGAAGGTGGCAATGGTGATCACCGCCGGCCAGGCGCCGGCATTGTAGCCGTTGCAGAAATCGAGGGTATAGGTCGTGCCGGCATCCAGGCCGGGCAGCAGATATGCTTCGTTCTGCCAGACCTGATAGCCGGTCTGCACGGCAGGGCACCCCTCGAAGCAGGCGCTGGCGCTGTACAGGTCGGCATAAAGGCCGCCGTCGTATTGGGTGCAGGGGGCCACGATGCAGAGGGGGTCGGTATCCGGCAGCACGGTGACGTTGATGTCGGAGGTGGCCGGGCTGCTGCTGCCTGCCGAATTGCTCGCCGTGAGGGTAGCGCGCAGTACGCCGCTGCTGCCACCGGTGATGCACACGCCGGGATTTTGCTGGGTAGAAGAGGTGATGTCAGTGGTTATATTTCCGCTGATCACCGAGAAGCTCCAGGACCAGGAAGTGGGGAAGTTTTGCGACTGGTCGGTGAAGCTGATACAGTCGCTGAGGCAAACCGTGCCGCCGGAATGGTTGAAACCGGCCACCGGGATCACCGGTGCCTGGCATGGGCCGGGTGTTGCGGTGGTGAAGCCTGCATTCTGAGCCGTGAGGTACATGACGTCGGCCTGGCCGGAAGTAAACATGTACATGCAAATATCGGCGGCATAGGACATGTAGTTCATATACATATCTTCGGAGCCGCAGCTTGTCGGCAGGTCGTTGCAGGAGCTGTGGCTGCCGCAGGAGGTATACCCGGAATAGTTGCCGCCCATGTTGGGCGTGTCGCTGATCTGGTCGGAGCCGGAACAAAGGCTGCCGTCATCCCCCCAGATGTGGAACAGGCCCAGGTAATGGCCCACCTCGTGGGTAAGCGTATTGCCTTCGTCGTAGATGCTGCTGCAGGAGGCGCTGCTGTTCATGCCGGAGCAACTCAGGTTGCCGGTGCCGAAGGAACAGGCGGCGACGATCACGCCTTCGCCGCTGAAGTCGCCGGGTATGCCGGCCGCCTGGCCGAGCAGGTTGCCCAGGCCGTTGCTGACGTAAATGTTGAGGTAGCCCGCCCAGTTGTTGTCCTGCGGCACGCTGCTGCCCTGCCCGGACGTATTGCTGAAGTTGATCTGCCCGAAAGTCACCGCGTAGTTGCCCTCCGCCAGGCCGTAGCCCGCCGGGTGGCCGTACTGGGCCAGGCAGAACGCCACGCAGGCGCTGCCCAGCACGTTGCCGAAGCAGGAAGTGAAATTGGCGAAGGCGGAATTCTGGGGGTCGTTGCCATTGATCTCGGCATTGAGGGCGCTGATCTGGTCCAGCGCCAGATCGATGGCGCATTGTTCCTGCCCGGCGGGCACCACTCCGCTGTTGAAGTGGACGGCGACCGGGATGATGACGGGGCCGGCGCTGCAGTCCGGGTTGCGGGTAGAGAGGTGGTTGGCGAGCGCCCGGCGATATTGTTCGACATAGGCCCGGTAGGCGGGGTCGGTGGCCATCCGGGCGTCGGTGGTGGCCCGGGTGGTGTTGCAGCGGATAAGGGGCTGAAGGCTGCTTTGCGCGGCGGCATTAAAAACAGAAAGCAGGTGAAAGACCAACAGCAGACAGAGCTTTTTCTTCTTGTGCATAGGGATTTAGTTGCTGGTTGGGGCAGTTGGGGGGAGAGGCGCCCGGCGATTGGATAAAGCCCAAAAGATACAAACTATTTTTGGGGGGCGCAATATTTGCGGGAAACAAGCAGCTGCACCAGGATGTTTTTTGCTGTCTTCAGTTTTGATGAAGCATCAGAAGCGGCCTCAACTGGCCTAAGTTCGCTGAATGGCAACACATCCGGGTCAAACCTCACGTTAAATTAGTTTAACTTTGCTCCTGTTTTGAGCATTGAATATATGGTTTTGAAAACCCCATTCCATGCGTATGATACTGGCCTCGCTGGTTTTCCCAAAGCAAAGACCAGGCGTGCGTCAGTATTTCTGGCTGTCCGAAGCATTTTGCTGTTGTTGGCCATCGGGGAGTTGCCGCTTGCTGCCCAGGAGTATATTGCCCGGGTAGAATACTACGGAGTGGAGGACGGCCTGTCGCACCGCCAGGTCAACACCATTTTCCAGGACAGCCGGGGCTATATGTGGATGGGCACACTCAACGGGCTGAACCGGTTCGACGGCTACAGCTTTCGCTCCTATACCAAAGAAAAGGACGGCCTGCCGTTCAATGAGATCCTGGCCATCGCCGAAGATGCAGACGGCTGGCTGTGGTTGTCCGGGAAGCGGGGCGAGGGGATTTGCCTTTTTCATCCCGACCGGGGCGAAGGGCGATCCCTGGCAGCGCAATTCGGGCAAACCGCCCCGGAATTTGCCTCCGATAATTTTATAAGTTATATCGTCCAGGACCCCGAGGGGGCGGTCTGGCTGTCGGCCCTGGGTGCCGGGCGCCTGTACCGCTACCATCCGGCCGACGGTGTCCGGGCCATACCCGTTCAGGGAGCCCAAAATATCCAGCCGGTGTATTTCGCTCCCGATAAGACGATATGGGCATTGACAGAAAATGGCATTCCCCTTCGGCTGAACCCTACCGGTGAGGTGCTTCAGCACTTAGGCCAAATACGGCAGGGCAGCATCTGGGGCATCAGTGAAAATGGCATTTTTGGTTATCAAAGAACCGATGAGCCGAAGAGGGATTGTTATTATTTCGATACGGAGGGGGCCCCTGTCTCCTACCGTCCCTGGGGGTTTGCGAGCGTGCAAGGGCCGTTCCCTTCGCCCATTTTTCCATTCGACACTTCCGGGGCCTTTGTGATCTATGACCGGCTCATGGATGCCCGCGGCAACGAGCTGGCCAGGTGGGCGTTCGAACACCACGGCCCCAACAACTTCTTTTGGCGCTGTTTTTACAAAGACCGCGCCGGCCGCTACTGGCTGGGCGACGATTTCGGCTGCTAT
>JAGFJD010000263.1 GCA_024102975.1 Phaeodactylibacter sp. | reverse complement strand
CAACAACCAAACCGGGTTTGAAATAATGGGCAACGATGTTAGTACAGGCTATAGCTTTGGCCCATTGCAGCCACCGCTCTTCGAAGTAATTGTGCGGGCAGACCCGGGAGAGGCCTTCAGTTTCGATTTTACCGAGATTGACATCGACTTTGGCTGTACGTCTTCACCCAATTTCCAATGCGACGAAAGCCACTTCACTATTTCCCCTGTGGGCCTGCCCTTCGAAGGCCCCATACCCGCCACCTGCACCAGCGAAAGCCGCAATGTGGAAATATTCCTGGAGTATCCCGACCCCTCTACCCTTTCAGCGGCAACCGTTGATATCCCGTTGAAAATACGGGATGACAACAATATAAATTGCACCATCACCCTGGAACGGCTGGATTTTAGCATTTCTTATGAGGATGTGTATGGGGGATTGGAGATACTCCCTGTTTCATCCCTTACTACTGACGGCCTAGATGCTGAAAATGGCTATCTCAGCGGTACTTTTGTTCCTGCCCCTCTGAACAACACCTTCACCCTCAACCTCGACGCCAACGGTGAAGCAGATTTAGCCAAAATCACGGTCAACACCCCCACCGAGCCCATCGCCGGCGGAAAAATCAACTTTACTCTGGATTTTGCCCGCATACAGGATCATGATTCGGGCGGAAACGGTGTCTGCTGCGCCCCGGAATTGGGCGGCGCCGGCGCCGTTACCTTCCAAAACGAATCCTTTCCCTGCCTGGGTGGGGGAGAGGACAACCAGAGGGTGGAGATAAAAGCACCCGAAATTATTGAAGAGGGCAAGTATAAATTCCCGGTTCTCTTATCCGGCAGAGAAGGCTTCACCTTTGAAATTGATAACCTGCTGTTGGAAATTGAATTGGTGACTACCGGCAACGCCATTATTGACCCGGCGACTACTAACACCGCAGCGACTGAATACTGCCCCGGCGGCTCCTGCGCTTCGCAAGGCCCCAATTATCCTCAAAACGGCCAGTGCATAGAGATACGGGAGAACGGCAAAGTAGTGGCCTTCGGCCTTTGCCAAAGCGTCGAAAATTCGTACTCCGCTAAAGTCTTTGATATCATTGTCAGTAGTACGGAGAACTGCGTCAGTATCAATGACCTGAAAGTCCGGCGGGCGAAGTGGAATAACCTTGACATCACGGACGGCTTATGTGTGATTTCTGCGCTGGACAAAGGCTTTACCCTTGGCGATGCCGGCCATTTCCCGGTGGGCGAAGTAGCGATGGGGTGTTATAACAACCCTTCTGAGAGAGCCCCGGTTGAAGGCGTGGACATCTGCGTATTGCCGGCCGGCACTGCTTCCTGTTCGTGCGCGGCGCTGCCGCCCTGCGAATTCAGCTATACTACCGGCAAAGAAGGCTACTTCCAAACTCCGGGCTGTGCGCAGGGGGAGTCTTACGTGCTGGCGGCCTGCAAAACGGATACCGAAGATTTATCTTGTGGCATCAGCACTTTCGACCTGGTGTTGATAAGCAAGCATATCCTGGGGGTAGAACAATTTGAAGACCCTCGCGATTTAATCGCTGCCGATGTCAACGGAGTTGACGGCATAACCACCCTGGACCTTATTGAGCTCCGCAAAGCCATCCTGGGCATCAGCACTACCTTTGCCGGAGCGCCGCACTGGCGCTTCATCCCCTGCGGCTATACCTTTCCTATTCCGGACCCATTAGCGAATGGCATACCAGAATGCGTGGAGTTCAATTCAGCCACCGGCTATAAAGCCTGCTTTGACGCCATTAAGGTAGGAGATATAGATTGCAGTTGCGCCAACGACCTTGTCACCGAAGGGGAATTTGTCCTTGCCATGGAGGAAAACACCCCTCCGGAAGGCAGTGGAGAAAACGACGTGCGCATAGATGTGGCGCCGACGGGTATGGCCTATTTAAGCGCCCTGCAGTTTGCCCTGCAGTTTGACACCAATCACCTCAGCTTCAGCGGTTTTGTGCAAGACGCTATGCTAGTGGACAGCAATGCCTACAGCTTTCAGGAGGAAGCCGATGGCGTGGTGCGGCTGGCTTGGTACGACCTCGACGGCGACAGCACGGCCTTCACGCCCAACGACATCATCCTCAGCCTGGTATTCACCCCTCAGGAGGAAGTGGAGGATCCCCTGTCCTACCTCAGCATTGACAGTGCGTTGCTGCGCCCCCTGGCCTTCGCCAACGATGGCGCTGCCCTTGAGGTGCGCCTGCAATCCCTGGAAGGGGGCGGCCGGCCCGCGCCCGGCATTGGAACGCTCGGCGGCGCTGCCCTTAGCATCACCCCCGTACCCAACCCCTTCCGGCAGGGCCTGTCCTTCCACATCTCCGCCCCGGTGGCGCTGGAAGCCCGGCTGAGCATTTTCGATGCCAGAGGGAATCAAGTCTATGCCGAAGTTTTGGCCCTGGATACGGGCCAGCAGAAAGTACAACTGCCGGCGGCCAACACTTGGCCCGAGGGGGCTTATTTCTACCGCCTGCAGGCCGGCGAAAGCATACAGTCTGGCCGTGTAGTGAAATTGCAGTAAATACTATTTTCTAACTATCGCCCTGAGGCCGTTGTGCAAAGGCCTCAGGGCTTTGCTATATTTATCCATCTCATGAAAAGGCATCTTTTTTCTTTCTCTTTC
>JAGFJD010000262.1 GCA_024102975.1 Phaeodactylibacter sp. | reverse complement strand
ACTGCCGATTTTGCAACACCCAATAATTCGAAGGATATTCCTGATAACGCGTTTCGACAATGATGTCCGGATGGTGGGCTGTGAATTGAAATAACCCGGGCGGTTCTATGTCAAAACTATCCAATAGGTGGCCGTTTTTGACCCTGGCCATCGTCCTGGCATGCAAAATCCAGTAACTGCTGTCCGGCAAGGCTTCGCAAATTACATAGTTCTGGATCTTGCCGGACATACGATACACTTCCTCAAAAGCCTGATTGTATTTATAGATGATTCCCTGGCGGGTGGAAACAAACAGTTCTGATTTATTAAGCCTGGACTGGCTGATATGAATAACGTCCTGGGAGGAAAACAATCCATGTGTAAACGTCTCAAAATCGTAGACAGTATCCTGCCGGGGATTAATAACGCCACTCTGATTGGGGTTTTCAATTCCTGTCTTTTCGCAGTACCATAAGTTATTGTCGTTGTCGGCCGCCAAAAAGACGCTGTTGTTTTCTGAAATTTTCAAGAAAGAAGCATTGTAGGTTTTGAAGCGGTAGCCGTCATAACGGCTGATAGCGCCCGGCGTGTTGACCCAGATGAACCCGTCCTGGTCCTGGGTAACCGCAAAAGCCCTGCGATGCGGCAGGCCGTCTTCTACGTTTATCTCCCGGACGTCAAAGAGGTAGGGCTGGGAATTGAGGGCGGGAAATGAGGCGGCAAAAAAGGCAAGGCCGAGAACAAGGGCAAGGGCCCTATGGCCGAATAGCAGGCCCGCTCCGTTCAAGGTGGGGAGATAAAAAGAGAGGACACGTATGTGAAGCCTCGAAAATGGCATTAAACCTATCTTGTTTTGGAGCACCCTGTGCATATCTGGCGATTTACGCTCAGCTTCAAATTTAAAAAAATCTATTCTATTGTTCATGGGGCCGCAACAAAATTCCAGCAAGCCGGCATACACAAATTTTTATGATCCTTTGACAAATCCTGTGTCTTGCAGACAATGCTTCACGCGAAATCACTGCTCCTTCTACACGCATTGTTTCCGCGTGAAGCACTGCCCGCATGATTTGTCGAAGAAGGATTTTTCCTTACTTTTGGCAGGACGAACCAATGGAGAAAGATGCAGAAATATTTCAATATAGCCGGGCCGTGTAATCCCGCCGACCATTACATGATACCTGTCCTCAAAAGGAATAAAGGCATAATGCCCCTCATCGGGCAAAAACAATACTTCGTCATCCATGCCGCCCGCCAATCGGGCAAGACGACGCTGGTCAAAACGCTGGTCAACCAGCTGAACGCGGAGGGCAAATACTATGCGCTGTATTGCTCCCTGGAAGCGGCGCACATTTTTACCGAGGCACCGGAAGGCATTCCTGAAATACTAAATACGATCCAGTCGGCGGTTAAATATTCGAAACTGCCCGCCAGAGAAGGCTTTGCCAAAGGCCTGGATGCCCTTAAAACATCAACCCTGATAAGCGACGCCCTGCGAAACTTCTGCACCGAACTGGACAAACCCCTCGTCATCTTTTTTGACGAAATAGACGGCCTGCAAAACGGGACGCTGATCACCTTCCTCCGGCAACTCAGAGAAGGATACGTCAACCGCCCTGAGATTCCTTTCCCGCACAGCGTCGCCCTGGTTGGCATGCGCAACATCCGGGACTATAAGTCGAAGCTCCGGGCACAGAGGGAAACGTTAGGTTCCGCCAGTCCGTTTAACATCATCACCAAAGCGCTGACGCTGAGCAATTTTTCTGTCGAGGAAATCAAAGGGCTGTACCGCCAACACACGGAGGCCACCGGCCAGGTTTTTGAAAAAGCAGCCGTGAAAAGCGTCCATGATTACACCGACGGCCAGCCCTGGCTGGTCAACGCCATCGCCCGGGAGGCCGTCGCAGAAATCCTGGAAAACGACTTTTCAACCACTGTAACCGCCAACCATGTCGAACAGGCCGTCAAAAATATCCTGTTGCGGCGGGATACGCACATCGACAGCCTGCTGGAGCGCCTGAATGAAGAACGGGTGCGCAAAGTCGTAGAGCCAATTATAACGGGTGAAAAATACGCCATTAGTTTTACTGACGACGACACCCAGTACTGCCTGGACCTGGGCCTGATCAAAGACGAGGACAAAGTGCTCAAACCTGCCAATAAAATATATGGGGAAGTCATTATCCGGAAATTGAGCTACGACACCCAATACCACATGGAGTCGCAAATAGAAAACCGCTGGGTTAGGCCCGGGGGGAGCCTGGACATGAACGGCCTGCTGAAAGCCTTCCAGCAGTTCTGGCGCGAGAACAGCGGAATCTGGCAGGAAAAATACCAGTACAAAGAGGCCGCGCCTCACCTCATTTTACAGGCTTTCCTGCAACGGGTAACCAACGCCGGAGGGGATATATTGCGGGAGTACGCCGCCAACCGCAACCGGATGGACCTGTGCGTGCGCTATGGCCCCAACAAGTACCCTATCGAGATCAAGCTGCACTATGGCCCCAAAACTATCCCCGAGGGCCTGGAGCAGCTCGGCGGGTATATGGATCAGGTGGGGGAAAAGGAGGGCTGGCTGGTGGTGTTCGACCGGAGAGAGGAAACCAGTTGGGAGGAGCGGATCTACTGGAAGACGGAGGAGGAGAACGGGAGAATGATCCATGTGGTGGGGGCGTGATGTCAATGAGACAAAGCGCTGTTCGGAATTTTTACCCGGCTCCACGGGCGGGCGCTGTCCGCTGTTCGGTTGCAGGATCCTGGAAATCAAGATAAAATGCCTGTTTTTCAATGACTTGAGAATGGCCAATACCCGATTCCGAACAGCCCCGCTCTCTAATTTGTGGCAGCGCCATTTTCTTTATAAGCATTCCCCTCCTGAAGTTTTTCCAGCTGTTTCCGCCCGATCTTCAATTCCGCAAAGCCGGCGTAGTGCGCTTTCCTGCCCTGATAGGCCAGGTAGGCCTGTTTGCGCCAGGCATCCGGGTCGGCGGCGCGGTAGGCTGGCCCGGCGGCTTTACGTATGGCTTTCAGCGCAGCCAGTTTAGTATTGGCCAGATCCTGAAAGGTATGGATGCCGGACTGATGAAGCAAACCCTCGATCCTGGCGTCGATGCCGCCGATGGCCGTCAGGTCGTCGGCGGCATTGATGATAGCGTCCAGGGCCGCCTGCTTTTCTTTGAGCAGGCGTTCTTTTTCGTCCAGTTCGGCGAGCAGCGCCTGGCATCTGGCTTTCCCCTCGGCCAGCTCGGCGGCCAGTTTTTCGTTGGCCAGTTGCCGGCGGCCGGCGGCAGCTTCCAGCTCGCTTAGCCGGGCGTCGCGTTCCCGGATTTGCTTTTTCAGGCCGAGGTACTCTCTGGGATGCAGCCTCCAGATGAGGTAACCGACCAGCAGGCCGAGCAGGCCGGACACGAGCCATATAATGAGGATTTCGAGGGTGTGGGTGGCCCCGTCGGGGCTTTGCGAGATGATCTGGAACATGGCTTCTTTTCTTTTTATTTGCAGCTGTTCAGGAATGACGGTTTTGGGGTTTTGGGGTGTTGCGGTGTTGTGGTGTTGCGGTGTTGTGGTATTGCGGTGTTGTGGTGTTGTGGTGTTGGGGTGTTGCGGTGTTGCGGTGTTGCCCACCCCTGGAGCACACTACTAGACATTTTTCTGGACACAGAGTACGCCGACCTGCCTGCCGCGAGGTGCGGCCTTGCAGGCAGGGAAGACACAGAGTTACACAGAGGAATCTGATTATCAACGGAAGACACTCCGTGTACTCTGTGTTGGCCTCAGTGCTCTCTGTGTCCAAAACCATTTTGTCCAGTGGTGTGCCCCTGGAGCCCATCGGGATGAACCACGGGCCCTAAGAGCATGTTTGGAGGTAGTCATTTTAGCTGCAAAACCCAGCTTTTGAAACCTCACTTTGCCATTTTTTCGCCCCGTAGCTCTGCTATGGGGCAAAAAAATGCCTTCGCGAGAACTCAAAATCTGACTTTTTCGCTTCAAAAGCACCACCTCCAAACATGCTCTAAGGCCTAAACAATTACTTTTGATCATTCTATCCATATCTCCACCCGCCGGTTTCTTTTCCGCCCCTCTTCCGTACTGTTATCGGTAATGGGCTCTGTTTCTCCTTTAGACTGGACAGCTATTTTGGAAGGGGGCAGGCCCTGGGCCAACAGGATTTTTTCAATATAATGCGCGCGGGCCAGCCCCAGCTTCAGGTTGGCCGCTGCGGTGCCGATGGAGTCCGTATGGCCGGTGATGCGGATGGTTTCTCCGGTTGTTTCGATCCGGTGGGCCAGCTTTTCAAAATAAGCTTCCGCTTCCGGCTCGATATCTTTAGAGGCTTCCCGGAAGGGGAACTGGATGATGATGCGGCCTTCCAGCTCGGTGATGGCCATATCGCCCAGGGCGGCCGGCTCGATGAAACGCAAGGCTACCGCTTCGAAGGGCTGCTCCCGGGCATCCTCCGGTTCGGCCTCCTGCCGGGAGGATACCGCCAGGCGTTCTTCCGGCAGCGTTTCGGCGAATAGCTTTTTTACTTTCTCCGCCCGGGCGGCGCCCAGATTGTCGGCGGCGCCTGAACCGGCTTCGCCCTCGAAGTACAGGCCCACGATCTCGAGGATCTGCCCTTCCGGCAGGGCCTTCAGGGCGAGAGAATCCCGGTAGGCGTCGAAAGCCGGGCGGGTGACGGCCTCGGGCGCCCCCCAGTTGAAAACCAGGGGGCGAACGTCTTCAGGAGGCGGAGGCGGTTCGGGGCAGGCCTGCTTGATGCCGCACACATACCACCGCCAGGAGACGAAGCCCCAGAGGAGGAAGAGGGCGATGGAGAAGGTTAATCTAATGGGCATGGCGGATAGCTAACTTCTGTTTCTTTTGGATGTGGCGGAGGCTTTTTCTCCTTCTTGTTGTCCGGCGAAGCCTGGGCTTTTCTCCTGGTTTCTTCCAGGATCATTTCGGCTTCCAGCAGCGCCCAGGCCGTTGCGATACGGACAGGTACAGGCATAATCCATTCGTTTTATCGATCATAAAGGTAAGGGAGCAGAAGAGGAATGGTTTGCACTGGTGTTACCAATATTTGAGTGGGTGTTACATAAAAAGGTGAGCGGGGAACAGTATATTTTCCCTACATTTGGGAAAAACCCCAATCGATAAAAGATGCGGAAATTCTTCAACATAGCCGGGCCTTGCAACGCCGCCGACCATTACATGGTGCCCCTCCTGGAGCGAAATAAGGAAATATTGCCTCTGATCGAACAAAAGCAATACTTTGTCATTCATGCCGCCCGGCAGTCGGGGAAGACGACGCTGCTGCAGGAATTGGTGGATCATTATACTCAGGCAGGCGAATACTACGCCTTGTATTGCAGCCTGGAGCAGGCGCAGGTTTTTACCGAAGCAAAAGAGGGGATCCCGCAAATTTTAAATACGCTCAGGTTTGCCGTTAAATATTCTCAATTGCCTCATAGGGATACATTTGCACAACAGTTGGATATCGATGATACAGCTAACCTGATAAAAAACGCAATCACCGATTATTGCCTGGAGCTTGATAAGCCTTTAGTTATCTTTTTTGACGAG
>JAGFJD010000258.1 GCA_024102975.1 Phaeodactylibacter sp. | reverse complement strand
ATCGTGACCGCCCTGGCGGTCTCCCTGGGCGCTCCCTTCTGGTTCGACCTGCTGCGCAAACTGGTGAACATCAGGACTTCCGGTAAGAAACCGGAGTAGGGGGATGGGGTTGATTGGTTGAATGGTTGATTGGTTATATTGTTATATGGCTGAGCGGTGTTCCGGGGCTACGCTGCCGTTCTGGTTGACAGCCAAGGGGGGGCGTACATCGGGCTGCCAGTTCAGCATATGGACTGAATAAATGAATTGGTGAATGACAGTCATTCATTCATTCGGTCCATGCACTTATACTGGCGAACGCGTGGTTTTGTCAGGAGCAAAACCAGCGATGCCAGTATATACTGACCCGGCGGGTTTTGTAGCCGACAAAACCTGCCGTGCGTCAGTATAGAAGGCCGGCCCGATCCGGCTGCCGCCGCCTGGTTGCCGATGGATTACACAAAGTTCAGCAAAATTTTTTCACTCTCCCCATCGTTGCTTATCTTTAGTCAGGCGTTTTCTGCAAGGTTCCGGCCGTTCGGAAAATCGCCTGAAACCAGTTATCACATACCAACGACGACCTTAGATTGCTATGAGAATTGTCCAGATCACAGACCTGCACGTCGGCCGGGAAGGCGAAGACACCTACGGTGTGGACGTGAGAGCCAACTTCCTGAAAGTGCTCGATGCCATCCGGCAAAAGCGCCCTCATTACCTGGTCTTATCCGGCGACCTCTGCTATCGCGACGGAGACCCCCGGATATACGAGTGGATCTTCGAACAGATGGAAGGCCTGGACATTCCGTACGATATCCTCTCCGGCAACCACGACGACCCCGTCATGCTGGCCGAAGCCTTCGGCCGCAGCCACCTGCTGAAGGAAGGAGAATTGTACTATGCCAAAGAATTCAGCGGCCGCCCGGTCCTGTTCCTGGACACCACCACCGGCATCGTTTCGGAAGCGCAGCAGGAGTGGCTGCGCGGGCAGCTGAAGAGCATGAATCAGGAAGCCATGGTCTTCATGCACCATCCGCCGCTGGAGGCCGGCGTCCCGTTTATGGATAGCCGGCACGCCCTGCGCAACCGGGGCGAAGTGCAGTCCATCTTTCTGGCCCATCCCTTCAACGTCAATGTCTTTACCGGCCACTATCACGTGGAAAAAGTGATCCGCAAAAAGAATATCGTCGTGCATATTACCCCCTCCTGCTTCTTCCAGATTGGCCAGGACTCCGAAGAGTTCCAGGTCGACCACTACCGCATCGGCCTGCGGGAAATCCACTGGGACAATGGCGTGATGATGAACGCCGTACACTATTTTAATGGCGTAGCGCGTCGGTAGGAGCATTGTCCGTTGTTGGTTGTAAGTTTCCCGTTCCACCGCCGGACAACCAATAACCAATAACCACCCCCCCCCCGCATCCCTTGCACTCCATGAAAGACCAACCTCCTGAACAACCCTACCAACAGGAACTTGCCTGGATCGACACCGCCGCCAGCATTCTCGACAACCGTTACCGCATCCCCGGGACCAACATCCGCTTCGGCGTCGATTTTCTGATCGGCCTGGTTCCTTATGTCGGCGATGTGGTGAGCTTTGCCATTTCCGGGGTGCTGGTGGCATCCATGGCCCGGAAGGGCGCCAGCGGCATGGCCCTGGTGAAGATGGTCGGCAATGTGCTGATCGATACCGTCCTGGGCGCCATCCCCCTGCTGGGCGATTTGTTCGACCTGGGCTACCGTGCCAACCTGCGCAACCTCCGCCTGCTGCGCGAACACTATGCCGAAGGCAAACATCAGGGCAGCGCCTGGCCGGTGGTTCTCCTCATCCTGCTGCTGTTGTTTGTACTCCTGGGCTTGTCGGTTTGGTTGATCTGGCGGCTGCTGTACTGGGTTTTGGGGTAAATGTGTTGATGTGTTGATGTGTTGATGTCTGTAACGTCGCCGGGAAGGTTGTTTCATTTACACCTTGGCACTTAAACACATTCACACTTAAACACATTCACACTTAAACACATTCATACATTTACGCCTCGGCACATTTAAACAAAATCCCCCCTCTCCCCCTTTGAATCCTCCCAATCTTGCCTATTTTTGTGAAGCCCTGACGGCCTAACCAGATAAATCAAATGCCCATGAAGATAGGAATCATCCGCGAAGGCAAGATCCCTCCCGATTCGCGCGTTCCCCTCACTCCGGAACAATGCGCCGAGATCATACAGGGCTATCCTGTAGACGTTGTCGTGGAACCTTTCCCGGGACGATGTTTCCCGGATGAACTCTACGGCAAGTTGTCCGTCCCCCTTTCAGACGATCTTTCCGGAATGGACATCCTGATGGGGGTGAAAGAGGTGCCGGTCCAGCAGCTCATCCCCGGTAAAACGTACTTTTTCTTCTCTCATACCATTAAGGAACAGGCCCATAACCGCAGCCTGCTGCGCGCCATTCTGGACAAAAACATCCGGCTGATCGACTACGAGGTGCTCACCGACGAACACGGCAGGCGCCTGATCGCCTTCGGCCGCTTCGCGGGCATGGTCGGCGCACACAACGGCATCATGGCCTACGGCCGGCGCACCGGCCAGTACAGCCTCCGGCGCATGAAGGATTGCCTGGATTACGCCGAAGCCACCGCAGTATACCGGCACCTCCAGCTGCCGCCGATGAAAGTGGTGCTCACGGGTTCCGGCCGGGTTGGCCAGGGCGCGGCCAGGGTCCTGAAGGATATGGGCATCCGGCAGGCCAGCCCCGAGAGCTTCCTGGAAGAAACGTTCGCAGAGCCGGTTTTCACGCAGCTGGAGTGCAAACACTACGCCGCCCGAAAGGACGGCGCCCCGTTCAGCACCCGGGATTTCTACAAACACCCCGAACGCTACAAAAGCATCTTTGCCCCGTACTACCGGGTAGCCGATGTGATGATCAACGGCATTTACTGGGATAAAAAAGCGCCGGCCTTCTTCACCAAAGAAGAAATGCGCCGCGAGGATTTCAACATCCAGGTGATCGCCGACGTGACCTGCGACATTGCTCCGGACGCTTCCATCCCCTCCACCCTGCGGCCGTCGACCATCGACGAGCCGGTCTACGGCTACGACCCGGATACAGAAACGGAAACCGCGCCATACCAGCACCGCTCGGTTGATGTCATGGCCATCGACAACCTGCCCAACGAATTGCCCCGCGACGCCTCGCAGGCTTTCGGCAGGCAGTTCATCGCCCATGTGCTGCCAGAGTTGCTCAAAGGGCATAGCCCTATGATCGAACGGGCGACGATCGCCGAAAACGGGCACCTGGGGCCGCGCTTCCAGTACCTGGAAGGTTTTGTCCGCGGAGAAAAGGCAAGCGAGGGCGTGAGAGAGAAGTAAAGGAGGGAGGGCGTGAATTCCCTGAAATATTTATTCTTATATTGCCGTCGAAAACCCCGGGCCTCCCAATACATCTATATGTATCAACACCACATCACTCCCTTCGGAGAATACGAAAAACACAGCCTGGCCGATACGGCGGCCGGCAACCGCATTGATCTCGTTCCGGGATTCGGCGGCTGTGTGCTGAACATCGGGCTGCAGGGGCAGGCCCTGCTCGACGGCTACGCCACCCCCGAGGAGATGGCCATTAACCGCTGGGCCAAGAACGTCCTGCTTTTCCCCTTTCCCAACCGCCTGAAAGAAGGCCGCTACGAATGGCAGGGCCGGGAATACCGATTTCCCGTCAATGACGGGCAGACCGGCAACGCCCTGCATGGATTCGGCATGGATCAGCCCATGACGGTTAACGCAGTGAATGCCGGGGAGGAAAAAGCTTCTCTCCGTTGCGCCTTCCACTATGAGGGCGGGCGCCCCTCCTACCCTTTCCCCTTCCTTTTCGAAACAACCTTTGAGATCGCCAACCCCGGAACGGTAAAGGTCACCCTGCAGGTGCGCAACAACGGCCGGGCACTCCTGCCCTTTGGCATGGGCTGGCATCCTTACTTCCGGCTCTCCGACAAGGTGGACGACCTCATCCTGCAGCTTCCCCCCTGCGACATGATCGGCGTCGACCAGGCGATGATCCCCACCGGCCGGCGTTACGAATACACAACCTTCACCCAGCCCCGCCGCATCGGCCCGGAAGTGCTGGACAACTGCTTCGCCCTGCGCCAGCAGGAAGGGCAGGTCGATATACTGATCCGCGGGGAGGCCGGAGAGGTCCGGTACTGGCAGGAAGTGGGGCCGGGCAAATTCGGCTACCTGCAGTTGTTCACCCCCTACTACCGGAATACCCTGGCCCTGGAGCCGATGAGCTGCAATATCGATGCGTTCAACAACGGGGAAGGCCTGATCCGGCTGGCACCGGGAGGGGTAGCCACAGCAAGCTTTGGTTTTGAATTTACAGCCAGGAAGTGAGATAGCTGGTTATTCTGCAATGTGACAAGTTGCCTCACCCGGTTACTGGACTTTGGACGTACAGCCATTTTAAGTCGGAAGTGCGAAGTCGGAAGTCGGAAATGGGCGCAAAACGCCTGCTTTTCCGACTTCCGATTTCCGCCTTCAGCCCCGGACTGTCCAAAGCCTAGACCCGGTTACCGGGCATAAAAAAAGCCGAAATAGTCGTTCCGGCTGGTTTTATGAGCGTTTAAAAAATAAGTTCGACGTCAATGAATTATCGCGAATGCCTTTGCCCTGGTGAGACTGCTGGCCTTCGCGATAATTCATTGACTCAAAATGTCGAACTTATTTTTTAATCACTACTATGGAAGATTATATTTTTAACTATTACGCACCGAGATAGTTTTTGAGCAGTTTGCTCCGGTTGGCGGAGCGCAGTTTGTTGATGGCCTTGTCTTTGATCTGGCGGACCCGTTCGCGGGTCAGGCCGAATTTCTCGCCGATGTCTTCGAGCGACATGGGGTGTTCCACGCCGATGCCGAAGTACAGTTTAATGACGTCGCACTGGCGCTCGGTCAGGGTGCTCAGGGAACGCTCGATCTCCTTGCGCAGCGACTCCTGGTAATCCAGGGCGGAGTCGGTTCCGGGCGTGCTGCTGTTTTCCAGCACGTCGAGCAGGGAGTTGTCCTCGCCTTCGACGAAGGGGGCGTCCATGGAAACGTGGCGGGCGGCAACGCCGAGGGTGGTCTCCACCTCTTCAGTGGGGATTTCCAGGGTTTCCGCCAGTTCGTCGGCGGAGGGCTCGCGCTCGTATTCCTGTTCCAGCTCTGAAAAAGCTTTATTGATCTTGTTGAGTGAACCGACCTTATTCAGAGGAAGGCGGACGATGCGGGACTGTTCGGCCAGCGCCTGGAGGATAGACTGGCGAATCCACCACACGGCGTAGGAGATGAATTTAAAGCCGCGGGTTTCGTCAAAACGCTGGGCCGCTTTGATCAGGCCCAGGTTGCCTTCGTTGATGAGGTCGCTAAGGGACAAGCCCTGGTTCTGATATTGTTTCGCTACGGAAACGACAAACCGCAGGTTTGCTTTGGTCAGCTTTTCCAGAGCAGCCTGATCACCTTGTTTTATCCGCTTGGCCAGCTCCACTTCTTCTTCCGGGGTGAGTAGGTCAACTTTGCCTATTTCCTGGAGGTATTTCTCCAGGGATTGACTCTCTCGGTTAGTAATAGACTTAGTGATCTTAAGCTGTCTCATGTACGTAAATAGTTTTTAAGTTTACAATGGTGAACGAAAAAGCGATGAAAGCGGGTAATAGGGAGAATATGACAGGGATATGTAAGTGGGGCAATAGCTTTTGGTATCAGTAAAAGTGATGAGAAGATTTTTTTGGCGTAATGTTACCCACTGTTGTGTTATACCCATTAGGTTACAGATTACAGCCTACAAAAATAAGGGTTTATACCATTCTAGTCAAGGGCTGCATAATATTAAGTTAACATCAGTCGTTTTAACAACCTGGGACATCAATTGGTTCCCCCGCCCGTTTTTTTCCTTTCCGAACTCCTTTTTGCCTTTCCGGCAACGAATTATTTGGCGGCCTTGCGGCCTTGCAGAAAGCTGTTTGGTTGATTGTTAGGGCAGCCAAAAAAGCGGTGCCCCGGCTGCTGTTCCCTACCGGTTCTTTTCCCTCCTTTCATGCATCTCATTTATTTTTTGGAAAAATCATTTTTTTATTTTTTATTGTGGGCAGGCATTCCGGCTATAGATGCTTTTCCCGTTCTATTCCCCTGAGCATGTCAGAAGAAAAAGAATCAATTCAAGGGCATAACAACTGAATAACCCTTGCTGTTCTATGGCCCCTGCTACTTAATCAATAACCAAAGTATGGAACGCGTACAGTTTTCAATGGAATACCTCTTTCGGGCTTCGCCGAGTATCCTGTACAAATTTTTGACGACCCCGGCCTGCCTGGTGCGCTGGTTTTGTGATGAGGTAGATATACAGGGGACCATCTTCACTTTTTTCTGGAGCGGTTCCGATGAAATGGCCGAAGTCATCGAAGATATTGAAGACGAACGCATCCGCTTCCGGTGGCTGGATGCCGAAGATGAATCGGAATACCTCGAGTTCGACATTTCCAAGTCTCCCGTAACCGGGGAGACCATCCTCGTCGTTACAGACTTCTGCGATGAGGATGAGATCGACGACCAGAAACGGCTCTGGGACAGCCAGATCCAGGAACTGAAAAAAGAAACCGGCGGATAGGAACTTTGTGGCCCAAAAACAAAGGCCATACCGGGGAAACTCCAGGAATGGCCTTTGTTTTTGGGCCGCAGCCGGAACAGCGCCGGCTGCGGCCCGGGCAGCTTCTCCGCAATAACCACCTGTGGCCGCAGTGAAAAGCGGCCGGCCAATAACGCTCAACAACCCCGTTCCGCTAACCCTATACGCCCCTGTGCCGAAGCGCCGTATACAGGATCAGGACGATGCCCGCCACCACCAGCAAGCCTGCCAGCAGGTGGAAAAAACCGCCCAGGGGATTGCTGAGAGCGGCAATGCCGAGAATGATGCCTGCCCCCAGCAGCACAATGCCCAAAATGAAGGGGAGCGACGTCCAAAGGCTCTTGCCCTCGTCTCCGTCTCCCCGTACTGCTTTCCTTTTTGCCTGCCGTTTTTCCCATTTGGCGCGCTTGCGCCCGATGCGCTTTTTCAGCTTGTCCCACTTGCGGCCCGCCCAGTTTCGGGCAGCCGGGGTTTCCGCCCGCTCTGCAGATAACGCCGCCCCCTCCGCCGCAGGAGGGGTGGTTGTGCGTACGGCAGCGTGGGTAACCGAAGTGCATAATAACAACAGCGTTGTAGCTAACAGGGCTTTGATGTGCTTTGCCATAATGTTTCGTGTTTCGTAATTGTTTAGGTGTTTCGGTTTTATGGCCGGGCCGGGACTCCCTGCCTACCGCAATATATACCCTGGGGAATGGATAGGCCACAACTCCGAAGTACCATAATACCTGAATACCTAAGTTTCATTTTGAGATTCCAAATTAACAGTGTAAGATAACCATATTTTCCAACCCGCTCTATCCATAATACTCCACCAGGCTCCAGATGAGCAGCACGATGCCCGCCAGGGCGAACAGGCCCGCCATGAAACTGAACAGCCCGCCCAGGGAAATGATGGCCCCGATGATGCCCAGGCCGATAGCGACCAGCAACAGCAGGGCGCCCAGCCGGAATTTGTCGTCATTCCATACGTCCTGCTCCTGGTTTTCGCCAACCAGGCCCCGCTTCTTCATTTTCCGCTCCAGGCGCCCGAGGCGCCTTTCGTACTTCTCCTGGTTTCCGCCCAGCCTGGCCCGCGCCTTTTCCAGGCGTACTTCCTTAATAGAATGCACTCTCGCCTGATCAGCATCAGGCGCTATAACTCTTGCCGCCGCCCCTTCCCCGGCCTGCGCATGGAAAAAAAGAACTAAAAAAATTATCCAAATCCGATAGCTGGCACTCATAGCGTTATAAATTTTTATGCGTTATAATCCTGGCGTGCCACCAAAATAATTACCTTTAATCTGCAAATCGGTGACAGCCTAAATGCTGCCCTGAACAGGCAGGCACTTCGGCTGTTTCCGGCCTGGAGACTCCAGTATGCCGGCCGGAAACAGCCGGCACTCCCTGCACAAACATCGGAAATCAAGAAAAGACTACGAAAATTTATGAACGTTTATTTCGGAATGGCGCTGGACGATACGGCCCTTCCCCTGCCGGATCATACGGTGGGCGGCGCGCTCCACCTCGGCCCGCAGGGGTTGCTGCAATTCCTGGAAAGCCACCTTGGCCTGCTGGGGCACCCCTCCGATGATGAATACCTGCGCATTGAGCAGTACCGGCAGGCCATCCTGGCCCAGATGCAGTCCGCCACCGGGTTCTTCTACGGCCCCTCCTTTGAGGCCGACCAGTTCGCTACGGCGGCCGACCTGCTGAGGCGGCGGGACGAGCTGCTGCTCGCCGGCTGGGATTTCCAGCCGGAGGCCGGCCAGCCGGAGCGCCTGCAGTGCCTGGCCGGACTGGAACAACTGCTCCGGGAAAGCGAGAGCGGGCTGTCTCCGGGTTACGCCGGGCGTTTCGCCGCTGTGCTGGAAGCCCTGCCCCGCCGGCAGTTGCCCATCGATGCTTTTTTCATCAACGAACCCCGGGAACTCCTGCCCGTTCACTTCCAGCGGCTGCTGTCCCTGCTGCAGCAGAAAGGCATAGAGGCCCGGCAACTGCCTCCGCCCCGGATCGAAGGCGATACCGACCTGGCCCGCTTCCAGCAGCGGCTGAACGGCGCAGCGCCCCAACCGGGCAAGCAATTGCTGCAGGGCGACGGCACCCTGCTCCTGCTTCGCGGCAAGCGCGAATCGGGCCTGGCGGCCTACCTGGCCCAGTTGCTTCGCCTCAACCCGGGCTTCCGCCCCGCCTGCGTCATTCCCGGGCAGGACGGGGCATTCGGCCACGCCCTCATTCAGGAAGGCCTGCCCGGCCTGGGCCAGCTCTCCGCTTCCCTGGCCCGGCCCACCCTTCAGGTGCTCAAGCTCGTGACTGTCTTCCTCTGGGAGCCGATCGACCCGTACAAGATCATGGAGTTCGTCTCCCTCTCCGCCAAACCCCTGGAAGCGGAACTGGCCTACCGCATCGCCGCCCAGATGGCGCAGACCCCGGGAATAGACAGCGACAGCTGGCGGGCCACCATCGCCCGCTACTTCGACGAAATGCGGGAACGGGCAGAACACAACCCCGGCATCGACCTGGAGAAAATCAACTTCCAGTACAACTTCTGGTTCCGGCGCCGGCGCTACGACATGTCCCGGTCCGTGCCTAAAAGCGAAGTCATCGATATCTTCGCCTACCTGGCCCAGTGGGCCTTCGAGTGTTTCGAAGAAGAAGGCAGCAGGAACAACTCCCTGCTGGTGCTCAGCGAGCAGGCCAGGAGGGTCCGCGAGCTGCTCGAAGCCCTGCCCGAAGAACGGCTGTCCAACCTGGAACTCGAACGCATCGTGCGCACCATCTACGAGCCGGCGCCGGTACAATTGCGCGGCAGAGAATGTGAGGCCCTCCCCTACGTACAGCGGCCGGATGCCGTCATAGGCGAAGTACCCCGGTTGCTCTGGTGGGGTTTCACGCAGAACGAACCCGTCCATTTTTTCTCCCGCTGGTACCGCCCGGAGATCGCCTGCCTGGAAAAAAAGGGCGTTTTCCTGCAAGGCCCCGCCCTGGAAAACAACCGCCTCATCTGGCAGCGGAAGCGCCCTATCCTCCACTGCGGAGAACGGCTGATGCTCGTCCTGCCGGAAATGGCCAACGGCCAGGATGCCCACCCCCATCCCCTGTTCGGCGACCTGCAGGCCACCTTCAAAGGGCTGGATGCCATCACGTTGGACATCGACGAAGGGCAGCCGCCGGCCCCCTTCACCGCCCTCTTCCGGCTCCCGGGATATGCCGCGCTCGAACGCCGGGCCCTCGGCCGGCCGCAACCCTTCATCCGAATCCGCTCCGCCGGCAAACTGGACCGGCGGGAAGAGGAAACCTTCAGCAGCCTGAACGACCTGTTCTATTACCCTTATCAGTGGGTGTTCAAACACCAGATCCGCCTGCGCAAATCTTCCATCCTCAGCATTGTTAAAGAGCATACCCTGATGGGCAACCTGGCTCACCGCTATTTCGAAAAACTGCTGCGCGAGGATATCCGGCAATGGAGCCAGCAACAGGTAGACGCTTTTATCGACCGGGAAACAGCCGGCCTGCTGCGGCGCGAAGGGGCGGTAATGCTGCTCTACGGCAAGGAGCCCGAACGCGCCAGCTTCGTCCAGCGAGTCAAATACGCCGCCTGGAGCCTGGTCCGCCACATTCGGGAAAACGGATGGGAAGTGCTGGAAACCGAAAAGCCGCTGGACGGCCGCTTCCTGGGCGTCGCCATCAACGGCCGGGCGGACCTCGTCCTGGCCCGTGGCGACGAAAGGGCAGTCATAGACCTCAAGTGGCGGGGCGCCAGCTACCGCGAACGCACCATCCGCAATGAGGAAGACCTCCAGCTCGTCCTCTACGCCCGCCTCCTGGGCCAGGGACACAGCTGGGCCCATACCGCCTATTTCATCATGGAAAAAGGGCTGCTCCTGGCACGCAACAACCACGCCTTCCGGGACATCAACCCCATCGCCCCCGATGAGGGCCTCGTCGAGGCCAACCAACGAATCATCAGCCGCATGGAAGCAACCTACCGCTGGCGTATGGAGCAAATCCGAAAAGGAGAGGTCGAAATACGGTGCCAGCAAACCCGCTCCAGCCTCGAAGACGCCTACGACGGGCAACACCTGCTGGGCCTCCTGGAAATGAAAGACGAAGACGCTCCGTTCGATGATTACCGGACCCTGATCAATCTCGTTGAATAGATAAACTAGCCAGGCCTTTGTTTTGTCTGTTATTTTTTATATTTTGTGAAGTTGAAACCAGGCTCCACCAATCTCCGTTAAGTAGAAATCCCAGGTGCTGAAAAATTCCCGCGACAGCTCTTTTATTATAGAAAAAAATATAATAACTTCGCTGTGGCTATTATCCCTTAATCACCGGCGGAATTATTCCTTTGAAGCGAAGCCCGGCCTCCGTCCCTGCTTTGAGAAACCTGCCTGCTGCTTGCTGAATGCCTGTACGTCCAATGCTCCGCCGGCCACCAGGTGCTATTATTCATTCCCCCCTTATTGTTTACACGACGACACGCGCTGTACCTTGCCCAGCGTTTGCCGGAATCATAATTTTAAAACTAATGCTACTATGAAGTTCAGAATTTTACTTCTGGCATTTGGCCTTATGCTTTGGGGCGGCCAAAATGCTTATTCGCAGTTCCCAGCCCGATGTATAGACGTATTAGTCACCGTTGAAGGCGGTGGCGACCAGGTTGTAGCCTGTGAGGGTGACGGCCTGGACGAGGCCATCAACTTCTCGGCGACGTCGCTGGCAATGCCGGTCAGCTTCCTGATCACCGATGAAAATAATATCATTATCCGGGTGAGCGTCCGCGGGATGCTCAGCTTCGAAGGCCTCGGCGGAGGCACCTTCCGGGTGTACGCCTTCTCCTGGCTGGGCCAGATAACGGCCCGGCGCGGGCAGGACGCCACCACCGCCGGCCTGGGTTCCTTCTGCGGCAACCTGAGCGACAACTTCATTACCGTCACCAATTTCACCCCCGATGGCGGCGCTATTGCCACCGCCGACGGCAATACCTCTGAAACGGTCTGCGTCGGCGACGGCGTGCCCGATGTCGTCACCTTCACCACGACCGCCGCCGTCACCCAGAACTACGCTTATCTCATCACCGATGAGAACAACGTCGTCCTCGCCGTAGCCGCCGGCAACAGCTTCGACTTCGATGGCCTAGGCGCCGGCATTTCCCGCGTCTGGGGCATCTCCTACGCCGGCACCCTGACGGCCAGCCCGGGCGATGTCGTCGGCGTAGACCCGCTTGCCGGCGACTGCTTCGGCTTGTCGGAGAACTTCATAGAAATTATCCGCTCGCAGCCCGACGGGGGCACGGTCGAACTCACCAACGGCGAAACCTCCGCCACCGTCTGCGTCGGCGACGGGCAGGACGATATCCTCTCCTTCACCAACCTGACGAGTTCGCCGGCAGCCTATACTTTCGTCATTACCGACGACAACAACATCATCCTCGACATTCCCGACGGCAACTCGGCCAACTTCGAAGGCGCCGGCGCCGGCACCTGCCGAATCTGGGGCCTGTCGTACACCGGCAACCTCACCGCCCAGGCGGGCGACGACGCCGCCGCCGTGGCCCTCAGCGACGACTGCTTCGAATTGTCCGCAAACTTCATTGAAGTCATCCGCCAGGAAGCCGACGGCGGCATGGTATCGCTGGATGATGGCAGTACCGATGCCGTTGCCTGCGTCGGCGACGGCACCCCGGATGAATTCAGTTTTATCAATACCTCCGTTGGCGCCGACAATTACACCTACCTGATCACCGACGAAGACAACATCATCCTGGCCATCGACGACGACGGCAGCTTCGACTTCGAAGGCGCCGACGTCGGCACCTGCCGCGTCTGGGGGCTCGCCTACGGCGGCACCCTGCTGGCCGAAGTGGGCGATGACGCTGCCAGCGCCATCCTGGCCGACGGCTGCTTCGGCCTGTCCGACAACTTCATCACCATCCGCCGGGAATCCGTAGACGGCGGCACCGTGGCCATGCCCAACGGCGAAACCCTGCGCTATACCTGCCCCGGCGACGGCAACCCCGACATCGTCCGGTTCGACAGCACCGGCTCCGGCACGGGTTCCTACGCCTACGTGATCACCGACGAGAACAACATCATCCTGGACCTACCCGCCGGCGACAGCGCCGACTTCGACGGCGCGCCCGCCGGCACCTGCCGCGTCTGGGGCCTGGCCTATACCGGCAACATCACCGCACAGGTGGGCGATGACGCCGCCGCCGTAGCCCTCAGCGACGACTGCTTCGGCCTGTCCGACAACTTCATCACCGTCGTGCGCGAAACGCCCGACGGCGGCACCGTGGCCATGCCCAACGGCGAAACCATCCGCTACACCTGCCCCGGCGACGGCATGGCCGATATCGTGATGTTTGACAGTACCGGAACAACCTCCGGCCCGTACACTTACGTGATCACCGACGAGAACAACATCATCCTGGACCTACCCGCCGGCGACAGCGCCGACTTCGACGGCGCGCCTGCCGGCACCTGCCGCGTCTGGGGCCTGGCCTATACCGGCAACATCACCGCACAGGTGGGCGATGACGCCGCCGCCGTGGCCCTCAGCGACGATTGCTTCGACCTGTCCGACAACTTCATCACCGTCATCCGCGAAGCGCCCGATGGCGGATCGGTTGCCCTGAGCGACGGTACGAACCTGGCCTTTACCTGCCCGGGCGACGGCAACCCCGACATCCTGTTGTTTGACAGCACCGGAACCGTCGGCCCGTCCTTCACGTACGTGATCACCGACGAACTGAATAGCATCCTGGCTGTGCCCGCCGGCGACAGCTTCGACTTCGACGGCGCGCCCGCCGGCATCTGCCGCGTCTGGGGCCTGGCCTACACCGGCAACCTCACCGCACAGGTGGGCGATGACGCCGCCGCCGTGACCCTCAGCGACGACTGCTTCGACCTGTCCGACAACTTTATAGCCGTGGTGCGCCAGCAGCCGGAAGCCGGCACGGTGCAGATGCCCAACGGCGAAACCATCCGGTATACCTGCCCCGGCGACGGCAACCCCGACATCGTCCGGTTCGACAGCCTGGGCGCCGGCATTACGCCATACGCCTATGTGGTTACCGATGAAGACAACAACATCCTGGCCTTCCCAACCGGCGACAGCTTCGACTTCGACGGCGCGCCCGCCGGCACCTGTCGCGTCTGGGGCCTGGCTTACACCGGCAACGTCACTGCCCAGGTAGGCGACAACGCCGCCGCCGTGGCCCTCAGCGACGACTGCTTCGACCTGTCCGACAACTTCATCACCGTCATCCGCGAAACGCCCGCCGGCGGTACCGTGGCCATGCCCAACGGCGAGACCGTGCGGTATACCTGCCCCGGCGACGGCGTGGCGGATATCGTTATGTTCGACAGCACCGGAACGGCCGGCGGCGCGTATGCTTACGTGGTCACCGACGAGAACAACATCATCCTGGACCTGCCCGCCGGCGACAGCGCCGACTTCGACGGCGCGCCCGCCGGCACCTGCCGCGTCTGGGGCCTGGCTTACACCGGCAACATCACCGCACAGGTGGGCGACAACGCCGCCGCCGTGGCCCTCAGCGACGACTGCTTCGACTTGTCCGATAACTTCATTACCGTCATCCGCGAAACGCCCGAAGGCGGCACTGTGGCCACCGAGGACGGCGAAACCGAGGTGGCGATCTGCCCCGGCGACGGCAACCCGGACATCATCCGGTTTGACAGCAGCGGCACGGCCGGCCAGTATGTCTATGTGGTCACTGACGAAGACAACATCATCCTGGCCCTGCCGGGAGGCGACAGTGTCGACTTCGACCTTGCCGGCATCGGCATCGCCCGCGTCTGGGGGCTGGCGTACACCGGTACGGTTACAGCCCAGTTGGGCGATGACGCTGCTGACGTTCTGCTGAGCGATGATTGCTTCGACCTGTCCGACAACTTCATCACCGTCATCCGCGAAGTGCCCGAGGGCGGCACCGTGGCCATGCCCAACGGCGAGACCATCCGCTACACCTGCCCCGGCGATGGCAACCCCGATGTCGTAATGTTCGACAGCGCGGGGACGAGCGGACTGTATGCCTACGTCATCACCGACGAAGACAACAACATCCTCGCCCTGCCCGCCGGCGACAGCTTCGATTTCGACAGCGCTCCTCCGGGTACCTGCCGCGTCTGGGGCCTGGCCTATTCCGGCAACCTCACCGCAGCGGTGGGCGACAACGCCGCCGCCGTGGCCCTCAGCGACGACTGCTTCGACCTGTCCGACAACTTTATCACCGTCATCCGCGAAGTGCCGGAAGGCGGCACTGTGGCCATGCCCAACGGCAACACCATCCGCTACACCTGCCCCGGCGATGGCAATCCCGATGTCGTGATGTTTGACAGCACAGGCACCGCCGGCCAGTACATATATATCATTACAGACGACGAGAACGAGATCCTGGCCCTGCCGGCCGGCGACAGCTTCGACTTTGAGGATGCCCCGGCCGGAGAATGCCGGGTATGGGGGCTTGCCTATTCCGGCAACCTCCTCGCCGAGGTTAGCGACAATCTCGATATCAACACGCTGAGCGACGACTGCTTTGACCTGTCCGACAACTTCATCACCATCATCCGGCAGGCGCCGGAGGCCGGCGAGATCGGTACCGAGGCCGGGCCGGTCAATCTGGACATCTGCGTGGGCGACGGCATCGCCGACAGTGTCACGTTCATCGTGGACGGCGCTTCCGACAACCCCTTCATCTTTGTTGTCACAGATGAGAACGACTTCATCATCAGCGCGCTGGACGACGCCACGTTCGACTTCGACCAGGCGCTTTCGGGCATTTACCGCATCTACGGTTTGTCGTACACCGGCCAGCCGTCCCTCGTTCCCGGAGACAACATCTTCCTGATCGATCTCTCTACCGATTGTTATGACCTGACCAGCAACTTTGTGGAGATCAACGCCATTGGCGTTGATGGCGCCACCATTTTCACCAGCCTGGGCGTCGGGCAGGACCTCATCAACCTCTGCGTGGGCGACGGCGTGGCCGACAACCTGGAGTTCTTTACGACGACCAGCGCCACGGCGGCTGATTACGCTTTTGCCATTACCAACGAGAACGATGTCGTTATCGGTTTTCTGCCGCCGGGCAATATGTTCAACTTCGAGCTGGCCGGCATGGGCATTGCCAAAGTCTGGGGCATTTCCTACACCGGCAACCTGACGCTCAACGTCGGGCAGGTGATTACAGAAGCTACGCCTTCGGATGGCTGCTTTGCGTTTTCGCAAAATGTGATCACGATCGTCCGGGACTTTCCGGAGGGCGGCCAGGTGGCTACCGGCGATGGGGAATCGGACATCCTGGTCTGCCTCGGCCCGAGTGACGGCGTGGTGGAATTCATCACGACCAGCACGGCAATCAACGCCTACGTTTTCCTGCTGACTGATGTGAACAATATCGTACTGGATGTTTATACGGACAGCCAGATCGACTTCTCTCTGCTGCCCGTTGGCAACTACCGCGTCTGGGGCTTGTCGTACACCGGCACGCTGAACGACCTCATTGGCGAAGACGCCGCTGCCATCGACCTGGCCACCAGCTGTTTTGAGCTGTCCGCCGGCTTTGTTTCGGTGAGCCGCGGCCCGGAGGTTGACGGAGGCGTCGTCTCTGCGGCCGCAGGGCAGGACACCATCTACCAGTGCCCCATGGATGGGGTGGCCGACATCGTGGAGATGCAGACCAGCAGCCAGGACCTGGTGTACCGCTACATCATTACCGATGAAGACGACAGGGTCATCGTCGGCGAGGTGATCAACCCGGTGATTGACTTTGAGGGCGCCGGCTTGGGCGTTTACCACGTGTGGGGCGTTTCCGTCACCGGCCCGGTCACCATCGGTTTTAATGACGACCTGATGACGACGCCGGTTTCCGACAGTTGCTACGAGCTTTCCGGGAATTTTATCACCATTATCCGCGAAGCGCCGGATGGAGGCTCTGTCTTCACCAGCGATACGGCCGATGCCGTGAGTGTGGTAGTGGGCGACAGCATACCGGACGAGGTCAGCTTCATCAGCGTAGGCGCTTCGAACTCCAACTTCGTGTTCGTCCTCACCGACGAGGACAACGTCATCCTGGACGTGATCAGCGGCGACACTTACGACTTTGAAGGCGCCGCGCCGGGCGTTTGCCGGGTCTGGGGATTGGCCTATACCGGCAACCTGATTGCCATGCCGGGCGATACGGCCTCCATCGCTATGCTGACGGACGACTGCTGGAGCCTTTCGGACAACTTCGTTACCGTAACCCGGACGGATGGCCCGTCGCCGTCAGAACGGACGGCAGGCATCCTGGCCCTGCAACTGGCGCCGAACCCGGCGGTGGACTATGCCGTAGTCCGCTTCACCCTGGGGCCGGATGCCGAAGCCGTGAGCACCCTCCGCATCCTCGACGGCAACGGCCGGATGGTGCAGGCGGCGCGCGTAGCTTCCACCCCCGGCGAGAACCGCTACGAGGTACAGATCAGCGGCTGGAGCGGCGGCCTGTACGTCGTCAGCCTGATCAACGGGGCGGAGGTGAAAGCGGAGCGCTTGATAGTGGCCAGGCCGTAATCCTGCTTATTTTAACTGGAGCGCGGGCCTGCGCAGGCCCGCGCTCCAGTACTCAGGCGGTTACATTTTACTAATTGTAACGTTTTGCGTGTGGTTGAAAAAGGCAAAGGGTAACAGCTGTGTCCCCTTAGTCCCGTAGAACTACGGTTTACACATAAGTTTTACGTTAGCTTTTTCTAAAGGGCTGGCCGCACAGGGTGGCATCAGCAGGCCATATAGGTTGTGCCGCCTATGTGTTCTATGCGAAAACCCCTGGCTACACCAAAGGCCACTATATGGTCAGCAATTTCTCATGTAGAGCATGCACGTATCGCCACAAAAATTTATCCGCCTCATAGAGACGGACACAAAGGCACCAAATCCGCACTAAATTTAGTGCGGATTTGGTGTTTTAGTGCTTTAGTGGCATCTTTTCGCCACGTGCGCACCTTACATGAGAAATTGCTGCTAAACGGCTTTCATCGGCTATCTCTGTCTTCCCTGATCCAGGCAGCAACGTCAGCATGCGCCCATTTTTTCCAAAAGGGCGCCTCTTTCCTGATCTCATCCAATACTTCTCTCCGGCGCTCCCGGAAATCAAGCGGCACATCCAGGCCTTTTGCCAGCGTGATGATGGCTTGCTGGCTCAGGCTTCTTCTTTCGTGTTCTGCCGCAGTTTTTAAAGCCTGATAGATATAGTCCGGCAGTTTCCTGATCTGTAGCGTGGGCATGATTTTTTTGTAAAGATCAGAATTAATCATCTTGCATGCAATGTGCATGCGGCATGTGGTAGCCTGAATCCCATCTCTCCCGGTCCGGGTTCTTTCCATAAAGGCCAGTTGTTGGATGTTTTTTACAGCAACTGGCTCCTCTGGATACCCTTCCAGGCAAATGATCTTCCTGCCCCCATCGGCGCCCGGAAGATCATTTGCCTAAAAATTATACGTCAGGCCGAAACGGAAATCGAAGGGCAGGTCGAGCGTACTGTCGTCCTGCAGGACGTTGTAGAGCAGGTAAATCTCATAGCCCCAGATCCCGTTGCCGTCGTTGAAGCCGCCGCCGATGAAGGCGTTGTTCCGGAGCTGCCGGTTGGTGACCCAGTCCCGGGCGTTGGGGTCGTAGTTGATCGTTTCCACCTCATTATCGAAGCCATACTCCACATGGGCAAAGATCGAGCGGGTGATCTTATACCGGGCGAAGGCGCCCAGGCCGTAGTTGAACAGGTTGGCAGTCTGCACTCCGTCTACCGTTCCGGTTTCTGCCCGGTACAGCAGATAGAGCAGGGAAAGGCGCGGCCCCACCGAAAATTCATTTGTGACTTTGAATCCCACCATAGGAGAGAGCCCAAACTGGAAAATGCTGGAAAAGCTGTTGCCGGAAAACCCCAGGGTGAAGCCTCCCCCGTACCACAACCGGTGGGCAAACCCTCCGCTCTCGTCAAAGTATTTGTCGGTATCGGATTTCTTTTTCCCGCCCCGCTGGCCATAGGCGTCTACCTGGAAAGCGAAAACGAGCGCAAATAACAGTAAGGCTAATTGAATGGTCTTTTTCATATGAAAATCGGCATTTTTTGCAAAGATATGGTTTATGGGTGTAAAGGTGCTTATGTGTAAAAGTGTAAAT
Source organism: Phaeodactylibacter sp. (assembly GCA_024102975.1). Taxonomy (GTDB): domain Bacteria; phylum Bacteroidota; class Bacteroidia; order Chitinophagales; family Saprospiraceae; genus JACJXW01. Next base: position 13,778 of record JAGFJD010000258.1, on the reverse strand, counting down.
GTCCCGGCTACAGCTTATGCTCATTTAAGTACCTGGACTGAAATAGTGAAACACATGGAAATACATTGAAATACTCACCAAACTTGGGCGTGCAATGTATTTCCTTATTTCCATGTATGTCAAAGTATTCCTGTCCAGGTACTTACACACTTACACACCTCCCCCCAAGTTACCCCCAACCCTCCAATACGTTGCCTGTCCGTCTCCTCTTTAACAAAAGCTTAGTATTTCCAATCGTTAACTGGGCGACGAATTTTTATTTCGCCTTTTCCAATTAACAATTAACTGTTATTTTCGGGCGGCTTTGCTTTCAGCAGGAACCGTACTCCGAAAAACAATTTCCCTCCAAAGTGCCAGAAGACACCTACGGCCGGTTTTGTAACCGAAAACCATTATTGCATTATTGAAAAGTAAATATCGGGTGCGGCCCTTCCGCCACCCTCTAATAACACATAAACACAGATTTGAGATGAAGCACACCTACCTCATCGCCCTTTTGTTCCTTTCCATCTCCGGGTTGTTATCCGCCCAGCCCGCCTTCAGAGGCACTGAGGTGGCGCCCTCCTCCCCGGATGTTTTCAGCCGGATGTTCTCGGAATACCAGCTCTTCCGGGTTGAAGCCCCCTTATTGAACCGCCATGCGCAGCGCTCGCCGGACAATTTCCGGTTCCAGCTGGATTTCGGCGGCACCTATACCTGGCGGTTGGCCCTGGAAGCCAGGGATGTCCGTTCCGAAGATTACCGGCTGGTGGCTGTTGAGCCGGAGGGAGAACAGCAGCAGCCCCGCTCGGCAACCAGGACCTTCCGGGGCGCCGTCCTCGGCCCGCAGGGCGGAGAGGCCCGCCTGACCATTGACGAGCATTTCCTCTACGGCTTTGTGGAGTCGGCAGGAGAAACCTACTATATAGAGCCGGCATGGCCGTTTGACCGCACCCTGCCGGAAGATACTTACCTGGTTTACCCCGCCGGCGCTGTGCTCAACACCGGCAATTACACCTGCGGATGGAATGAAGAGGATCGGCATGAGGTTCCGGAAGCCCACGAGCTCCCGGCGCCGGAAGCCGGGCGGGGGATCCTGGCCTGTTATCAGGTGGACATCGCCCTTGCCGCCGATTTCATGATGGTGCAGCGCTTCGGCAGCGTTACCGGTGTTGAAAACTTCATGCTGGGCGTGCTGAATAACGTACAGACCAACTTTGACAACGAGTTTGCTCACGAGCTGCTCTTTTCGGTGGCCACCATGTTCGTATCCGCCTGCAGCAACTGCGACCCATGGACCAGCTCCCGCAGCGCCGGCCTGCTGCTCGACGATTTTGCCATCTGGGGCAACAGCGGCGGCTTCGGCGCCAACTTCGACGTGGCTTCGCTGTGGACCGACCGCGACTTTTTCGGCGACGCCATCGGCGTAGCCTGGGTCGGCAGCGTCTGTACCGGCAACCGGTACAACATCCTGCAAAATTTCAGCACCAGCAGCGCCCTGCTCCGGGTGCTGCAGGCGCACGAACTCGGCCACAACTTCGGCTCGGGCCATGATGCGCCGGGCTCCAACTTCATCATGTCGCCGTCGGTCAATTTCACCAATACCTGGTCTGCCCAGTCCCGTGCCAGCATCAACTCTTTTGTCAACAGCCTCATCAGCTTCCCCGGCTGCCTGGCCGCCTGTGGCAGCGTCGCCCCGCCCAGCCCGGCGCTCACCGCCAACGTCACCAGCGGATGTACGCCCCTGGTAGTCAGTTTCAGCGACATCTCCGGCGGCCAGGTCGACAACATCAGCTGGCAGTTCCCCGGCGGAAGCCCCTCCTCCTCGTCCAGCTTCTCCCCGACGGTGACCTACAACACGCCCGGCACCTTCGACGTCATCCTCACCGTCTCCAACAGCGGCGGGGCCAATACCATCGTGATGGATGACTACATCACCGTCGCGCTGAGCCCGACGCCGCAGTTTTCATACTCGGCCAACGGCCTGGCGGTTTCCTTTACCAATACTTCCGTCAACGCCCAGGATTTCCAGTGGAGCTTTGGCGACGGCGATTTCAGCAACGCCACCAACCCGGTGCATACCTTCCCTGCCGATGGCCTCTACCTGGTCACCCTGACGACCACCAATGCCTGCGGCGCCTTCTCTTTCGAGGAATTCGTCATTGTGGAACTGCCGATGCAGGCGGGCTTCTCCGCTGATAATGCCCTGGGCTGCGCCGGCTCTACCGTCAATTTTACAGACGTGAGCACCGGCGCGCCGGTAGCCTGGCAGTGGGCCTTCGAAGGCGGCATGCCCGCCGTTTCCGATCAGCCCAACCCGGCCGTCACCTACGAAACGCCCGGCGCCTACGATGTATCCCTGACGGTGACCAACGCCGTGGGCACGACCTCCAACTACGTATTGCCCACCTACATCGCCATATTGCCCAACCCGTCGGCCGGCTTTACTTACCAATATGCCTCCGGTGGGCTGAGTGTCCAGTTCAACAACACCTCGGCCGGCGCTGATGACTGGCTGTGGGACTTCGGCGACGGCACAACCAGCAGCCAGGAAGATCCCGCCCATACCTACGCCGCCGACGGAAACTATACAGTTACCCTAACCATCTCCAGCCAATGCGGCACGGATGAAATGGTTCAGAATATCGAAGTCACTACGGCGCCGACAGCGGCCTTTTCAGCCGGCGTGCTTTCCGGCTGCGCCCCGCTGGAGGTCCAGTTCGCCAACGCGTCCAGCCCCAACGCAGGGTCCTTCCAATGGTCCTTCCAGGGGGGGACGCCGACCAGCTCCACCCTCGCCAACCCAATCGTCAGCTTCAACAACGCCGGCGACTATACCGTAACGCTGGTCGCCGCCAATGCCGCCGGCAGCGATACCATTACGCAAAACATCACGATCGAAGCCGGCCCGCAAAGCGATTTTGCCATCTACTATATCATTGGGGAAACGGAGGCCACTTTCGAAGATCAATCCGGCAACGCCGACTCCCTGATCTGGATATTCAGCAACGGTACGACCAGTACGGACGCCAACCCTGCTTTCGACTTCGGTACGGATGGCATTTATCCGGTAACCCTCGTCACCTTCAACGACTGCGGCAGCGATACGCTGACCCAACTGGTAGAGGTGGTCACGCCCCCAACCGCCGCTATCGGGCTGGGGGCGGATTTCGGCTGCGCCCCCTTCACCGTGCAGGCCAGCGACCTGTCGGGCAGCAATACCACCGACTGGGCCTGGACGGCACCCGGCGCCACCCCGGATGCTTCCGGCGAGCAGAACCCCGCTTTTACTTTCAATGCTCCGGGCACCTATACCATAACCCTGGTTGCCGCCAACGCCGCCGGGCAAAACAGCAGCTCCACAACGGTAACCGTCGGCAGCATCCCGGAAGCGGCTTTTACGGCCAGCACCACCCTGGGGCAAACCGCCCTGGGCCTGTCCAACAACAGCCTGGATGCCGACAGCTATTTTTGGGATTTCGGCGACGGCAATACCAGCACCGAGGCGGAACCCGGCCATAATTATGCTCAGGACGGCACCTACGCCGTGCAACTCATCGCCACCAACAGCTGCGGCAGCGACACGGCCACCCGGGAAGTTACCATCGTCACCCCGCCGACGGCTGCTTTTGAGCTGGACGCTGTGGCCGGCTGTGCCCCCTTCACCTTGCAGGCCAGCGACCTGTCGGGCAGCAACACCACCGACTGGGCCTGGGCGGCGCCCGGCGCCACCCCGGATGCTTCCGGCGAGCAGAACCCCGCTTTTACCTTTAATGCTCCGGGCACCTATACCATAACCCTGGTAGCCGCCAACGCCGCCGGGCAAAGCAGCAGCTCCACAACGGTAACCGTCGGCAGCATCCCGGAAGCGGCCTTTACGGCCAGCACCACCCTGGGGCAAACCGCCCTGGGCCTATCCAACAACAGCCTGGATGCCAACAGCTATCTCTGGGACTTCGGCGACGGCAATACCAGCACTGAGGCGGAACCCGGCCACAATTATATTCAGGACGGCACCTACACCGTGCTGCTCATCGCCACGAATGAATGCGGCAGCGATACCAGCAGCCAGGATGTAACGGTCGTCACCCCGCCCACTGCCGCCTTCGAGCTGGACGCTGTGGCCGGCTGTGCCCCCTTCACCGTGCAGGCCAGCGACCTGTCGGGCAGCAATACCACCGCCTGGGCCTGGACGGCGCCCGGCGCCACACCTGGCGTTTCTAACGAGCAGAACCCCGCATTTACGTTCAATACTCCGGGTAATTATACCATCACCCTGGAAGCGGCCAATGCCGCCGGGCAAAGTGCCAGTTCTATCATGGTAACCGTTGGCGGCCTTCCGGAAGCAGCCTTTGATGCCGGTACCACCCTGGGGCAGGCTACCCTGAGCCTGTCCAACAACAGCCTGGATGCCTATAGCTTCTTCTGGGACTTTGGCGATGGCAATACCAGCGCCGAAGCGGAACCAACCCACAATTACGCGCAGGATGGAACCTATACCGTGCAGCTCATCGCGGCCAACAGCTGCGGCAGCGATACCATTAGCCAGGAGGTAACCATCGTCACGCCGCCCACTGCGGCTTTCGAGCTGGATGTCGCCGAAGGCTGCACGCCTCTTACCGTTCAGGCCAGCGACCTGTCGGGCAGCAATACCACCGCATGGGCCTGGACGGCGGCTGGTGCCATGCCCAATGCTTCTGCCGAACAAAATCCATCCTTCACTTTTGCCACGCCGGGAACCTACCTCGTCATTCTGGAAGCCGCCAATGCCGCCGGAGTGAGCCAGGATACCATCGAGGTGTTCGTCAACGGCCGGCCTGATCCCGGGTTCACTTTTCAGGTCAACGGACTGGAGGCGCAGTTTACGAATACCTCCGGCAACAGCCAGAGTTACCAATGGGATTTCGGAGACGGCAGCAGCAGCCAGGCATTCAGCCCGGGGCACACTTACGGGACTCCCGGCGAATATGTAGTGACCCTGACCGCCGCCAATGAATGCGGCATGGCAACAACGGCAAGCACGGTCATCCTGGACCTGGCCGCTCCGGTCGCCAGCTTCACCGTTGCCGGCAGCGAGGGCTGCGCGCCTCTTGTCGTTACCTTCCAGAACAACTCGGAAAATGAGGAGAGCGTCTCCTGGTCCTTCCCGGGCGGAACGCCTTCCTCGTCGACGGAGCCCGATCCCACCGTCACTTACGAAACCCCGGGGCTTTTTTCCGTCACGCTGGTAGCCAGCAATGCCGCCGGTTCGGGCACCTTTACCCTCCAGGATGCCGTTCTGGTGGAGGGCCCGCCCCAGGGAGGCTTCGAATACGTTGCCGACGAAGCCACTGTTATTTTCACCAATACCACGGATAATGCCGACAGCTATGCCTGGGATTTTGGCGACGGCAACAGCAGCAACGCTGCAGAACCGCAGCATACCTACAGCCTGGGCGGCGAGTATACCGTAACCCTGCTGGCAGCCAACGAATGCGGCACAGATACCGTAGAGCAGGTAGTGTCCCTCACCGGCATGGCGCCGGCGCCAGACCTCTCCGCTTCCGTCACCGAAGGCTGCGCGCCGCTGTCCGTCACCTTCGACGGGGGTGTCCAGGAGACGGTGACCAGCTGGTCGTGGTCCTTCCCCGGCGGTACGCCGGCCACTTCTGCCGAGCCCTCCCCTACGGTAGTGTACGGGCAGCCCGGCGTGTACGGCGTAAGCCTGACGGTGGGCAATGCCTTTGGGCAGAACAGCCAGGAGGAGATTGGGTTGATCACCGTCATCGACGTGCCACAGGCTTCTTTCGACTATGATATACAGGAGTTGACCCTGGTGCTGGCGAACACGTCGACAGGAGCAGGCTTGTCCTACAACTGGGACTTTGGCGACGGGGCCGTCAGCCAGGAAGAAAACCCGCAGCACACCTATGCTCAGGAAGGAGAATATACAGTGGCGCTCACCGTTACCAACGCCTGCGGGGAGGCCGTTGCCGAGGCCAAAGTCGTGGCTGTCGTCACCGGCCTGGCGGATGAGTCGTGGCTGGAAGAGCTGAGCCTCTTTCCGAACCCGAACAGTGGTGCGTTTACTGTACGCCTACAGGGGCAGCCTGCGGATGTGCTAAGGCTGAACCTGCTGAATGTGGTGGGGCAAAGCGTATTTGGGATGGAAGACAGCTTCCATGCCGGTTACTGGCAGCAGAGGCTGGAGCTGGGGCAATTGCCGGCGGGCGTTTATGTGCTGGAAGTAATGGCGGGAGAGAGCAGGGCGTACCGGCGGGTGGTGGTGGAGTAGCGCGCATACTTCCGGACATTGTAATGGAGACTTGACAAGTTTTGAAAACTTGTCAAGTCTCCACCGGTGCGGCCGGGAGCTCCCGAAGGTTGTCTTATGATGGATTTTATTGCCATCACTAAACTCATTATCAATGAAAAACCTGATCATCATTGCCCTCGCGTCTTTTGTGTTATTCTCTTGTCCGGGAAACGAGAATGCCGGCATAATCGGCAAATGGAAACTGACGGAAGAACTGATCGATATCGGAGACGGCCAGGGAGAGTTTAAAGAGGCCACCGCTCAACAGTCCATCGAATTCTTTCGGGATGGGACATTTACGTCCACTTCCAGCCTCTGCCCGGCTGCTTCGGGCGGCGCCGGCCAGGGGACCGGAACCTACTCGATGGAGGAGAACAAAATAACGCCGGCCGACTGTACGGAAGCCGGCAGAAACATCACCTTCGAGTTGAACGGCCGGGAACTCATCCTGAACCTTCCCTGCATAGAACCCTGTAAGCAAAAGTATGTTAGGGTGGATTGAGCTTTATTGTTCCGCCACTAAACCCACCAGTTCCCGCACTACATCCTCCAGGGTATAGCAATTGGCCAGCGAGATATCCACCACTTTGCCATCTTCCCGGAGGATGCCGCTTTTCGCGCCTTTTAAATTATTGATGGTAATATTGACATTATCCGGCAGGTTGAGGCCATCCAATATATGGTAAAGCTTCATGGTAGCTTCATCGGTTTCCTTATTTACGAAAACGGATATCATGATCATTTCAGGATTTTATTCCCCGGCGGGAGTTGCATTTCCGTTTCGGAGAGTTGGTTGTTTTTTATGATCTCTTTTCTTTCAGGACTGACTCTGAAGAGCACCAATTTAACATATTCAGCCACCAGAACTTCAAAAATATTACCTTCAAATTCTTCAAAGTATTTCAGGCCCGGCTCTGGCAATTCAGACCCATACCTCGACTTTTGATCCCCACAGGTCTACCCGATCTTGAAGGTCTGCCCCGGATGCAGAATAACCGTCGGCCGGGAGGTACTAGTGTAACACGAATAAGGCCTTGGCGCTAATGGATATAAACGGTACTGCTGGCAGTTACTGAATTTCTGTTCCGCCGCTTCCACGATCGCCACATAATCCTCAAGGGAAAGATCGTAGGTTTCTACGTCAATGTCCAATTCAATGGCCAGGTTTTTCACAGCGTAGGCAATGGCGTCTTCATACAGGGTGGATTGATGATTTCGGTGTATTTCTACTCTCCTGCCATATTTTTGTATAAAGGGGAAACCTGGCGGTACTCTACCCTACTAAAAAGTTAGAGGGTTATGCGAATCCAAGGCTAAATGGCTGCAAAACCCCGCAGGGGTGAAAGATCATTGCCTGGGGCAACGCCCCAGGAACACAATGGAAGGCGGTTTGAGCCCTGTAAGGGCGACACCATGCTTGTTTCGCCCCTTCCACATGGCGGCCCCCTTTGGGGCAGGGCTTTTTAGCCCTGTATCCGCATAGGGTTACAAAAAAACATAAGGAAGCGTCATTTTTGTGTTGCGAAACATAAAAAACGAACGAACTTCCTTATGAAGCAATATTGCTGCGCCGAAGTTACGGCTATTTTGGACAAGGCGCCAATCGTCAAGAACCTGGCACACAAGAAATTCATTGTGCTATTTGTTCTGGCGATGATCAAAACGCGTTCGGTGCAATTTTGTGAGATAGCCCAAGCACTCAACGACGAGGCCAAAGCCTCTTCGAATGAGGTTAGGATACAAGATTTCTTCCGGGAGGTATCGCTTGACTATGAGCAGTTGACCATATTGTTAGCCATGTTCTTGCCCAAAAGAGGGAAAGTAACCTTATGTATAGACCGGACCGAATGGGACTTTGGCAAATGTCAAGTCAATATCCTGATGATAGTAGTGCGTTGTAAGCACATTACCGTACCCTTGTACTGGGAGTTGCTGGATAATAATAGTGGCAACTCTAATACAACTGACCGGATCAGCCTGCTCAAAAAGTGCATCAGGCTATTAGCTGGGCGCATCGGGCTGTTCCTTGGCGACCGGGAGTTTATCGGCCATCGTTGGCTTAAGTTCCTAAAAGATCAAGGTATCCATTTTTGTGTGCGTGTGCCAAAGCACCATAAAATCACCCGTCAGGCGGGGATTAACGAGTACGTCCATACGGTTGAGGAATTGCTGCAAGGCCGAAAAACATTGCGCCTAAGCAGTTGTATGGTCGACGGCATTTGGGGGAACCTGTATGCCAAACGCCTTAAGGATGGCGATTTGCTGTTTCTATTCGGTACTGCCAAGGCGGAGTTCTTAGCACAGCTATACAAGAAGCGTTGGCGAATCGAATGTTTTTTCCAGAACGTGAAGAAGCGAGGCTTTGATTTGGAGTCCACCCACCTCAACGACTTAGACAAACTCAAGAAACTGGTGGCCTTGGTTTGCATCGCCTATGCTATTGTAGCCAATATTGGACTACATGAACACCTGCGAGGCAGAACTATCCCGGTAAAAAACCACGGCTACAAAGAAAACAGCTTCTCGCGCAAGGGAATCGACATCGTCAGGGAGGGATTACGAAGAGTTTGGAAACGAAATTTTCAGTTGTTCCTCGATTTGGTGATCCGATTCCTGCGTTGGATGCAAATAAATCCTAACAATTTACCACTACCTGAATTTTAGTAGGGTAGAGTAGGAGGAATACATAGTAAATACACAGTACGGTGGAAAGAGGACTCTGCTATCATGCTCTCCTGGCTTGTCGCCCAATCGCCCCTGAAATTACCTAAAATTACCTCCACCTAATTTCTAACACATTCTATTATAAATCCTATATTTGTATCAGACAAACCCAACTTATGCCGCAGGATGAAAAAAGAAAAGATCCAGGCGGAAAAGGCCAGAAAGGCGTTTCAACAACCATTTATCTGGACAAGCAGGTGAAAGAATTGGTGGAGGGGGATGCTGAGGAACAAGAGCGTTCAACATCCTTTATCATTAATTCGATCCTGAAAAAGCACTACGGAGTAGTAGCCGGGAAGAAGAAAAAGTAAGGATTTTTTAATTGGGGGACGGCCGGTTTCAGGGTGGAAACTGAGTACAACCGATCCGTCCCCACTAAGCATAATTGCTATGGCGAATGTAAAAGAAATTGTCCGCTTTTGCAACGAGGGGTACTGCTGTATGCCGGCAAGTGCCCGATTGAAACCAAACTCAACAGGCCTTTTTTGCAGGACCGTATCAAACGCGAAGTCTGATACAGGTAGTTTATTATTTGCCTGGAACCAACCGGTGCAGCTATGAAGAAGCTTCTCCTGAGGCTTCTGGTTGTCATCATAGGAGCCTTTCCTGTGGCCGGCCGGTTTTTGGTCAAACAAATGCCCCGCCTGTCCGGTAAGAGCGTTTCAAAGGTATGGAAGCTCCCGCCGGTTAAACGCGGGACGGAGATCGAGATCATCCGGGCCGGGCCCGACCGTCTCCCCGGGAATTTTCCCGTAGTCGATATATACAGAAACGGAACGGCGATCAGTGTAAAATCCATTGACCTGACCCAAAAAACTTACCGGGGAAAGAAACTTCTTTCGAAGGTAAAACAGTATATTAACAAACTCATCGATTTCGATGGGGCCACCAGAGGCTTGCGTAGAGTACCCGGGACGGCAAAAAAAGAACTGGAGGTAGTCATCCCAAAAGGCAGGGCAAGCCCGGAGCAGAAAAAGCTTCTGGAGGAAGCGGTTGAGTACGGCCGCCTCAACAACATCACGGTAAGAATAATTGAAATGTAGCATGAAAGGCATCAACATCTTCCTCAGCGACAAAATCCGCCTGCACCCCCTCGAATTTACGTCCGACGGGCTTGGCATGGCCACCGGTCCCTATACCATCCTCGAACCGGATGTAACGGACGAGGTGTTCGAGCGCGCCCTTTTTGAAGCTTTCACCCATTCCAGGAGCGGCGTACCGCGCCGGGCGCTCACCAGGGAAGAGGAAAAAGCCTATTACCGGGCCCTGGGAATAAAATCCCACCGGGAACTAGGCATTGGCGCTGACATTACAGAGGAGAATGGGAGGTATACCGTTACGCCTGTAAATAAGAGCGGGCTGTTCGGCAAGCCAGTGGAGGCAGGAAAAGAGGAATTGCTGCCTGCGGTGAAAAAGGCGCTGGCTTTGGGTACGGCGATGGAGAAGGAAGGCGCTTCGAAGGTGAGGTAAAGAACGTATAAAGATTCACCAAATCTGCGACAAGCTGTTGCAGAAATTCCCTGGGGGCACCATTTGCTCATTTTGCAAAGGAGCCAAAGCCCGGCCCAACGCGAGTATTACATCAAGGCCAGAGCAAGGATGGGCCCTATAATTCCCCCCAAAAACTCACCCAATCTCCCACGTCGTCCCCCCCGCCAGCAGTTCATCCAGATTCCCCTCCCCTTTCCTGCCGACGGCCTCCTTCAATTGGCCGTAAAGCAGGTCTTCGTAGCAAGGGCGCTCGGCGGCGTAGAGCACGCCGAAGGGGCGCGGCAGGGCCTCCCCTGCCTGCTGCCCGGGCAGGTCGAAGAAGCGGGCCAGGGCGTGCGCTTTGTAGATATCCGTCTCGTCGTGTATCCACAGGTCGCCGGGAGAGTAGCCGTCCTTTTCCAGGTCGACCACCCGGGGGCGGAAGCAATCGAGTCGGATGCCCTTTTCCATATTTTTGCCGAAGCGCAGGGGCTGGCCGTGCTCCAGGAAGACGGTTGTTTCGGGTTTGGTTTCCTTATCGGTGAAGGCGAAGAAGGCGCCGTCGTTAAAGATGTTGCAATTCTGGTAGATTTCCAGGAAGGAAGTTCCCTGGTGTTCGTGGCAGCGGCGGATCATTTCCTTGAGGTGTTTCGGGTCGCGGTCCATAGCGCGGGCTACGAAAGTCCCTTCGGCGCCGAGGGCGAAGGCCAGCGGGTTGACCGGGTGGTCGAGCGAGCCGAGGGGGGTCGATTTGGTCACCTTGTGCTCTTCGGAAGTCGGCGAGTACTGCCCTTTGGTCAGGCCATAGATCTGGTTGTTGAAGAGCAGGACGTTGACGTTGAAATTGCGCCGCAGCAGGTGCAGCAGGTGGTTGCCGCCGATGGACAGCCCGTCGCCGTCGCCGGTGATCACCCAGACGTGCAGGTCCGGGTTGGCCATTTTCAGGCCGGAGGCCACCGCTGTGGCGCGCCCGTGGATGGAGTGCATGCCATAGGTTTCCATGTAATACGGAAACCGGGAAGAGCATCCGATGCCGGAAATGATGGCCACCTGGTCGCGGTCGAGGCCCAGCTCGGCGAATACCGTCTGCACCTGCTTGAGGATGGAATAATCCCCGCAGCCCGGGCACCAGCGCACGTCCTGGTCGGTGGCGAAATCTTTGGCGGCCAATGGTATGGTTCCGTTTGTTGTCGACATAGTTTTTTCAAAATTTGGATGTCAAGGCTTGGCAGGGGTAGACAATTATATTACGTAATGTTCGCGAGAGGCTGTAGCCTCGATGCGGCATAATCAGCAAGTCTCCAGACTTGCGCGAGCCGCAAAGGAGGTTAACTTACGCCAGTCGGAGACTGGTAGGTTGCCCCGCATCGCGTCTTATAGACGCTCGCGAACACTCCAAATTTATTGGTAATTTAACAGTAACTTCTCCATAAATCTCGTTTTGCTGCCAGTCCCGCAGCCACCGGTAAACTTGTCAAGTCTTTACTGCCCCAAAACCTGCTTCGCAAAATCCCTCAGCTCCGCTTTGGTGATTGGCACCCCCTGTATCTTATTATAAGGCACTACCTCCCGCAGGAATTTCTCTCGTATGACCTTCGACAACTGTCCGTTGTTGATCTCCGGGATGATGATGGTTTCGTAATTGTCGAGCATAGCCCCCAGGTTGCGCGGGAAGGGGCGCAGGTGCCGCAGGTGGGCGTGCGCCACTTCGTACCCTTCATCCAGCAGGCTCTGCACTACGGAGCGGATCACGCCGTAGGTGGATCCCCAGCCCAGGAAGAGTGCCCGGCCCTTTTCCGGCCCGGCGGTTAGCTCCTGTTGCGGGATAAAGTCGGCGATCTTTTCCACTTTGGCTTCCCGGACCTTGACCATGTATTCGTGGTTGGCCGGGTCATAGGACACCTCGCCGGTGCCCGCCTGTTTTTCCAGGCCGCCGATGCGGTGCGCCAGGCCCCTGGTGCCGGGGATGGCCCATTCGCGCACGAAGCGTTCGTCGCGGCCGTAAGGCAGGAAGGGTTCTCCGTTTTCCGGGAGCTTTTTGAATTCAGTTTTTATCTCGGGGATATCTTCGGCTTTGGGGAACTTCCAGGGTTCCGCCCCGTTGGCGATATATCCGTCGCTGAGCAGGATGACCGGCGTCATGTGCTGCAGGGCGATGCGGGCGGCTTCGAAGGTGGCCTCGAAGCAATCGGCCGGCGAGCTGGCGGAGATCACCGGCAGGGGGCTTTCGCCGTTGCGCCCGTAGAGGGCCTGCAGCAGGTCCGACTGTTCGGTTTTGGTCGGCAGGCCGGTGGAGGGACCGCCGCGCTGTATGTTGCAGATCAGCAGGGGCAGTTCCAGCATGAGGGCCAGGCCCATAGCTTCCGTCTTCAGGGCCATGCCCGGGCCGGAGGTGCCGGTCACCGCCAGGTTGCCGCCATAGGCCGCCCCGATGGCGGCGCAGATAGCGGCGATCTCGTCTTCGGCCTGGAAGGTGCGCACGCCGAAGTGCTTGTACTGGGCCAGCCCGTGCAGCACGTCGGAGGCCGGGGTGATCGGGTAGCTGCCGTAAAAGAGTGGCAGGCCCGCCTTCCGGGCGGCGGTGATCAGGCCGATGACCAGGGCTTCGTTGCCCATGACGTTGCGGTAGGTGCCCTGTTCCAGGGGCGCCGCCTTCACGTCGTAGCGGGTAGTGAAGGTTTCGGTCGTCTCGCCGTAGTGGTAGCCCGCTTTGAGCACGGCGATGTTGGCGTCGAGGATGTCCGGCTTGCGCCCGAATTTGGCGCTGAGGTATTCGATGGTCGAATCCATCTGCCGGTTGTAGCGCCAGTAGAGGAAGCCCAGGACGAACATGTTCTTGACCAGGTCTTTCTCCTTGGTGCTCAGCGGGGATCCTTTCAGGGCTTCGCGGGTGAGTTTGGCGACGGGGATTTCGTACACTTCGAAGCCGTCGAGGGTGCCGTCTTCCAGGGGGTTCTGCTCTTCGGCGTACCTGGCCAGGCGCAGGTTTTTCTTGTCGAACCCGTCGGTATTGACGATCACGGTGCTGCCGGGTTCCATCCTGTCCAGGTTGGCTTTCAGGGCGGCGGCGTTCATGGCCACCAGCACGTCGTATTCGTCGCCCGGGGTGAGGATTTCCCGGCTGCCGAAATGCAGCTGGAAGCCCGACACGCCGGCCAGGGTGCCCTGCGGGGCGCGGATTTCCGCCGGGAAGTCGGGGAAGGTCGCCAGGTCGCTGCCGCTCAGGGCCGTGTTGTCGGTGAACAACGTACCCGTCAGCTGCATCCCGTCGCCCGAATCGCCGGCGAACTTTATGGTTACTTCTTCCTGT
>JAGFJD010000402.1 GCA_024102975.1 Phaeodactylibacter sp. | reverse complement strand
CTAACGGCGGCAGCCTTTCTGGGCGCTGGCTGCAACGGCTTCCTGGACGTGGAGCTGGACGACGAGATCATCACCTCGCAGGCCATCGTCAACAAGGAAACGGCGGAAGCGGCGGCCATTGGGCTATACGACAGCTTTCAGGGCGTCAACCTGTACGGCGGCGATTTTGTCCTTGTCGGGGATTTGCTCGGCGGCAACGCCATTGCCACCGGCTTCCGCGAACGATATGCCGACCTGGCCGACGCCCGTGTGCCGACGACCAACCCCTATATCGAAGACGTGTGGGTAGGCCTGTACAACATCGTCAACTCGGCCAACAATATCCTGGCCAGCATCGATGGCATCGACGGTATCGGCGAGGAGGACCGGCGCCGGATCGAAGGCACGGCCTACTATTTCCGGGGTTCGGCCTATTTCGACCTGCTGCGCCAGTTCGGCGAGTTCTTCAACGAAGGCTCCGTCTACGGTGTGCCGGTATTTACGGAGGTGCTGGACCGCAGCACGGCCGCTTCGGTGGGGCGGGCCACCGTCAGCGCTACCTACAGCCAGATCATCGAAGACCTGGACAACGCCGCCGGAACCCTGCCGGATGACGACGAGCGCTACTTCGTTACCCGGGCTGCTGCCCAGGCGTTGCTCGCCCGGGTATACCTGTACCGGAAAGACTGGGCCGGCGCCCGTGCCTACGCCGATTCGCTGATCAGCAACGGCGATTACCAGCTCAATGAAAATTATAATGATAACTTTGAGGAAGAAGGCTCGGCGGAGTCCATTTTTGAACTGCAGTTCACCACGCAGGATGGCCAGGATTTATCCAGCCTGCTGATGTTGTCAACGGCCAACGAGGTGTCCGGCACCAGTGAGCTATGGAACTTATTTGAAGAAGGCGATGCCCGCAAAGAGCAGTTCCTGCGCCGCTTCGGCGTGGTGCGCTGCACCAAATACGGGGAGCTGGCAACGGATATCGACTACAACGTGCCGGTCGCCCGGCTGGCGGAAATGTACCTCATCCGTTCGGAAGCCATTGCCAATACCGAAGGAGCGAGTGCCGCACTGGAAGATTTGAACGCCATCCGAACCCGATCCCTGCCCGGTTCGCCGGTAGCAGCTGCCGACGTGCCCGACCTGGAAACGTACTATAGCTTCCTCATCCGGGAACGCCGCCTGGAGTATGCCTTCGAAGGCCATTACTGGTTCGACCTGGTACGCCTGGGCAAGGCTGCCGCCGCGCGGGGTATTGAGGATTACCGGCGGATTTTGCCCATCCCTGACCGGGAAGTGAAGGTATCCAACGGGGTGATCGTCCAGAATCCGGAGTATTAGGGAGTAGTTGGTTGTCTGTTGTTGGTTGTTCTGGCCCGGCAACCGGGAACGATCAACAAACAACAGGCAACGATTCATTAAAAAAGCCTTTGAGATCTTAAATTGCATTGAACAACAGAATGCTGATTGCACATGCCCAACAAATACACTCTGGCCGTACACGGCGGCGCCGGCACCATCCTGCGCTCTGAGATGACCACTGAAAAAGAAGAGGCGCACAAGCGGGCGCTGCGGGATGCCCTGCGGGCCGGGGAGGCCGTCCTCCGGAAAGGCGGCCCCGCCCTGGATGCCGTCGAGGCGGCTGTCCGGTCGCTGGAAGACTGCGAATATTTCAATGCGGGGCGGGGTTCCGTTTTTACGCATGAGGGCCATCACGAGATGGACGCTTCCATCATGTGTGGAAAAACGCTGGGTGCCGGCGCCGCAGCTATGGTGCAGGGCATCCGGAATCCCATCGCCCTGGCGCGCCGCATCCTGGAAGCCTCGGACCACGTGTTGCTCTGCGGCCCCGGCGCTCTGGCTTTTGCCCGGGATCAGGGCCTGGAAGAAGCGCCGCCGGAATATTTCTTTTCCGAATTCCGCTACCGGCAGTTGGAGGAGGCGCGGGCCCGCGGCAGCGCGCAGCTCGACCACACCCAAAAGTACGGCACGGTGGGCGCTGTGGCCTGCGACCGGCAGGGGCACCTGGCCGCAGCCACCTCCACCGGCGGGCTGACCAACAAACGCTATGGCAGGGTGGGGGACAGCCCCATCATCGGCGCCGGCACCTACGCCAACGACCTGACCTGCGCCGTCTCCTGCACCGGCTACGGCGAGTACTTCCTGCGCGGGGTGGTCGCCTACGACGTATCCTGCCTGATGGAGTACCGGGGCATGAGCCTGGCAGAGGCCGCCCGCCACGCCATCCACCACCGCCAGCTGGCCCTGGGCGGCGACGGGGGCCTGATCGCCGTGGATGCCCGGGGCAACGTCGCCCTGCCGTTCAACTCGGAGGGTATGTACCGGGCGTGGGTGCGGGAGGGGGAGGAAGCGGGGGTTGCGATTTACAGGGAGTAAATTCCGTTCTTCTCCACCTGCGGGAACCGGAACAATGCTTAATTATCCCGGACTAAACCCGCCAACTGGTCAAATACCCGCTCCAGAATCCGCCGCTCTTCCGTAATGATGCGGGCCTGGCCGGGCAGCTCCTGAGCAAAGGGTATGGTGCGGCCATAGGTGGTGAGGAGGCTGTCCGGAAGGCTGATCTCCAGCAGGTAGGCCTCCTGCTCGGGTACCGGGGCGATGCTTTTCACCCGGCCCGGGAGGACGCCGAACTCCTGGTAGGGATAGCCGTCCAGGCGGATGTTGGCCCTTTGCCCGGGTTCTACCTTGCCGGAGTTGAAGGCCGGCAGCGACGCCTTCCCGACAATTTCGCCCGCCCCGGCGCCCGGCACCACCGTGGCCACCATCTCGTTGGCCTGCACGAATTGCTGGGGGCTCCATACTCTGGTGAGCGAAACGCGGCCGGCAATGGGGCTGGTAATGAGGTAAGTCTGTTTCCACAACTCCAGTTCGCTTTTCAGCCGGCCGAGCAGTTCCCGGGAGGCCAGCCACTTCCGGGTGCCGGCTTCGGCCCGCCCCTCCCGGAGGGCGACGATCTGCGACTGGTACTGCTCGGCCTGCAGCTTGTTGTTCAACACCTGCGACTGGAGTGCCTCCAGCTGGCGGCGGTACTGGAGGTAGTTGGTTTCGGATTGTTCCAGCTCCAGTTGGCTGATGGCGCCCGACCGGAGCAGGCCTTTGTTGCGTTCGAAACTGCTGCGGGCGATTTCCACCTCGCGGACGAGGGTCTCTTCCTGCTGTTTCAAAGAAGCGTTCAGGCGCTCCAGGTACTGGATTTGCTGCCGCAAAGAGGCAATCCGGGCGAAAATCCCCTGTTGCTGTTCGAAGAACTGGAATTCCTCCAGAGCCTGCTGATAAGCCGCATAAGCGCTTTGCAGGCCGCCCAACCCGAGCCCTTCAGGCAACCGGAACCCCATGATGCTGTCGGCCCGGGTAATGCTTTCCAACCGGGCAACCATTGTTTCGATCTGCCGGACATCCTCCAGCCGGGCCGGGTTTTCCAGGAGGGCAATGGCCTGCCCGGCCTCCACCGCCTGCCCGTTTTCAACCATCAACCGGCTGATCTTCCCGCTGCCGCGGGCAAAGAGGCGGATCGGCGGGTTCTCCGTCACGATCACCACTCGGGCAACAATGACGTCGGGATATTTGACCAGCCATGCCAGCCCCAAAAACAGAGCAGCGGCCACCAAAACCGCCGTAATGCCCCAACGCAGAGACCAACCCGGCGGGTGGCCAAGCATGTTCTGTAGGTTGTCCCGCTCTGTATTCAGCCGGATTTCCTCGGGATTCGGATATGGATTTTTTTCGGGCACGAAGTTTGGTTTTACGGTGGACGATAGACGGTCAACGGCTATACGGTAGGCAGCCAGAGAGTTATCAGCTTCGGGCCTTGATGAGCTTTTTCAGCGAGGCCCTTATTTTTCCGGTTTTGTCCTCTAGCTTTTCGAAAGTGTCTGTGTCTATATAATCAATGCGTTTGGCAATATGCAACTGTGTAATCACCTCGGCGGTACTTCCTTTGGCAACATTAAAATAATAAACAGATTCGCGATTCGTCCCTCTTTCATCTCCCTCCGCAATATTCGATGATATAGAAACCACCGCCCTCTGGATTTGATTGCAGAGCCCAAAATCTCTCGCAAAGGGTTTCTGGCGGCTAATCCTGTAAATTTCCACAGCCAATTCCACACGCTCCCTCCATACCCTGAGTTCTTTAAAATCTCCCATGGTCTTTCTTTTTGTTATTTATCAGATTTTATGCCGTCTGCCGCTGTTTAGCCCCTCCCCAGCCCTCCCCGAGGGGCAGGGAGAGGGTCAATAGGCTTACCGTCTGCTGTGCCGTCCCACCGTCCACCGTCCCACCGTCTCCCGCCTACCCCCCCAACTCCAACTGGTCCTTAATCAGGTTGAAATAAGCGCCTTTTTTTGCTACCAGTTCCTGGTGTGTGCCCTTTTCCACCAGGTGTCCTTTTTCCAGTACCGCGATCTGGTCGGCGTTCTTGACTGTGCTCAGCCGGTGCGCTACCACTATTACCGTTTTTCCTTCAAAGAATTCTTCCAGGTTTTGTACGATGGCCTTTTCGTTTCGGGCGTCCAGGGCGTTGGTGGCTTCGTCGAAGAACAGGAATTCGGGGTTTTTATAAACGGCGCGGGCGATGAGCAGGCGCTGGCGCTGGCCCTGGCTGATGCCGTTGCCCCGGGCGCCGATCATGGTGTTGTAGCGCAGAGGGAGGGACTCGATAAATTCCCGGATATTGGCCGTCTCTACCGCCCGGACGAGCCGGGCCTTATCCACCTGCTCTTCGCTTTCGGCGACGTTGTTGGCGATGGTATCCGAGAAGATGAAGCCGTCCTGCATGACGGCGCCGCACCGGCTGCGCCAGTAGGTTTTGTCGATATTGGCAAGCGGCAGGCTGCCGACGGTGATGCTGCCGTTGGCTGGCGGGTAAAAACCCAGCAATAGCTTGACCAGCGTGGTTTTCCCGCTCCCGCTGGTGCCCACGATGGCGGTGACCTTGCCTTCGGGGATGGCGAGGTTGATGTCTTTGAGGACAAAGCCGGCCAGTTTGTTGTACCGGAAATCCAGGCCCTTTACCTGGATGTCCCGCTTGCCGGGCGGCAGTTCAGTGGCTTTGAACGCGCTGTCTTCCTCTTCCGCATCCATGTTCTGGACTTCCCAGAGCCGTTCCAGGCTGAGCCGGGCGTCCTGCCCGGCCTGGAAGAAGGTGATCATTTGCCGGAGGGGGACGTTCAGCTGGCCGATGATGAACTGCACGGCCAGCATCATACCGAGGGTGATCTCGCCGTCGATGACCAGCTTGGCGGTGAGGAAGGTGATGAGGATGTCTTTGAGCTGGCTGATGAAGGAAGTGCCGGCGTTCTGGTACTGGTCGATAGCCAGAGCTTTCATGTTGATGGAGAACAGCCTGGCCTGTATGTCCGACCACAACCAGCGCCGCTTGCGGCCGCTGTTCTGGAGTTTGATCTCCTGCATGCCCTGGATCAGCTCGATCAGGGTGTTCTGATGGGCGGACAGTTCCTGGAAGCGGGTGTAGTCGATCTCCTTGCGCCGCCGCAGGAACACCAGGATCCAGGCAATGTAAAAAATGCTGGCGGCCAGGAATATGCCGAATATGCGGAAGTCGTAGGCCAGCAATACCAGCCCCAGGACGAGCAGGGTGAAGGCGGAAAAGACGAACTGTAGTGTGGAATTGGTCAGGAAGCCCTCGATGCGTTTCTGGTCGGCGATGCGCTGGAGCAGGTCGCCCGTCATTTTGGCGTCGAAATACCCGATGGGCAGTTTCATCAGTTTTGTCAGGAAATCGGAGATGAGGGAAACGTTGATGCGGGTGCCGATGTGCAGCAACAGCCAGTTCTGGATGATGGTGACGGTGGTTTGCCCCAGGAACAACATCAGTTGCGCGATCAGGATGAGGTAGATGAAGCCGATGTTCTGGTTTTGAATGCCGATGTCGACAATGGCCTGGGTGAGGAAGGGGAAAATGAGCTGGAATATGCCGCTCAGGAAGAGGCCGATCAGGAGCTGGACGAAGTGCCGGCGGTAGGGCCGCAGGTAGGTGGACAGGAACAGGACGTTCATGCTTTGGCGCCCGTTCTGCCCCTTTTCGTAGAATGCAGGAGTGGGTTCCAGGAGGAGGGCGATGCCATGGTCTCCGTCGCCCTGCCAGTGCTTTCGGAAGGTATCGTGGCCCAGCTTGAACTTTCCCGCCGCCGGGTCGGAAACCCAGACGTGTTTTTTGCCGATTTTATATACTACCAGGAAGTGGTTTTGCCGCCAGTGGACGATGCAGGGCAGGGGGGCGTCCACCAGGAAGGCCTGGCCCTGGCTTTTGCCGTCAAACGGCAGCTTGACCGGCAGGGTGCGCAGGCCGATGTGCTCGGCTGCCTCGATGATGCCCTGCAGGGACACCCCTTCCCGGTCGATGTGGCTGTGTTCGCGGAGGTGCTGAAGCGAATAGCTTTTACCGTAGTGCCTGGCGATGATCCTGAGGCAGGTCGGGCCGCAGTCCATAAAGTCCAGTTGGAAATAATGTGGAAAACGATCGAGCATGAAAGGGCGCCGGTTGTTATGAAAAAGTTTTTGCGGAAGCCAACAAGCTCTGAGTTGCCGGTTGTCAAAAATAAACAATAACGGCATTGGTTTCCGGCCGGAAAACACAATAATGCCGGCGAGCCCGGAATGGCGTTAAGAACCGCCCGGGAACGTTGTTCCAGGCGCGCTACCCCTCTCCTTGCCCCTTCTTCGCTTCGTACTCATCCAGGAATTCCGCCACGATCTCGTCGATGATGTCCCGCAGGTAGGTGCGTTCCTGGCGGGCGATGGCCTTGAGTTTCTCCAGTTTCTCGGGGTCGAAGGTGAGGGTGATGCGCCGGGCGGCTTTTTGTTCCATGTGAATGCTGCCGGGCTCCACGGTACTGCGGATGAGCGCATCCAGCCCGCTCAGGGGTTTGCGATGCCGTTTTTTCACCTGGGCGCTGCCGGAGATGGGAGTGCGTTTTTGTTTGCGCTGTTCCAGCTGTTCCTCCACACTTTCCTCAAAAGCGTTCTCCAGAAAGGCCTGCAGGTCGGAAGAAAAATCCTTGGCGGAAGAGCGCTTGCCGCTTTCTTCGTCCTTTTTCTTCAGTGTCTCCCGCTTTTCCGTCCTGGACAATAAGGGGCTGTTCTCCTGAAGGGTGTCTTCAGCAGCTTCGCCGAACAGGCTTTCCAGGCCTTCTGTGAATCTTTTTTTGCTCAAGATAAAATTAGTGAATTAGTGAATGACTGAATTTGTGAATAAAGGATTCTTTTCAATCAATGGTTCGTATTCTTTCTGGCAGTGGCTACAATTGAGAGGATTTCCAGCGCCTCTTGCGTCAATCCAGCCAGTTCTTGTTCATTACATTTGAAACCGCTCCCTTTTATTACTTCAAGCCAAAAGTGAGATTCGTCGGCTTCTTCTACAACAATACTGATTTTGGAGAAAAACTCTGCCTTAGACCTCGCCCTGCAAGCTGCCCGGTAATTTCCAGCTGTA
Source organism: Phaeodactylibacter sp. (assembly GCA_024102975.1). Taxonomy (GTDB): domain Bacteria; phylum Bacteroidota; class Bacteroidia; order Chitinophagales; family Saprospiraceae; genus JACJXW01. The sequence goes on along the minus strand of JAGFJD010000402.1, from coordinate 6,553 downwards.
GATGTCGAAGCTTTAATTAACTGATAAACTACCACTTTGGTAGCAGGCCCATAGGGCAAAGTTTGGCAAAATTTTATCACCCTGATTGCAAAGCTTTTAGTCCTTTGACGCATCCACTCTGCAAATTCTTCCTTTGTCATTTTTCTCATAAGGAGAGATTTAGAAAACCAATAATTAAAAAGCACCCCAAATAGATGCCTCTTCGATCAGATCGTTGGTTTTATTCTCCTTATGCACTATTTATTTTGAAAAGCCTCACTCACTCACTCACTCACTCACTCACTCATTCACTCACTCATTCACTCACTCATTCACTCATTCACTCATTCACTCATTCACTCATTCACTCATTCACTCATTCACTCATTCCTTCATTCCCCTCACCCCCATCTCCTCAAACCTTTCCACCCGCACTAATATCTCCTTACACAGGCTCAGATAATCCTCCGCCCCGGCGCTGCTGCGGCTGTAGTCGAAGATGTCTTTGCGCTGAGAGGGCGCTTCGGCCAGGGCGACGTTGTCGCGGATCATGGTTTCGAAGACGAGGTCGCCGAAGTATTTTTTGATGGTCTCCACCACATCGCGGTTGAGGACCTTTCGGCTGTCGTACATGGTGGCGATCACGCCGCCGATCTCCAGCCCTTTGTTGAGGCGCAGCTTCACTTTCTGGATGACCTGCTTGATCTTGGCCAGCCCCTGCAGGGCGAGGAATTCCGTTTGCAGGGGGATTATCACGTAGTCGCTGCTGGTCAGGGCATTGAGGGTGAGCAGGCCGAGAGAGGGCGGGCAGTCGATGATGATGAAATCGTACTCTTCCCGCAGGGGCGACAGCAGTTCGCGCAGGATGAACTCCCGCCCGGCTTCGTTGATCAGTTCCATCTCTGCCCCGGAGAGGTCGAGGGTGGAAACGATGACGTCGAGGTTCTCCTTCACCGGCAGCGGCATCAGCTCGGATTCGCCGCGCATGGCCTCGTAGATGGTCTGCGGCGGGCGGGCGGCGCCGAGCGAAAGGGTGAGGTTCGCCTGCGGGTCCAGGTCGATGAGCAGGGACCGCTTGCCCAGTTCCACCATGGCGGCCCCGATATTGATCACGCTTGTGGTCTTTCCAACCCCTCCTTTATGGTTGAGTAATGAAATGACTTTTCCCATATCGATACTTTGATGGCTTTGCAAGAAATCGGCTTAATTTAAGCAATAATCGCCAGGAAAACCCGGGATGCCGGCAAAAATATACTTTTTCCCTAACTTGCCGGCAGTATGTTGTGGCGTTGCCGGGCTGCCGCCGGGAGTATCCGGGAAAGGCGAACCCGGCAACGGCCGGGCGGCAGCCTGCCTCCCCTGCGTTTTGCATTGCAGGCCCTGATCCTGGATAAAAATTTGGACGATGAAATTTATTTGTGCCTTTCTTCTTTTACTGATCTTCCCGCTGTTCGGTTTCACCCAGGCCGGCAATTCTATGGCGGCGCCGGCTGGCAAATTGTTCATCATCGGCGGCGGCAAGCGGCCGCCGGGGCTGGTTCAGGCCATGGTGGACGCCTCCGGGCTGGATACGGCCGGATACGCCGTCGTGCTGCCCATGGCCAGCAGCGAGCCGGATACGGCGGCCTACTATAGCATCCTCCAGTTTGCGGAGCTGGGCCTGCCGGCGGGGAAATTCCGGGCCTACAATTTCGAAAAGGGCAACTACCCGGAAGCCGCCGTCGACTCCCTGCGCGGCGCCCGCCTCATCTACCTGACCGGGGGCGACCAGAACCGGTTCATGGATGCAGTGCTGGGCAGCCCGGTATACGAGGCCATCCACCAGGCTTACCTCCAGGGAGCTACGATAGCGGGCACCAGCGCCGGCGCCGCCGTGATGAGCCGTCGGATGATCACCGGAAACGAACACAAACATCCCGAGTACACCGGCGACTTTCGCACCATCGAAGCGGACAACATCGAAGTAAAGGAAGGGCTGGGCCTGTTGCCCGGGGCCGTCGTCGACCAGCACTTCGTCTACCGCATGCGCCTGAACCGCCTCATCTCTGTCGCTCTCGAATACCCGGGCCTGGCCTGCATCGGCATCGACGAGTCGACGGCCATCCTGGTGGAAGGCGAAAGCGCCACGGTCGTCGGCAATTCCCAGGTGGTCCTGCTGCGCAACCCGGGCGAGGGCGCCAAAACCCGGAACGGCCTGCTGGGCGGCCGCGGCCTGGAGCTGAGCGTGCTGCTGCCGGGGGATGAATTCCCGATCCGGTGAACTATTCTGCGGCCCGGCGAGGATGGGCGAGCTGGCGGGTGCGATTCCCATTTGTGCCCATGTAGCGAATAGCGAACCGCAAACCGCGAACATCTCCCCCATTCCTTTGCGCTCTTCCCGCAGAAATGTACCTTTGCGAAAATTTCAATGAATGAAAGCAAATATCTCTTTAGCCATAAATGGCCTGCTGCTCATCGCAGTGATCTACCTGCTCTCGCAGCATCTTTCTTCCGGCAATGAAAAAGCGGGGGAAGCCGGCACGGAGGTTGCCCAAACCGCCGCTCCGTTGAAGATCGTTTACCTCAACGCCGACACGCTGGTCCAGAAGTACGACTACTTCCGCAAGCAGCAGGAAGCCCTGGAAAAGCGGCAGGAAGAGGCCGGCCAGCGCCTGAACCAGAAAGGCGCAGCCCTGGAGAACGAATTCCGGGCGGTGCAGCAAAAAATCCAGGAGGGCCTGCTGGCCCCCAGCCAGATCGCCGATGAAGAAAAGCGCCTGGGCCAGAAACAGCAGGTGCTGATGGCCGAACAGGAAAAGCTCCGGAACGACCTCCTGGCGGAAACCCAGCGCATCCAGCTGGAACTGGAAAATGAACTTCGCCGGTCGCTCGACGAAATGCGCCAGCGCCGCGGCTACGACTACATCCTCCAGTACGGCCAGGGCTCCAGCGTGCTGCTGGCCGCCGACAGCCTGGATATTACGGTTGAAGTGCTGGAGATATTGAATAAGAAGAAGCCGGATGGAGCGGAAGGGGATTCCGGGGATTAGGTTTCAGAAGAAGTTGGAATGCTGACGTTAAATGCCAAAGTTTGGGGGAATTTCCCTGACGTTTAATGATGCCTTGGCTATGAGCAGGGTTTGCTGCAATTTCTTACAACAGTTCGAGCCGGGTAAATGGTAATGGGCGCCATCAATATAAGTTGTTTGATTAAAGTACGCGCTCACCTCCCTCTGCCCTGGCCTCCGGAGCCCAATCATCTACAGCACCCGTTCCGTGGCAATATGCTCTGCCGGTACAGTACCGTTGTTGCGAACTCCGAAAACCGAACTCCGAATATCCGTCAGTTGCTCACACCTCCGCCCGTTGATAATACGCCTCCCGATATTCCTCCAGCTTTGCTTTCAGCGTTCTTGCCCAGTACCCCACCTTCCCGTCCCCGATGGCCCGCCCGTCGATGCGCACTACCGGCATGGCGCTCTTGTTGGAGCCGGTCAGGAATACCTCCCGGGCGTTATACACCTCTTCCATGCGCACCTCGCGGGTGACGACGGGCAGCAGGCCGGCCGCTGCTTTGATCACCGAGTCCCGGGTGATGCCGAAGAGGATATCCCTATCGGGCGTAACGAGTTCTTCCTTATCGTTGATGAGAAAAACGTTGGAGCGCACCGACTCCCGCAGCACGCCATTGTAGTGGTAGAGCACTTCCAGGGCGCCGGCACTGCGAATCTCGGGCAGCAGCTTGATGCCGGTCAGGTAGTTGATGGACTTCACTTCCGGCCATTCCCGCTGGAAGTGGTGCGTGATCAGGCCCACTCCTTCAGTGAAATGGGTTTCCGGGTAGCTGGGCCAGGGGTGCTGGAGGACAATCAGGTTGGGCGTTCCGGGGGAGTAGCCATCCGGAGAGTAGCCGCCGGTGAGCAGCAGGCGGATGGCGCCTTTGCCTTCTCCGTTGGCGGCGATCAGTTCCCGCATGTGGCGGCTTAGTTCCTGCCAGCGCATGGGCGGTTCCAACCCCATTTTTTCCGCCGAGTTGTAGAAGCGCTCCAGGTACTGTGCTTCCAGCATTGGGCGGCCGTACCGGAACAGGAAGTAGTCGAAAATGCCGTAACCCCGGAGCAGGGCCAGGTCCGTGACGCCCAGGCTGGCTTCTTTTTGGGGCAAAATCTTGCCGTTGAGGCTGCAGTATTGCGCCATTTTTGGTTCTCAATTTACGGACTTAAACTGTATAGGGCGAAACCTTTGTCATTTACTTTTATTTTCATAATTTCATTCCCCGCTGCCTTGTATATTTGAAATTAACTTCCGAATATGCTGTTCGGGGCCAGCGGCCCGTGCTGCCAGCCGGCACAATCTTATTGTTAACCATTTCAAATTGAGGACCATATGAGTTTTGACACCAAAAACATTAGAAACGTTACCCTCCTCGGACACTCAGGCTGCGGGAAGACGACCTTTGCGGAATGCATGCTTTTTGAAGCAGGGGCCATCTCCCGCCGGGGGTCCGTGGAGGAAGGTAATACCCAATCTGATTTTACCAATATCGAACGCGAACGGGGCAATTCGCTTTTCAGCTCGCTGATGCACGCCAACTGGAAGGACTCCAAGATCAATATCCTGGATACGCCGGGCTTTGACGACTTCGTCGCCGAGGTCATCTCCTCCCTGAAAGTGGCCGATACCGGAGTGATGCTGCTCAACGCCAAGAACGGGGTGGAAGTGGGCACCGAACTCATATGGGAATATGTCGAGCAATTCGAAACGCCTACCATTTTCGTCATCAATCAGGTCGACCATGAGAAGGCGGATTTTGACGCTACCCTCGAGCAGGCCAAAAACCGGTTCGGCCATAAGGTGGTCCCCGTCCAGTATCCGCTTAACCCGGGCGAGGGCTTCAACACCATCGTCGACGCCCTGCGCATGACGCTCTACGTCTTCCCGCCTGAAGGCGGCAGGCCGGAAAAGCAGCCCATCCCCGACTCCGAGATCGAGCGCGCCCAGGAGATGCACAATGCTCTGGTGGAAGCTGCCGCCGAAAACGACGAAGGGCTGATGGAGAAATTCTTCGAAGAAGGCTCCCTCACCGAGGAGGAACTCACCGAAGGGCTGCGCATCGCCATCGCCCACCAGGAACTGTACCCGGTATTCTGCTGCTCCTCGACTCAGAATATGGGCAGCGGACGCATCATGGGCTTCATCAACGACGTTTGCCCTTCCCCGGCCGACCGCCCCGCCAAACTGCTGGAAGACGGCAGCCGCCTGCCCTGCGACAGCAGCGCCGATACGACCATCTTCATCTACAAAACCATGTCGGAACCCCAGGTGGGCAATGTCACCTACTTCAAAGTGTATTCCGGCGTCCTCCATACCGGCGACGAACTGATCAACGCCAATAACCGCACTGCCGAGCGCTTCGGCCAGATTTTTGAAGCCGAGGGCAAAAACCGCGACCAGGTCGGCCAGCTCAAGGCCGGAGACATCGGCGTGACCGTCAAACTCAAAAATTCGCATACCAACAACACGCTCAACGTGAAAGGGGTAGACCGGAAAATCAAAGCCATGCAATTTCCCGAACCCCGGATACGGGTAGCCGTGAACCCGCCCAGCAAAGGAGATATGGAAAAACTGATGAAGGCCCTGCACATCATCTCCGAAGAGGACCCCACCCTGATCGTCGAGCAGTCGAAAACCCTCAAGCAAACCTTGCTGTACGGCCAGGGCCAGCTCCACCTCGACCTGGTGAAACACCGCATCGAGAACGTCCACAGCGTATCTATGGAGTTCATCAAACCGCGCATCTCCTACCGGGAGACGATCACCAAAGCGCAGGATACCATGTACCGCCACAAAAAACAGACCGGCGGCGCCGGGCAGTTCGCCGAAGTACACATGCGCATCGAGCCTTATACCGACGGCATGCCCGACCCCAGCGGCCTGAGCGTACGCAACAAGGACATCGAAGAGCTGCCCTGGGGCGGCACTCTCGCCTTCTACTGGTGCATCGTCGGCGGTTCTATCGACGCCAAATATTCGAACGCCATCAAGAAGGGTATCCTCCAGAAAATGGAGGAAGGGCCGCTCACCGGCTCCCCCTGCCAGGATATCCGGGTGAGCGTCTACGACGGGAAAATGCACTCGGTAGACTCCAACGATATGGCCTTCATGCTGGCTTCAACCCAGGCCTTCAAGACAGGCTTCAAACAGGCGGCACCCCAGATCATGGAGCCTATATATAAACTGGAAATCCTTTGCGCCGGCGATGTCATGGGCGATATCATGGGCGACCTCCAGACCCGCCGCGCCATCATCATGGGCATGGGCGCCGAAGGCCACTACCAGAAGATCGTAGCACAGGTGCCCCTGGCTGAACTGTACCAGTATTCCTCCACCCTGCGCTCCCTGTCGCAGGGCCGCGCCAAGTTCCGCCAGGAATTCGCCGAGTTCAACCCCGTGCCGCACGACATCCAGCAGAAACTGATGGAAGCTCACGAGGAAGAGATGGCGGAAGCCTGAATGGGGTTTTATCCGGTGTAGGCTCAGGCATACTACTAGACATTTTCTGGACACAGAGTACGCCGACCTGCCTGCCGCGAGG
>JAGFJD010000220.1 GCA_024102975.1 Phaeodactylibacter sp. | reverse complement strand
TCCAGGTATTTGTTGTTGCCGGTTCCTTCTGCGTATTCGGAGAAGAACAGGTCCGTTGGGGTGGCAGTAATCACGTCGCTACAGGTAAAAGCAGTCGGGCTGGCGCTCAGGGACGGCAGGCCACAGTTGTCGAAACTGCCGCCGTCGATGTCGGCGGAGGTAATGCTGGCGTCGCCTGTCCCGTCGAGTTGCACTGTGGTGTTCTGGCAGACAGCCACCGGGTTGGAAGTGGTGCAGGGGCTGTAGTTGTAATTGCTGCCGCCGTTGTTGCCCAGTTCGAGGGCGAGCATGTCATGGGCCACGTCGCCATAGGTGTTGACTGCACTGATGAGTTGTGGCAGCGAATTGGAGGAGGTGTAGGCATAGTAAGCCACATTGGCGTTTGCTATGGGAATGGTGGCCATACCCGAAACACCGTTGAAATTGACTATGATAAAACCGGAGGTGGCGAATCCGTCGGTGCTGTAGCGCACATAGGCATACTCTCCGGCTGCTGGCGGGTTGCTTAGCGTAACCGTCACCTCATAGCCGCAGGAGGTGGCGCAGGGCGGGCCAGTGACGCCGGCAACGGTGGCCGGGGGGTAGGTGGTTTCCAGGATGGCCATGAAGTTGTTGTTGGGAGGCCCGTTTTCGGTGACGTTGACGGTGTAATAGTTGCCGGCCGTCACATTTGGCAACAAGCCGGAAGCGCCGCCGAAGTTGTTGTTGTATCTGGCTGAGGCTTCTTCTGCCGCCGGGGAGATCACTGCGTTGAAACTGCTCAGGGTTTGCCCGCCGGCGTAAGGCCGCCAGTTGATAGAATAATCGGTATTGGCCGCCGTTCCGGAGGCGAACTCCCAGACTCTGTCGGTGCCGCTGCTGCCCGCCTGGAGGCGTACCTGCCGGAAGGCGCCTTTATCCGTGAGGTCATAAGTCGCGTAGTTCGGATTTCCGTTCACCAACCCTGTACCGAAGACGGAGGGCTGAGCCTGCAAGCCCAGGGCGAGGATGAACAGGAAGGTTAATGTAAAGCAAATTCTCTGCATAGGATCGTGTTTTTATATTTGGTCAATTTGTGTTGAGTTGCCCTTTTTCCGGAACGCACGCGCGCCTACCTGACCCTGGCGTGCCATTACGCCGCAGGCGGCAAAAGCGAGTGTATCATATCCGCAAATCCGGATAGCGCGGCGCAATCCAGGCTTTCAGCATACAGTTTGTTGGAACAGGTAAGGAAACGACAAAGGGGGGGAGCTATAAAAACAGCCGGTCATAGCAGGCCAGCTCAAAGCCGTATATTGACAGGTAGTAAAGATAGGATTTTATTGAATATAAAGGAAAAGATGTCGGGAAAATAATTTGAGGACTTCCCGTAAATATTTACTCAATTTCGTGCTTTTGGGCTGTACTTGCCGGAGAAGCAAAAAAGCGGGCGGCGCCCGGAAGCGCCACCCCTTTAGATTCCCCTTTAAATTGCATCGTTGAGAGGCCGGGCCTCTTTATTTTTTGAGCCTAATCCAGCGTGAAGGAAACCGGGATGTTCACCTTACACTTCACCGCTCTCCCCATTTGCAGGGCGGGCAGCCATTTGGGCATGGCCATCACGGCCTGTACGGCGGCGGCATCCAGGGCAGGATCGGGCGAGCTGATTGCCCGGACATCCGCCAGAGAGCCGTCGGCAGCTATAATGGCCTGCACCATGACCGTCCCTTCAAAACCATTTTCATTGGCGATCCTCGGGTAGTCCAGATGCCGGGCCATAAAGGCCTGCATGCCGGCTTCCCCTCCCGGGAACTGGGGCAGGCGCGTGGTGGCTTTGGTGTTGAATACAGGAGCTTCAGGTGTTTTGGCAGCCGCTCCGCCGGCCTGAGCGGAGGCTGCGGCATGCCCGTTCATCATATCAACTGCCGGGCCGGAATACGACTGGGCCTGGGTGAGGGAGATCAGTGCAGCGGCAAACAGGGTGGAAAGAATGGCCTTTTTCATGATATCAGGTTTTTTGATTGATGTGTCTTTGTTTTACTGTTGACACAAAGGTGCTGCCTTTGGGAAGCTGCTGCGGCCACTATTGTTCCAAAAGGGTGGAATATTGTTTCAACGGCGGGTTTGGGTCGGCGCTTCCCCGAATTCTTCCTGGAAGGTGCGCGAAAAGTACTTGGGGTCTTTAAAGCCCACCTCGAAGGCTACCTGGGAGATATTGAGGTCGGTACTGCGAAGCAGCTCTTTGGCCCTTTGCAGGCGGATGAAGCGGATGAAACTGGAAGTCGACCGGCCGGTAAGCGCTTTGACCTTCCGGTGGAGCTGGGTGCGGCTCAGGCCGGCGGCCCGGCACAGCTCCAGGATGCCGAAGTTTTCGTCTTCCATATTTGCCTTGACCGCGTCCTGCAACCGGAGGATGAACTGGGCTTCCGGCGAGGCCCCTTCCTGCCTGGCGGCTTCCAGGTTTTCCATAGACCGGTAGCGCTCCTGCAGCTTTGCCCGAAGCTCCAGCAGTTTTTCCAGGCGGACGAAGAGTTCCTGTTTGTCGAACGGCTTTTCCAGATAGGCGTCGGCGCCCACGGACAAGCCTTCGATCCGGGAACCCTGATCCGCTTTGGCGGTCAGCAGGACAATGGGAATGTGGCTGGACCGTTCGTCGTTTTTCAGGGTTTCGCATACTTCATACCCATCCTTTTCCGGCATCATCACGTCGCTGATGATGAGGTCCGGCACCTGTTCCAGCGCCATGCTGACGCCTTGCCGGCCGTCGCGGGCCCAGGCCAGTTGATAGCGCCCCTCCAGGCAGGCCTGCAGGTACTCGGCCACATCGGGGTTGTCTTCAATGATCAGCAAGGAGGGGAGCTCGGATAATTCTGCGTTGATACTGGCTTCGACCACCCCCTGGGCGGGAGGGGCAACAGGAGCGGCGCTCATCATCTTTTCCACCCGAAGGAAGGCGGGGATGTCTTCTCCCCTGTCCACCAGGGGTGCCTCCCGGCGGATGGGCAGCCGCACGGTGAAAGTTGCGCCCTGTCCTTTCCTGCTCTCTACCTGGATATCCCCGTCCATCAGGTTGATGAGTTCTTTCGCCAGCGCCAGGCCAATGCCGGTGTTGGAAGCGGCAGGCCTTTTTCTCGCTTTTTCCCCGGCGCCTGCCGGGCCGCCTGCCGGAGAAGAGCGGAAAGGATCACGGTCTCCGCCGAAGAGAGGCTGGTGTTCTTCGGTTTCGCCGGCCGGGCCGGAGGGAAGCTCAGGGCCGCTGAAGAACCGCTCGAAGATGAACGGCAGTTGTTCTTCCGAAATGCCGATGCCCGTATCTTTGACCCGGATTTGCAGGCAATCGGCAACGTTGTCCACCTGATAATAAACCTCCCCGCCTTCGGGCGTGAACTTGACGGCATTGCCCAGCAGGTTGGCCAGGATGCGCAGCAATTTTTCCGGGTCGTAATCCATGACCAGTTTGGATTCGCTGCAGAGGAAGTGCAATTTGATATCCCGGCTCTCCGCCAGGAAGTGGAAGGACTCGAACAGGTAGTAAAGCAGGGGCAATACATTGCCCTGGATCAGCTGAAGCGGCATCTTGCCGGCTTCCAGTTTGCGCAGGTCCAGGATTTGGTTCACCAGGTTGAGCAGGTTGTGGGTGTTGCGGCGGATCATGGCCAGGCCCTTGCCCAGCCAGCGCTCCGGGTTTTCCCCGATCTGTTCCGCCATGCCGGAAATGACCGTCAGCGGGGTGCGGAATTCGTGAGAAATGTTCGTAAAAAAATGCGTTTTCAATTGGTCGATTTCCTGCAGCTTCTCGTTCTTTTCCGCCAGTTCTTTTGCCGCTTCCACCTGCCTGAGCACCTCCGCTTCCCGCAGGGTTTTCTCCATAGTGGTTTCCAGGTCGGAAAATTCGATGGGCTTGGTGACGAAGTCGAAAGCCCCCCGGTTCATCGCCGTCCGGATGTTTTTCATATCCCCGTAAGCAGAAACGACGACGGCCTTGAGCAGGGGATAAACCTCTCTGATCTGCCCGATGAGGGCAAGGCCATCCATCTTTGGCATATTGATGTCCGTCAATACCATATCAATGCCCGTGTTCCGGGCAAGAACCTCCAGGGCTTCCACCCCGTTCTGAGCGAAAAGGAACTCATATTTGCCCTCCCTGGCCTGGCGCCGAAACCGCTGAAGGATCAGGCGCTCAAACTGAGGTTCGTCATCTACTACTAAAATTTTCGCTGCCATACTGCCGAAACTTAAATATTCCGTCTTTTTGCGCCTGGAAAGTTAATCACTTTTTTCGAAATGCAGCGGAAAGCAGGAAGAGGCCCGTATAAGGAGAGTGGGCCGAAAACAGAGGCGCCCCCCTTTGGAGAAGAGCGCCTGCTGCGTTCAGAAAGAAGGCTTGGGCCCCTTTCCGGTTACCGTTGGCATGCGTTGGTTTTTCGCCTGTTTTTCCAGCTGCGCCATGTAAGACTATTGTTCCGGACATAGCGCTGCCTTGCACAAGCAAATGCTTAATGCCAAAATTTCCGGCCTTCTTGTGTGTCTTGAGAACCGTGCATAGCGGGTTCCTCTCCGAGGCTCTCCCGAAAAAAAGCGATGCTCCGGGGAGGGCCCGAATGACGGTTCAATCTGGATCGTTCACGGGAATGGAGATAAGCTAGCTGTTGAGGAGGTTTTCAGGAGTCTCTGCACCAGGCTGTCTATCAGCGACTTGCAGCACAGGTGCATCGTTTTGGGATGTGCGCGCAGCGAAGGCAAAGATAAAAAAACGCCCCGGCTGATATGGGTTTGCTCCTTTTTGTTCCGAGGATGGAGCGTTTCCTCATGGTACGTTTGTAATAGCCAAAATTAATAGTAACGGCTGCGGCTGCGGGATGAAACCATGTTAGAAAAGAGTATCAGCCCTCCGCCTACGATAAAAGCACCCGTAGTGATGTAAACAATCAGCATAATCTCATGAATGTTTAGTTAGAAATGAATTCGGTCTTCTCAAAAAGGGAATGTTCATGAGGGCAGGGCTAAAATGAAAAAAATTTCCTGTCTATCCTAATTATTCCAGCAAAAATTTATGAGAACCTTAACATTTCCGCCAGAAAAATGGACCAGGCGCAAACCGGATGGTCAGACCTTGGAATTGACATACAACATTGCCACCGTAGGTTCCTCGCTCCCTCCTTCCGGTTCGAGCGTGATGTTGAGGCTTTCCATCCCTTCAATAAAATTAGCGGGCTGCATCTCCTTGCTGTTCCCGTCGATGAGCCCCATACTGATCATTTCTCCTTTCACATCCGCCCAGATTTGGTAGGTCTTTCCCGGAGGCGGAGCCGGCAAATGGGTGGGATTGACAAATACTTTTCCTTCTTCTTTATTGAGGTAAGCAATGGCTTCAGCATCCGGGGCCAGGCCGGTGCTCATTAGCCGGACCGGCTGTGTCTGGGTGTGGTTCAGAAAGGCATATATTTCCAGCAGCTTTTCCGATTCTGACTGCCGCCGGCTGCATTCCAGCTGAAACGCACGGTACTCCCGGTCCAGAGCCTGGTACTGCCGGTCGGCGGCAACCTTGCTCTGATAAAAGGACAAGCATAGGATGATGAGCAGCGCCATGACAGCCCGGGCCAGCCAGGTGCCAATGCGGGACCCCGTGCGCCCGGAAAGAACAGCGCCGCCGGCGTCCTGCATCACGCGTTCCTTAAGCTCTTCCGGAGGCATGGACGCGTAATGGCGGGCGTATTCGTCCATCGCCCGGCGCAAGCTATCAATCTCTGCCTTTATCTCAGGGAAAGCCTCGGCATAGCGCTCTACCTCCCGGGATTCCTCTTCGTCCGTGAGCCCGAGAACGTATTGCTCTAAAAGTCCGCTTTTCAGAAATTTCTCCTTATCCATCCTCATGCTTAAATAGTGGTAATCGCAGGTCGTTGAAAGGCCGCAGGTTTTGAACAGGCAAAGCCAAAGGCAGCGATCATCGGTTCCTTCCGGGAAGACGGGCCACCTTTGGACAGACATTTTGCCGAGTTGTAGCTATCAATAGAAAAGCTCCGGTTGGTTAACAGGATATCCTTGTATTTGTTCAACTTTTCCGGCAAATCTGCCTCCTGTCCGACCCCCCTGGCTTATTCAACCGCTGCAACGGGAACAGACAACTCTCCGGAACCTCTTCACAATAGCAACAACGCTGCCAGATAACGGCGTAGCACTTATGAATAGTGCTACGCCACTGGCCGTGGTTGCGGATTTTTTGAAGCTATACAGGTCAAACAGGCGACGCCGCTAAAGGACAGTTGCTCCTCAGCGGTTAAACCTGAAAAAATGGAAATACAAACAGCTACCCTGCTTTCCGGCAAGGGGTATTTTCAATGGGGAATGAAGCGTTTAAAAAATGTCAGATTAGATTGGTGGGGTCAGAAATAAATTCAGAACGTTTCGGGGAATTCTTCCTGGGGGATGGCAGTTCCGAAACTGCCCTGCTTTCCGTCTTCAGTATTGCTTTTTAATTGGTTTGCGGGACGAAGTTAATAATTATTCAACAAATTGCCGAGAATTACCGGATTTTTGAGCGGGAAGGCAACTATTTACCACATAGGCCACATCAGGCAGTTCACATAGGCCACAGTAGCCGCAGCCTATGTGCAGACCACTGGACATTTTGGGGGCTACTTGTGTAAAGGTGTGAAAGTGTAAACGTGTAAATGATTGGGAGCCAATTTCTTTTACACCTTTACACGCTTACACTTTTAAACGGACCAGAAAATG
>JAGFJD010000395.1 GCA_024102975.1 Phaeodactylibacter sp. | reverse complement strand
TTCCTGTGCTTCTTCCAGGCATTTACGGGCTTCCCGGAGCAACGCCAGTTCTTCCCCGGCGCTATCCACTTCGTCCGACAGCTGATTGAGAGCGACCGCCCGGTTGGCGAGCAGGCCGGCGAAGAGTTCCGTTTGCCAGGGCAGGGGAGGGGCCAGCGCCCGGGCCTGGCGGCATCGGAAGATGGCCTCCTGCTGTCGTTCCAGGAAAGCTTTCAGGGAATCCTGTCGCAGGAGGCGTTCCGCCTGCTCTGACAAGCCTACGGCGTAGTCGGTGATGGCCTGGGCCCAGGCGGCCCGGTTCCCGGCGGTGGGGTGGAAGCGGTAAGCAGCCTCCGCTTCGGCCAGCTTTTGTTTTTCCGGGGGCAGGCGGAGGAAGGCGCGGATCGTATCGGCAAAATCGAAGCAGGGTTCTTTTTCATCAACGAGCGGGAGTAGGGTTTCGGCAGGGCGGGAAAATTCTTCCGGGCTAACGGGGCAGGGCAGCAACTGCCACATGGGCATGGCCGGCAGGTGGTTGAGGAGGAGCAGGCGGGGCGGCGTCAGGAAATAACCGGCGCTGTATTGAGCCATCAGTGCATCCTGGCCCGGCGCCGCGCCCCAGGTGGCGTCGAGCAGATGCCACTGCCCGTCCAGGAAGACTGCGTTCCAGGAGTGGTCGGGGACGTCGGGCAGCTTCATCGCTCCAAGGCCCTGCCGGGCGTATCCGGAAACGGAAATACACAGCAGGCCGGCCTGGCGGCAAAGGGCAGCGTAAAGCAGGGAGTAGTCAAAACAGGTGCCGCGGCCCCGGCGCAGGATGTCGCCAAGGGACTGGTTGATGCGGCGGTCCTGGCTGCCGGCCTCCCCGTCATAAGTAATGTTGTGAACAACCCAGGCATACAGGCTGTAGGCCTTTTCCCGTTCGCTTCCGGCGGGTTCCAGCAGGTAATCGACCAATTGGGGGAGGTTGTGCCGCAGGCTGTCCGGCGCCTGCCGTGCGTGGCGGGCAATGGCCTGGTTCTGAGCGGAAGCCGGAAGGGCGGCAAGCAACAGCGCTTTCAGCAGGACAAGGCGGAAAAAGAGATTCATGGATGCGATATTTGGGGTGTGGTTTGTGTAACCGGTTAAATGTGTTGATGTGTTGATGTGTTGATGGCTGGGTGCCTCCTTTCTTTTACGCCTTTGCCTCCTTGCGCTTTTATACTTGACGGCAATACGTTTTGTGCATTGCCCTCCCCGCCCCTCAATCCCCTGAAGGGGATGTCCGCCCCAAATGCACAAAACCTATTGCAACGGAGTATATATACCGAAATAACCCGTTGAAAACCAGACACGCACTCACCAAAACGTAAGTTACGCACTTTTCTGTGCATTCTTGTGCCCGGGGCTGGTACCGCCTATATTTGCTCCCGAAGAAAAACCCTGCCATGATCGTTAAACGCAATTTCCATCCCTTGCGGGTGTGGTCCTACATCTGGCGGGAGGTGGTTTATGCCTTTGCCATCTCTGTGGCCGTATGGGCGGCGGCCGGGCTGCTTCCAGGCGGTGCCCGCCTGGCCGTAAGCTTCACGCCCATCGGGGTGCTGGGGTCCGCCCTGGCCATTTTTGTCGCCTTTCGCAACAACTCCGCCTACGGGCGCTGGTGGGAGGCCCGCCAAATCTGGGGAGCGCTCATCAACTGGAGCCGCATCTTCGCCCGCCTGGTCATCACTTTTGTAGACAGCCACCGGCATACGCCTCAGTACGATGCCGGTTCGGCGCCGGCTTTCCAGCGGGAGATGGTGTACCGGCACATCGCTTTCGTCCATGCCCTGCGCTTCCACCTGCGCCGGGAGGAACGCTGGGAAGAGCTGCGGCCCTTCCTGCCCGAAGCAGAATTTCAGCAGTTGCTGGCCTGCCATAACAAGCCCAATGTCCTTTTGCAAACCCAGGGCCGCCGCATCTACGACGCCATGGCCGGCGGCACGCTCCAGGGCTTCGACAGCTTCCAACTGGAGGGGTGCCTGGCGCAGTTCGCCAACCACCAGGGCGCCTGCGAACGGATCAAAAATACGCCCCTGCCCCGGCAGTACGACTTCTTCACCCGGCTTTTTGTATGGGTATTTGCCACCCTGCTGCCCTTCGGCCTGCTGAGCCTGTTCCTGCAAGGAGAGCAGCTCAGCCCGGCAGCCTGGCTGGTGGTTCCCCTCTCGGTCGTCATTGCCGCCGTTTTCACCATCATGGAGAAAACCGGCGCGGCCAATGAAGACCCTTTCGAGAACCGGGTGACCGACGTGCCGCTTACCGCCCTGTGCAACACCATCGAGCGGGACCTCAAAGAGCAGCTCGGGGAGGCCGCCCTGCCGGAGAAGCTCGTGCCGGTGGATGGGTATCTGTGGTAGATGCTATAGGTGCCATAGATGCTGTGGATGCTACGGCCCTTTGGGCCGGTTGATGCTATGGTAACGGCAGCCCCGACGCGGCTATCGCCGGTGCAGGGGCTCCGCTGCGCTCCGGTATCCACAGCCCCGATATGCTGTGCAATCGGGATGTCATTGCGCCCCACATCCAAAGCATCTACAGAATCCAAAGCCCGTCCTCGTCCCTCGGCCGGGTAAACGTCCATAGTATCCACATAGTATCCATAGCACCCATGCCATCATACAAAGTATTCTTCCTCCTTTTCAGCCTCTTTTTTTCCGGCGCTTTTCCTGCCCGCGCACAGTTGCTGGAGTCGGACACGGCCCGCTGGCAGGTGCAGGCCAGCTCTTCCCTGTACCTCAACCAGGGCAACGTCGACCGGCTGTTGTGGCGCAACGGGTTGATGGCCAAGCACCTGCGGGAGCGCTGGGGGGTCTCCTCCCGCCAGCAGTACCTGCGCGGCACGTTCTCCGGCTTTAAGACGGAGAACGACTGGTTGTCCACCAATTTCCTTTACTACAACCCGAAGCAGCGGTTCTATCCCTACCTCATGGCGTGGATGGAAACCAACCTGCGGCGGCGGATCGGCTTCCGCTACCAGGTGGGGCCCGGGGTGAGCTGGCGGGCCTGGCAGCCGGCAGGGCATCTCATGAAAATCTCCCTGACGGGAACCTACGAACTGACCCGCTACGATGCCGTGGCCTTTCCGGTTCCGCCCGACGGGCTGGAGGGCCGCCGCCTGGGCCTCTTCCGGCTTACCGGGCGGCTGTGGGGGCAGCACCGCCTGGCCGAAAACCTGTTCTTCCAGTATGAATACTGGTGGCAGCAAGCCCTTCGCCAGGCGGAGAACCACCGCTGGTTGCTGGACGCGCAGTTGAAAACCGGCCTGAAAAAGGGGCTGAGCGCGGTTGCCAGCTTACTGTATACTTATGAACCTTTCGTGCCGGAAAAGGTCAGAAAGCGGGATTTGTTCTTCACCTTCGGCCTGCAGTATGGCCTTTCGGTTCCCTGATCTCCTGCAATAAATCGGCGCCCGCCTTTCACTTTCCGCCCATTATGCTGTTTCTTTGATGAAGGAAAGCTTTTATCTGTTATGGCGTATTACCTGGAAAAGAATGAACCGTTCTCCGAAGGCATCCGGCGCATCGGCGCGGAGCAGAACGACATGGCCATCGAGGCGCTCGCCGGCGACGACGACCTCCACAACGGCATCCACAAGGCGCGGAAACACTTCAAAAAGCAGCGCGCCCTCTACCGCCTCGTAAGGGATGAGGTAGGCCATAAGCTTTATAAGGAAGGCAATGTTTTTTACCGGGATTTGGGCCGGAAGCTGGCACCCCTGCGGGATATCACCTCCCGGATCGAGACCGTCGCCCTGCTTCAGGAACAATTTGGCAATATGGTCAACGCCGAAGCGTTCGATACCCTGCGCGCCCTGCTCGAAGAAGAGCGGCAGGCTATCCGGGAGCGGGAGCTGAAAGAAGGCGACCAAGTTGAAGAAACTATCCGGCTGCTCCGGGAAGAAAGCGGCCGGCTGCTTCAGTTGCCGGTCCGGGACCACTGCCTGAAGCAAACCGTCGACAGCCTGAAACGGGTGTACGCCCGGGGCTATAAGGGGTTTCAAAAGTCCCTGGACGATCCCACCGTGGAAGAGATGCACGAATGGCGCAAACGGGTGAAGTACCTCTGGTATCACTACCGCCTGCTGCGGCACGCCTGGCTCCGCGTTTTCCGGGCGTACAAAAAAGAGATCAAACTGCTGGCCGATTACCTGGGCGATTATCACGACCTGGCCCTGCTGATCGACAAAATGGAAAGTTACGGAGACCGGCTGCCGGCGGAAACCCACCGCATCCTGTCGGCCATCGCCCGGGGCCATGCCCGCAAACTGCTGGAGGACGCCCGTGAACTGGGCGCGCTGGCCTATACGGAATCGCCCGCCGCCTTTGCCGGGCGCATGCGGGGGCTGCTGAAGGATAATTTGTTGTAAGGGCCGGGGAATCGCAGAAAAACAACAATAAACTCCCCGGATTGCCAACCTTATCCTTTTTCACTTGTAATTATTGACATTGAAAGGTAAAACAGAACACCTACATGAGAATAATGGCACTCTTGATGTTCCTCTTGCTGAGTTTTTCCGCGAAAGCGAACGACCGGATACCCGAAAGGGTGAAAACGGCATTCGAGCAGCGGTTTCCCAATGTCCACGAACTGGACGTACACTGGGAAGCCCGGAAAGAAGCCATTGTCGCCACTTTCAACGAAGACGGCGGGCTGAAAAAGGCGTTCTTTGCCGAAGACGGCGAATGGCTGGAAACCAGGGTGCGGCTCTATCCCGGCCAGTTGCCCCGCCCCGTCCTGCACTATATGGAGCGCTCCCACAGCAATTCCGATATTACCTTCCTGGCCAAAGTCCTCCACCCCGGCGGCTTTCTCTACCGCATCGAATCGGAAACGTTCGAAGAAGTGATCATCGACCTGGTGGACCGGCACGGGGCCCTGCTGGAAACCAGCCGGATTCCCTTTACGGAGGGACTGGAGCTGTATTAGCGCCTCCGGAACGAAGCAAAACTCATCCTCCCACTGCGAAGTGGTATCCCACCCCTTTCAACGTTATGATCTCCACGGATTCATCTTCCTTCAGGTAATCCCGCAACTTCTTGATGTACACGTCCAGGTTGCGGGAGTTGAAGAAGGAGTCATCCCCCCACACCCGCCGGAGGATGTCCCGGCGTTCCACCGTGCTGTTCCGGTGTTCGGCGAGGATGCGGAGCAGTTCGGCCTCGCGGTGGGAGAGCTTCTGCACGTGTTCGCCCAGGCGCAGCTCGTAGCGCAGCCGGTGGAAGGTGTATCGGCCCAGATGGATCTCGTCGCCGTCAGCCTGGCCATTGGTGGCAGGCACCTTGCCCCGGGCCAGCTGCAGGAGGTTCCGGATGCGGGCGATGAGTTCCTCCATGCTGAAGGGCTTGCGGATGTAGTCGTTGCCGCCGGAGCGGAAGCCTTTGAGCGCATCCTCCGGCTGGTTTTTGGCGGTGAGGTAGATGATGGGGGTGCTTTCATCCAGGTCGCGGATGTCTTTGCCGATGGCAAATCCGTCCTTTTTGGGCAGCATGACGTCCAGGACGCAAATGTCCGGTTCGAACTCCCGGAAGGCGGGCAGGGCGGCCATACCGTCGGTTTCCATGCGCACCCGGAAGCCCCGGCTCTCCAGGCTCTCTTTGACGATCTTGCCGAGGTAGACTTCGTCTTCTACGTAGAGTATTTTAATGTCTTGCATGTTCCCTGAGTTCATTTTCCAGGCGTATACATTTTTGGCAAAAATACAATGAACCGGCTCCCCTCCCCGGGTTTACTCTCCACCTTGATCTTCCCTTTGTGTTTTTCGACCACTTTGGCCACGTAACTCAGCCCCAGGCCGTAGCCTTTGATATCGTGTTCATCGCCCTGCGGCACGCGGAAGAATTTGTCGAAGATGCGGGACTGGTACTCCGGGGGGATGCCCAGGCCGGCGTCCTGGACTGAGAGTTGTATGTTGTCCTGTCCGTTTTGGAGGGCAATGGTTATCCTTGGTTTTTCCGGGCTGTATTTCAGAGCGTTGTCGATCAGGTTGTAAAGCACGTTGGCCAGGTGGGTGCGGTCGGCCTCGATGGTAAAATCCGTTCCCCGGCAGGTGAACTGCACCTCGGCGCCCGTTTTTTCGAAGTGGACCTTCAGGTAGGAGAGGGTTTCTTCTGCGAGTTGCCGGAGGTCCAGTGTTTCGGGCTGCAGTTCCAGCCCCTGCTGTTCGAAGGCGGCCGTTTTCAGTACTTTGTCCACCAGCATGGACAGGCGGTTGAGTTCGCTGCGCGAGATGTCGAGGTACTCGCGGGTGCGGGCCGGGTCGTTGAGGGCGTTGAAGTTCTCCAGGGCTTCCATGGCGACGCTGACCGTCGCGATGGGCGTTTTCAGCTCGTGGGTGATGTTGCTGATCAGGCCGCTGCGCATCTCGGCCAGTTGCTGCTGCCGGCGCAGGTTGCGGTAGATCAGGGCGAAGGCGCCGACGGTGAGCGATACCAGCAGGAGCGAGAAGAGGATTTGCGGGCCGATCTTCCGCAACAGGTAGGGGCGGTAATCAGACAGCCTGGCCTGATAGCCGGGGCTGGAGGGCAGGATGGACGAGGCAGTGGCGGTAACGATGGCTGCCTGTTCCTCCCTGCCGTCCTGTTCCGGATTGACAATAGAAAAGGGTAGGGGGGAGCCGTTTTTTTCCAGCGAGTCCCTGAAGGCGGCGGCGATACGGCCCGCGAGCAGGCTGCTGTCCACTTTCTCGAACGGCAGCAACCCCGAGCTGTCGCGCGATTGCACCTTAAGGATAACCGACTGCAGCAAGCCGGGCGCCCAGTCGTCTCCTTCGGGGCCGTCGATCTCCAGCCGCAACTGAGTATCTCCCATGCGGATCGCTTTTTCCTTTGCCGGCCCGCCCGTGATGATCCTGGTTCTGCCCTTTTCTTTTCCCCGGTGTCCGATGATGTTTTCCTGATACTGAAATACGGCAACCTGAACACTGTCGGTCGATTCCGGGGCTGGGCCCTCTATCCGGTGCTCGATGATATTGCTCTGGTGATGCAACAGAGAGGCATGGACGCTGTCTGGCCGTTCGGGCATTTGCGTTTCCACCCAATCCTGCAGGATCGAGTCCTGCACCTCGATCACCGACCGGGCAAAGAGCCGGCTGGCTTCCTTGTGCAGCAGCTCGTACTGCTCCTGCCAGCTCTGGTGCAGCCAGAACGCCTGGAAGCCGCACAGCAGCAGGATGCTGGCCAGCATGAGGGGAAAGGCAAGGCGGTGATGCATTATCTCGGTTTTCTGGTGTAAAGTTAACCGTATCGAAAGTACCATGCATGGTTCATTAACCTTAATTAACCTTAGATCAAGGGTAATTAACCTGATGGGGAGCCGTTTCCGCCTTTCTTTGCAGGGGTAAGGACTGTAGTTCTTGCCACTAAAGCACCAAAGCTCTAAATCCGCACAAAGCTTTTGTGGGCCCTTCCATACGGCCGGGTAAAAGTTTCGTGCATTAGTGTTTTCGTGGCAAAAGAGTACCTAATTGATCATAAAAAAAATCAATCATCATGAAAAAGCTGTTATTGTTTATCGCCCTGGCGCTGCCCCTGCTGGCCCTCGCGCAGCCGGCGGGCAGGATCGTCTACCAGGAAAAGGTCAACCTGCACCGCGGCCTGGGGCCGGATCAGGAGGAACACAAAGCCATGATACCGGAATGGCAATCGTCCAAAGCCGTCCTGCTGTACGATGGCGAAGCTTCGCTCTACAAGGCGATGGAAGAGGACGAAAGCGAGATCAACCGCGAAGAAGGCGGCGCGCAGATCAACATTCGCATCCAGCGCGGGTCCAACGCCCTGTACCGCCACTACCCGGACAACCGGCAGGTGGAAGTGCGCGACTTTATGGGCAAGAAGTTCCTTATCGATACGGAGATGGAGAGCCGGGAGTGGAAAATAATGCCGGAACAAAAATCCATCGGGGGAGATGTCTGCCAAAAGGCAACTTTCACCAACGAGGAGGGCGCCGAGGTGGCGGCCTGGTTTGCCCCTTCCATCCCCGTGCCCATCGGCCCGGGTGCGTTCTGCGGCCTGCCCGGCGCCATCCTGATGGTAGACGTGGACAACGGCCGGCAGCTGTACGAGGCCATTCAGGTGGACCTGCAGGGCGAGGCGCCGGTTATCGAGGTTCCGACTGAAGGCAAAAAAATCGACAAGGCCGACTACGACCAGATGGTGGAAGAGCGCATGCGGGAGATGGGCGGCAGCGGCAGGACGGGGATACGGATCATCCGGCAGTGAAAGTGTATTTATCCTGGCAGGTTCCTTTGCTTTTTGAGGAACTTGCCAGGCTTTATCCAGGCCTCCCCTTGCCTTCAGCAAAGTTCAGTGTTCAGTCCGGCAGATTGAAACCTCAAACCTCACGTTAATTTACGGCGAAACCCGTCGCCGGCCGTATTTCTTCTGGCTGAAAACCCAGGACGATATCGCTTTTTGGGATGCCATGGGCGACCAGGTCATCCCCAATAAGGTCTTCGGTATTGTTCTGTTGCAACCAAACTTTCCCATTCTTGAGGAGGATGTGGAATAACACATAGTGAAAAAACCTCCCTTCATGCCAGCCGGTGCGGACAATCTGGTAGTGATTTCGTTCTGTATCAGCTATGATGTAAGTTTCAATGCCAGAGGGGTCGTTTGAAAAATAGGCAGCATATTCTTCCAGAAAGGCCAGGATAGCTTTTTCGTATTTCGCTAGTTTATCCATTCCACGATTGTTTTGCATCGTGCTTCCTCATAAAATTACGGCTTTTTATCCAATTTTGTTTTTTGGAATAGCCATCAATTGTTCTGGCCAACCAATCAACCAATCAACCAATCAACGAATCAACGAATAACCTTATCCCCCCCCAACCCATTCACCGAATACGTGAAGCTCACCAGAAAATACCGCGCCAGCACGTTCACCCGCTCGTCCTCCACGTAGTTGAACTCCGCCCGGCGGCGGATGCCCTGGTTCTGGTTGAGCAGGTCGTAGGCTGAAAAGCGGATCTCGGCTTTGTTCTCCAGCAACGATTTGGCAAGATACCCGTTCCAGCGGGCGATGGTTTGGTTGAAACCGCTGGTGCGCCCCCGGAAGACGTCGTAGTCGAGGCTGTTGTAGAGGGTGAAGCCCAGCGGCAGGTTGAGCTGCAGGCTGGCGTAGTAAGTGGGGTTGAACACGTCCTGGTTGAGCCCCTCCTGGATGGAGTAGCGGGCCTGGGTGTATTCCAGGCGCAGGCCGCCGGCCAGGTCGAACTTTTCCTTGAAGCGGTTCTCCAGCCTTACATCGGTGGAGGCCATGCGCTGGTCCGTCCGGTTTTGGCGGCCGTTGATCTCGTTGAAGCTGCGGTTGTAGGTGAGGGCGGCTTCTATATTTATCCGGCTCTTCAACGGGCGGATGGGCGTGCTGTAGTTGGCGCTGTTGCGCAGGCGCCAGGCGTAGGGGGCGTTGATGGGCTGGGTGGTGCGGACGAGGTCGCCGTCGATATCAAAGGCCTGGCTGATGGGGTTGTCGGTGTAGTTGAAGGATAGGGTATTGAAGAAGTTGGACAGCAGGGCGCCGTTGAAGGTAAAGTAGCGCAGGCTCAGCTCGTTGGCGTACTCCGGCCGCAGGCTGGGGTTGCCGGTGTAGATGTTGAAGGGGTCGCTGTTGTCGGTGATGGGCTGCAGCTGCTGTACGCCGGGTTCGCGCACGAAGGTGGCGTAGTCGAGTTCCAGGCGCTGCGACTGGTTGAATTCGTACTGCCAGCGCAGGGCGGGCAGCAGGTTCCGGAATTCCTGGCGGATGGCCGTGTCGGGGCCGACCAGCTCGCCGTTGAGCGTAGCGTGCTGCAGGGCCAGGCTGGCCCCTATCGACTGTTTCCTGCCGTTGGCCCGGAAGCCACTCTGGAGGCGGTGATAGGTATAATCGCTGCCGAAGGCGTTGCTGAGTGCCGGGTTGAAGACGGGCTGGCCGTCGCTGATGTCGTAGGCCTCTTGTCGGAAATCCGACCGGTTGCGCTGGAAGGCGTAGCGCCACTCCAGGTAGCTGCGCTTGCCCAGGGGCTCGGAGTAGGACAGCTGGGCGCCGAGGGAATTGGATTCATCGTCGCGGGATTGCTCCTGAAGCAGCGTATCCGAAGCGCTTTCGAACCGGTTGACGGCATCCACCTGACGGCCCTGCCGCAAATCCCGCATGCCGAAGCTGGCGTCGGCGGTGAACACCCTGCCCGGGCCCCCCAGGCGCTTGCGGTAGAGGAGGCTGGCGTCGAAGTTGGCCTGGCGGCCATCGGCCCGGTTAAACCGGTCGCTGCTGCTGCTGAGCCGGCCGGAGCTGATGTTTTCCGTGAAGCTGCTGGTTTCCAGCCTGGTGGTGTTGTAAGCGCCGCCGGCGCGGAAGCGGACGGCCTGGGTGGAGTCGATATCGTGGTCGAGGCGCAGGTTGAGGCGCTGGTTGTGGTTGAGGGTGCGCTGGCGGCTTTCTTCTTCGGTGACGAAGGCGCCGCTTTCCAGGAAGCTCTCCCGGCGCAGGCTGCGGGTGAGGTTGTTGTCGAATCGGTTAAAGAGCAGGCTGCTGTTCAGGGCGGTATTGTCCGAAAAATCCCGGTTGTAATTGACGCCCCCCGCCTGGGCGCCGGCGATGCCGCTGTTGCCGCCGATGTTGAGCGGCAGGCCCATCTCTTCCGGGTTGATCTCGATGCGCACGCTGCCGCCCCCGCCCCCGCCCCGCATCAGGCCCTGGAGGCCGCCCATGAAGTCGATGTAGTCGTCGAGGGAAAAGCCGGGCTCGTTGACGTTGTTGGCCAGGCCCAGGATCGAGAGCTGCTCCATGGGCGAGAAGCGGTTGAGGTTGCCCTTGCCTTTGTAGCGGCCCTGGTCGCCGTAGCCGGCGTTGAGGCGGCCGAAGTAGCCTTTCTTTTTGTCTTCCTTCAGGGCCAGGTTGATGGTTTTCTCGCGCTGGCCGTCGTCGATGCCCGAGAATTCCGCCCGGTCCGATTTTTTGTCGAACACCTGCACCTTGTCGATGGCGTCGGCGGGCAGGTTTTGGGTGGCCAGCCTGGGATCCTTGCCGAAGAACTCCTTGCCGTCGACGGTCACCCGTTCCACGTTCTCGCCCATGGCGCGGATGCTGCCGTCGCGGCCCACTTCTACGCCGGGCAGCTTTTTGAGCAGGTCTTCCACCACGGCGTTGGGCTGGGTTTTGAACGCTTCGGCGTCGAATTCGATGGTATCCTTGCGGATGGCCAGGGGGATGCGCTCTTCCTTGACGACGACCTCGCCGAGCAGCTCGGCGCGGGGCTGCATGGCGATGGCGCCGACGTCGATGGACGGCTGCCCGGCCGGTATTTCCACCGGCTGGCTGTGGTTTTCGTAACCGAGGAAGGCGGCCTGCAGGAGGTATTGTCCGGGTTTGGCGCCTTTGATGGCGAATTGCCCCCGGGCGTCGGCCAGGGCGAATTGCTGCAGGATGGAGTCCTGCGCCCGCAGCAGCATGATGGTGGCAGAGGGGAGGGGCTCGCCCGTTTCGCTCAGCACCTGGCCGGTGACGGAGCTGCCCTGGGCTTGCAGGGGGGCATTGGAAAAAGAAAAAAGGGCGATCAACAGGGAAAAAAACGTCAGGTGATTTCTTAGTGAATGCATTGTCGGGCGGTTTTAGGGCAAAGGTAGGGGGCGGGGAGGGGGAGGTAGGTTAAGGGACCTTGCAGTTAGGTTAAAAAAGGTTAATGAGGCGGCAAGGGCAAGGTGGGCGTGGTGGTGCCCCACGGCGTCCTCTTCCGGGGCAGCTCAGAGGGCCGGATCCGGCAGAAAACCATCGAGGAGAACCTGCTGGAGGCGGCGATCGGCCTGCCGGCCAACCTCTTCTTCGACACTGGCATTCCGGCGGCCATCTTCGTTTTCAATAAAGGGAAAGGCGATAACCGCGACGTCCTTTTCATCGACGCCAGCGAGCGTTACGAGCCGGGAAAGAACCAGAACAAGCTCCGGGAAAAAGACATCGAAGCGGTCGTTGCCACCTACCGCCGGTTCAATGAAGGCCAACTGTCCCCCGGCGTAGTGGAGGATAAATTCTCTTACGTGGCCACCTTCGAAGAGGTGAGGGAGAACGACTTTAACCTGAACATCCCCCGCTACGTGGATACCTTCGAGGAGGAGCCCGAGGTGGACCTGCAGGCGGTGCAGGAGCGGATTGAGGCGATAGAGGCGGAGTTGGGGGAGGTGCAGGAGGAGATGGACAGGTATTTGGAGGAATTGGGGTTGAAGTGAGAACTGTTCAGTAGTTCGATAGAACAACAAAACCTCCACTTTAATTATAGCGAATTTGCCATAATTAAAGTGGAGCAACTGTTGCAAAAACTGCAACGGTTCGGTATCCTGCTATTGGAAGGTTAAGTACCAGAACACAATATAAATTGCGTTTCGTTCGCGAGAGACTGTGTCTCGATGCGTAATAACTGGCCAGTCTCCAGACTGGCGTAACTCAATATTTTTGGCGGCTTCCGCAAGTCTACATGCCTTACGTTGTGGCTGCGGCAGCCGGAGAGAGGCCTGCAAGTTGGCCCGCATCGCGTCTCATAGGCGCTCGCGGTCATTCCAAATGTATTGGAAAATCAAAATCGCAACCAACTGCCAGGAAATCCTTGACAGTTCGCCGTAAATCGTAAATTAGCCTATGGCCATACCCGAACTCATCCAGCAAGCCGACGCCCTGAAGGCGGAACTCGACCAGCTACGCCCCCTGGACGAAACCCAGGAAGCCAGGATCTGGCAGCAGTTTCGCTTGTGGTGGAACTACCATTCCAACAGCATCGAGGGCAACTCCCTGACGTACGGAGAAACCAAACTGCTGATCCTCCACGGCCTGACGGCTGATGGGAAACCCCTGCGCCACCATTTTGAGGTGGTGGGCCACAACGAAGCGCTGAAATGGCTTTTGGATGTGGTAAAAGGCGACTATCCGCTGACCGAGCAGTTCATCCGGGAACTGCACAAAATGATCCTCAAAGAATGGAAATTGCTCATATCCAAAAGGAGAAGGTAACTAATCCGCTGACTATGCTGAACAGGGCCGCGGCAGCCGCAGGAGGGGAGGAATACAGGCCATTTTATGAATTTATTTTTCCGATTGATATTCCGAAAACTTTAAATTAATATACCAACAGAACTCGCCACGCTTCCCGTCAGGTCAGCGTACCAGGGCGAGTCTTCTATTTTCAGGCTATGCTATACCCGCTCTATAGCTATCCCAACCCAAACATCAAAGCAATGGGCTTCCCCAACAACTGGAAAAACGAACCGCTATGGCATTGAAAAAAGATACCGAAAATATGCCCCAAAACGCCTCCTCTGAAACCCCGGAGCAGAGGGCGCAGTCCCTCAAAGATTCATCTAAAGCGGGCTTGTCCGCCGAAGCCTCGGCGAAGGCGGCCCTGCCCGCCGTAGATTTATCGAAGGCGGGCTACAAAAAAACACCCCTGTGGTGGCTGCCGGTGGAGTGGGAGGTGGTGAAAATTGCTGATGTGGCAACTGTGGGAAATGGCACAACTCCTAGTCGAAAAAACAAGGAATATTGGGAAAATGGCCAAATACCTTGGTTGCCGACTGGGAAAGTAAATGATATTGAAATAGAGTTTGCAGACGAGTTTATTACTGAGAAAGCACTGGAGGAAACGTCTTTGAAATTACTTCCTGTCCATACGGTATTGGTTGGTATGATTGGACAGGGAAAAACAAGGGGAATGTCGGCGATTACCAAATTGGAAGCCACTGTTAATCAAAACTTTGCTTATATAGTCAGCAAAGAAAAACTCGTTCCCTTATGCTGAAATAAAAAATGCCCGCGCTTGCACTAAGCAGGATACCCTGCAACGACCTGAAGTCGGAGTTCATGCAGCGAAGGCGCTGTAAAGTTAGCATACTGCTGGACATTTTTTGGACACAGAGTACGCCGACCTGCCTGCCGCGAGGCGCGGCCTTGCAGGCAGGGAAGACACAGAGCCACACAGAGGCTTGATTATCAACGGAAAACTTTGCGTATCTCTGTGTTGGACTC
>JAGFJD010000139.1 GCA_024102975.1 Phaeodactylibacter sp. | reverse complement strand
AAAGATCCCAGAATGAACGAGGCCTTTGCAGGACGTACAGCGTATCCCGGGCAGTGACGGCGAAATAGGCTGCCAGGCCCAAAGCGGCGGGTACCACAAGCCAGTCTCCTATCCACCAGATGCCCGGAGGCAATGCCAGCACCATGCCCAGGAAAAAACACAGGAAGGGATACCGCTCCTGATAGTCATAAGCCAGAACCAGTTGCAGCGCGCTGGCACCCTGCCACAGGCCCAGCGCCACTGCCAGGGCAACCGGCACCCAGCCTGGAAAGCGGCACAGCCCGGCGGCAGCCAGGGCAGCAATAATCACTGCCTGGCCGGCCAAATCCTTTTTCATCCTCATTCGGTTGACCATAGCTATACCAGTTTTTCTTCGTAGTGGGTGTTGTCGCCGACGGATATCTTCCAGTATATGACGGCTGCAGCGAACGGGATCACCAGCACGAAAAAGAGCGCCCAGGCGCCGTTGTGCAGAAAATCCGCCAGCTTTCCGGGCGGCAGGTTGATTTCCACAAACCCGGAGAAGCCGGCCCACAGCGCCAGGCAGTAGAGTGCCGCCAGCCCGAAATAGGTGAGGTGAAGCCGGCTGCGCCAGGCTAAACCCTTGATCAGGGCACTGGACACCTGCCAGCCTCCCAGCGGGATCATGAGCAGCGGAGGAACAAAAATCGTAGGTGCCAGAATGAAGATGGCTAATAGCAACAACCCCTGAATGGTTGAATCGGCTTTCAAAAGAAAATTACTCATGGTTCATTGGTTTTAAAATTTTTCCTTCATTCCCTGCCCGCCTATCCTCCGGGGGTATTCTTCATTGGCGCAGACATTGCAAAGATAGCGTATCTGTTCAAAATTTTCAATATTTTTTGAAATAAATGAAAAATAACTTTCCCCATTGTATCCCCGGATTACAAATTGTTGCGGAAAGCCGCGTCAGGGGTTGGTAAAGAAGCCCCGGCCTCCTATTTTTGCCGCAAAAAGTTATGCCCGTTACTGCAGAACAAGCCAGTGAGCTGATCCGGCGCCGCCGGGCCATTTTTCCCAACACCTATACCGATGAACCCATACCGGACGACATCATCGGGGAGATTCTCGAGAACGCCAACTGGGCGCCCACCCACAAGCTGACGGAACCCTGGCGCTTCAAGGTCTTCCGCGGCAAGGCACGGGAGCGGCTGGGCCAGTATCTGGCCGGCTGGTACAAGGCAAACACGCCCGCCGACAAGTTTCTGGAAAGGAAATACAACAAAGCGCTGAACAACCCGCAGCGCTCTTCCTGCGTCATTGCCATCTGCATGCAGCGCGACCCGGAGGAGCGCGTGCCCGAATGGGAAGAACTCGCCGCAGTTGCCTGCGCCGCGCAGAATATATGGCTCAGCTGCACGGCCTACGGCATCGGCTGTTACTGGAGTTCACCGCAGTCTATCCTGGAGGCGGAGGAATTCCTGGGCCTGAAAGCGGGCGAGCGTTGCCTGGGGTTGTTCTACATGGGCTATCACGACATGCCCGCCGTTCCGGGCAAACGCGGGCCGGTGGAGGAGAAGGTGGAGTGGGTGAGGGAGTGAGGGGGAATAAACGGGGCGGGTTGCAACCCTGAAAAAAAGGCACCGTACAAGATAAAGCGGCTTTTTGCCTAAATATATAGTTTTTTATATACTATTGCGTCTTCGTCACAACTCTGTAATACAGTTAGTTGGACAAAAAGCAAATTTGCCTTAGCTTTGCAGCCCTGACGAAAAGACCAAGCCGGCGAGGGCTTCACTACGCTGTTGGTGAAGCCTTTGCTATAACGTATCAACTATTTAATAAACGAAAAAAATCATGGGTCAAACAATTACTTATGCAATTCCCGTTTTCGGTGTGCTGGCGCTCCTGTACACTTTCTGGCGCACTTCCTGGGTAACGAAAAAAGAGGTAGGCACTGAACGCATGGCCAGGATCGCCGAAAATATTTCTGATGGCGCCATGGCCTTTCTGAAAGCTGAATACCGCGTCCTTGCGGTTTTTGTTCTCGCAGTAGCTATCCTGCTCGGCATCAGCGGCAGTGTGGAGGAAGGGTCGTCCCCCCTTATCGCGCTATCTTTTATCACCGGGGCGATTTGTTCCGGCCTGGCTGGGTATATCGGCATGCGGGTAGCCACCAAGGCTAACGTGCGCACTACTCATGCTGCCCGGAATAGCCTGGGAGCAGCCCTGGAAGTAGCCTTTGCCGGCGGTTCGGTGATGGGGCTTGGCGTAGTCGGCCTCGGCGTGCTGGGCCTGGGGGCGCTTTTCCTTGTTTATACCAACATGGGCTGGGATATCGCAAAAGTAATAACGGTGATCACCGGTTTCTCCTTCGGAGCTTCTTCCATCGCGCTTTTTGCCCGGGTAGGCGGGGGCATTTACACTAAGGCTGCCGATGTAGGCGCTGACCTTGTTGGCAAAGTGGAAGCCGGCATCCCGGAAGACCATCCCCTGAACCCGGCCACTATTGCCGATAACGTGGGCGATAATGTAGGCGACGTTGCCGGCATGGGTGCCGACCTCTTCGAATCCTATGTAGGTTCTATCATTGGCACTATGGTTCTGGGCGCCGCCTTTATCGGCATTGCCGGATTTGAAGAAGGAAACGAATTCGGCGGCCTCAACGCGGTGCTGCTTCCTCTGGTGCTGGCAGGCGTTGGCATCATCACTTCTATCGGCGGCACCTTCTTCGTGCGGGTAAAAGAGGGCGGCAACCCTCAAAAAGCCCTGAATATTGGCGAGTTCGGTTCTTCCATTGTCATGATCATCCTGTCTTATTTCATTATTACCTGGATGTTGCCGGGGCAGTGGACGTTTGAAGACCAGCTCTACCGCGATGCTGCCGGCGCGCCGACTGTTCGCGAGATGACGGCCCTCGGCATCTTTTTCGCCACCATCATAGGCCTGGTTGCCGGCTTGCTCATTGGCATTGTCACGGAGTTCTTTACGGGTACAGGCACCCTGCCGGTGCGCACCATTGTCAGGCAATCGGGTACCGGAGTGGCAACCAACATCATCGCCGGACTGGGCATGGGCATGATCTCAACAGCCATACCCATCATTATAATTGCCGCTTCCATCATGGGCGCCTTCTATTTTGGAGGCCTTTATGGTATTGCCATTGCTGCCGTCGGCATGCTTTCCAATACGGGAATCCAACTGGCTGTCGACGCCTACGGGCCGATTTCCGACAATGCCGGCGGCATTGCCGAGATGGGCGAACTGCCCAAAGAAGTGCGCGCCCGGACGGATAAGCTGGATGCCGTAGGCAACACTACCGCCGCTATCGGCAAAGGCTTTGCCATCGGCTCGGCAGCGCTTACGGCCCTGGCGCTGTTCGGCGCTTTCATGACTACAGCCCAGATCACTTCCATCGATGTATCCAAGCCTACAGTAATGGCAGGACTTTTCCTCGGCGCCATGTTGCCGCTCTTGTTCTCTGCCCTGGCTATGCAGGCGGTAGGGCGCGCTGCCATGTCGATGATCAAGGAGGTTCGCCGCCAGTTTTCCGATATCCCCGCCCTCAAGGCTGCCCTCGATGCCATGCGCCGCAACGATGGCAAGGAACTAAAGGATTGGAGCGATGCGGACCGCAAAATCTTTGACGAAGCTGACGGCAAAGCCGAATATGGCAAGTGCGTGGAAATCTCAACCCGGGCAGCTATCCGGGAAATGGTCCTGCCCGGCATCCTGGCCGTCGGCGCTCCGGTACTCATCGGCTTCCTCGGCGGTGCCGAGATGCTGGGCGGCCTGCTGGCCGGCGTTACCGTTTCCGGCGTGCTGATGGCCATCTTCCAGTCAAATGCCGGCGGCGCCTGGGATAACGCCAAAAAGATGTTCGAAGCCGGCGTCGAAATCGATGGCCAAATGTATTACAAAGGCTCCGACCCGCACAAAGCCGCCGTCGTAGGCGACACCGTAGGCGACCCATTCAAGGACACCTCCGGCCCGTCGCTCAACATCCTGCTCAAGCTGATGTCGGTCGTGGCGCTGGTGATCGCCCCGCTGTTGTAGGGTAAGGAGATACATGGAGATGCATGGAGATACGATGGAGATGCATGGAAATATACGGGAAGGAAGTTGGGGCAGGCCGGATGATAAGGCAGCCTGACGTAGTGAACGCTATTACTGGACTGCTCCAAAAATAATTCACTTTGATTCCCTGTGGTTTCGCAGAAAAAAGCGCCCCGCCCGGGTTCCTCCTGGTCGGGGCGCTTTTTTCTCAACACACTCAATGCTGTTACCGATTCGTTAAAAAGGAAGGGAAATGAAAGCAGCGGTCAACATTTTTGTTATAAAAAAGTATATTTATCGAATATTTTTTGCTGGGAAGCTGTTTTAACTTTGGCCGCACAGGCCGACTACAGGGCTTTCAAGCTTGTTCCACACTTAGACAGCGTTTAAAATGTCATTTTTTATGAAATTCAGAAGACCGATCTTTTTTTCCATAATAGCCGTTGCGATTTTGGCCGCCGCCATCTACCCACAGGTGGACGATGGGGAAAAGGAAGCTGTATTGATGCAAAGCATCATCAGCGGATTCAACCAGCTCCATTTCCGGCCCAAGGCCATTGACGACGATTTTTCCCGGGATGTTTATGATTTCTACCTCGACCAGATCGACGGCAGCCGCCGGTTTCTGACCCAGGAGGACGTCGCCCGGCTGGAACTGTTCAAATCGAAGCTGGACGACGAGATCAACGCCAGTTCCTTCCAATTCTTCAACCTGTCGCAGGAAATCCGCAAAGCCGGCTTTGAGCGGGCCCAGGCATTCTACCGGGAAGCCCTGGCCCAGCCGTTTGACTACGATGTTGAAGAAACCATCGAGCTCGACGGCGAAAAGCGCCACTTCGCCAAGGACGAAGCGGAGCTGCGCGAATTCTGGCGCCGGTACGCCAAATATGAAACCATCCAGCGCCTGGAACGAATGCTGGAGGAGCAGGAAGAAAAAGGAGAAGAGGAAGAACAACGCAGCTTCGAAGAGTTGGAGCAAGAAGCCCGGAAGGAAGTGCTGGAATACTACGACGACTGGTTCAACCGCATCGAAAAGATGAAGCGCGAGGATTACCTCAGCGGATACTTCAACGCCATCACCCACATCTTCGACCCCCATTCCGAATACTACCAGCCCATCGACAAAGAAAACTTCAACATCCAGTTCTCCGGGCGGCTGGAAGGCATCGGCGCCAGCCTGCGCACCGAGAAGGACTTTACCAAGGTGGTCCGCATCGTAGTGGGCGGGCCGGCCTGGAAACAGAAAGAACTGGAGGAAGACGACATCATCCTGAAGGTCAAGCAGGAGGACGAAGAAGACCCCATCGACATCACCGGGATGCAGATCAATGACGTGGTGCAGCTGATCCGGGGCAAGAAGGGCACGAATGTCACCCTGACCATCAAAAAGATCGACGGCACAGTTAAGAACATTACCATCGAGCGGGACATCGTCATCCTCGAAGAGCAATTCGCCAAGTCCCTCATCCTGGAGGGGTCCGAAAAAGGAGAAAGGATCGGCTACATCAACCTGCCGAGCTTCTACGCCGATTTTCAGAACCGGGACGGTCAATCCAGCGCCCGGGACATAGAGGAAGAACTCAAAAAACTCAAGGCCGAAAAGGTCGACGGCATCATTCTCGACCTGCGCTATAACGGCGGAGGATCCCTGCGCGACGTCCAGAAAATGACCGGCTTCTTCATCGAGAAAGGGCCGGTGGTACAGGTGAAAAGCCGCTGGCGGGAGCCGGAGGTACTCCGGGATGTCGACCCGCGCGTACAGTATGACGGCCCGCTCATCGTCATGGTCAACACTTACAGCGCCTCCGCTTCCGAAATCCTTGCCGCCGCCCTGCAGGATTACAA
This sequence comes from Phaeodactylibacter sp., assembly GCA_024102975.1. Classification (GTDB taxonomy): domain Bacteria; phylum Bacteroidota; class Bacteroidia; order Chitinophagales; family Saprospiraceae; genus JACJXW01. The sequence goes on along the minus strand of JAGFJD010000139.1, from coordinate 10,509 downwards.
CCGGGCGGTCATCGTGGGCAGCAAGTCCACCTATGGGAAGGGCACCGTCCAGCAATTCCTCGACCTGGACCGCACCATCAGCGGATACAACGAAATCAAGCCGCTGGGCGAGATCAAGCTGACCATCTCAAAATTCTTCCGCATCAACGGCGGCTCCAACCAGCTGAAAGGGGTCGAGCCCGACATCGTCCTGCCGGATAACTTCCACTTCATCGAAACCGGCGAACGGGACCGCGAGTACGCCATGGAATGGACGGAGATCGACCCGGCGGAATACAGCCAGGGCGTGATGCACGTCAGGAACATGGATGAACTACGCCGGCGCAGCGAAGAGCGCGTAGCTCAGGACACCACCTTCCAGAAGGTGCTGGCCAACGCCCGCCGCCTGAAGGACCAGCAGGATTTTTCGGAATATCCGCTTCAGCTGTCCGCATACCGCTCATTGGTCAAAGAACGGGAAAAAGAAGCCAGGCAATTCGACGGCCTGTTCGACGCGGAGGTCAACCACGGCGTTTCCAACCTGAAAGTGGACCTGCCGCATATCGAGTCGGACGAATCGCGCACGGCGCGGAATGACGACTGGGTCAAGTCTGTTACCAAGGATGTTTACATCAAGGAGACGCTGAATATTATGCATGATTTGATTGCGTTGAACTAAGGAGTTTCGCAAGGAGTTAAAACGAGCCATGCCGGACGGGGTTTCCGGCATGGCTCGTTTTGGGTTGGGCGGGCACTGTAGGATAAAGAACCTTTCCTTATCTTTGCGCCATAAAAAAGCTACCGACAGGCTTGCAGAATTTCCGGGAAATTATAAAAGACGGTTATCTCTATGTAGATAAAACGAGGCAGATTTACGAATTGCTAAAGCAGGGCAAGCTTTATTTTCTCTCCCGCCCCCGCCGGTTCGGCAAATCCCTGTTGGTTTCTACGTTAAAACATATCTTTAGCGGCGACCGTGATTTGTTCAAGGACCTGTACATTCATGAAAAAACAGACTACGACTGGCCGGATTATCCCGTATTGCAGTTTTGTACAACCCTTTTTCATTGCTGAGCTTCTTTAGCCAGAATAAATTCGGCAACTTCTGGTTTGCTACCGGCACGCCCACCTTCCTGGCCAAAACCATCCGGGACCGGCACATCGACCCGACGGAGCTGGAAAACAAAGAAGTGCCTGAAACCTTTTTCGACAAGTTTTCCCTAGAGGAACTCGAAATGAGCGGCTTGCTTTTTCAAACGGGTTATCTGACTATTAAGGGTACCCGGCGCAAGCGCTATGAAACAAATTACTCTTTGGGCTATCCCAATGTCGAAGTCCGAAAATCTTTCATGCATAATCTGCTGGAAGCTTTCTCTTATCAACCGGCTTCCGTTGTCGGCAATGCCCTGCTTAAAATGGAAAAAGGCCTGGAAGAAGGCGACGTCGAACTGTTTGTCAGCCAACTCAAAGTCCTGCTTTCCGATATTTCCTATCACCTGGCACCCAAAAAACAATCGACTCCTGAAGATTCCTTTAAAGCCTGGGAAGGTTATTTTCATACCATCATCTATTTAGCCACCGCTTTCATGGGGCTATACGTCCAAACCGAAATCACCAAACACAAAGGGCGGTTAGACCTGTTGGCGGAAACGGACGATTTCCTCTACCTCATGGAATTCAAATTAGATGAACCCGCTGAAAACGCCATTCAGCAGATCAAGGACAGAGAGTATGCCGCTGCTTATAAAAACATGCCTAAAACCGTCTTCCTGGTAGGTATAAGCTTTTCCAGAGAGGAACGCAACGTCCAGTCCCACAGGCCCTGATCGTTTGGGGTGGCGCCCGGTTAGAGGTAAATAGTTGTAAAAAATGCCATAAATTGCGTAGCCTTTACGCGAATCGCGGTGTTACTCACTAATAAGAAAGCTGACAGCAGTGAACTACCTTTCATTAGAAAACGTGACGAAGACCTACGGCGAAAAGGTCCTCTTTCAGAATATCTCCCTACAGATCAGCAAGGGGAATAAGGTGGCCCTCGTGGCTAAGAACGGCGCCGGCAAGACCACGCTGCTGCGCGTCATCGCCGGGCAGGAAGCCCCGGAAGGGGAAACGGCCGAAGTAAAAGCCTACCGCGACGTACGCATCGGCTACCTGGAACAAGAGCCGGACTTCCTGGAAGAACACACCATCCTGGAAGCCGTCCTCGATTCGGACAACAAGATCATACAGGCGATCCGGCGGTACGAATTCGCCATGCTTTTCCCGGACCGCGCCGACAACCTCCAGAAGGCCATCACCGAGATGGACGACCTCAAGGCCTGGGACTTCGAGGCCCGCATCCGTGAGATTCTGGACAAGCTGGGCATCACCGGGCTCAACGAACCCGTCCGCATCCTCTCCGGCGGGCAGAAAAAACGCCTCGCCCTCGCCAAGCTGGTTATCGAAGAGCCGGACTTCCTCATCCTCGACGAGCCCACCAACCACCTCGACCTCGACATGATCGAATGGCTGGAGGAATACCTGCAGCAGCCCGGGCTCACCCTGCTCATGGTCACCCACGACCGCTACTTCCTGGAGCGCGTCTGCGATACCATTATCGAACTGGAAAACGGGCAGCTCTATAAATACTCCGGCAATTATTCCGACTTCCTGTACAAGAGGGCTACCCGCCATGAAACGGAGGGCGCCGAGCTGGAAAAAAGCAAAAAACTCTTCAATAAAGAACTGGAATGGGTCAGGCGAATGCCCAAAGCCCGCGGCACCAAGGCTAAGGCCCGGGTAGATGCTTTCGAGGAACTGAAGGAAAAGGTATCCGAAAAACGGGAAAACAGCGAGGTCCAGATCGACATCAAAGGGCAGCGCCTGGGCAAAAAAATCCTGGAAGCTCACAATATCAGCAAAAGTTATGGCGACAAGAAGATAGTCGAGGGCTTCTCCTATAAGTTCCGCAAGAAAGAGCGGGTAGGCATCGTCGGCCCGAACGGCGTGGGCAAAACCACTTTCCTGAAAATCCTCACCCAGGAGGTTCGCCCGGACGGCGGCAAGGTCGTCATTGGAGACAATACAGCCTTCGGCTACTACACTCAGGATGGCATGCAACTGAAGGAAGACAAGCGCGTCATCGACGTGGTGCAGGACATCGCCGAATACATCCCCCTGGAAAAGGGCCAGAAACTGACGGCGCCCCAGTTGCTGGAGCGCTTCCTGTTCAGCCGCAAACAGCAGCAGGTGTACGTCTCCAAGCTCAGCGGGGGGGAGCGCCGGCGGCTCCACCTGCTCTGCATCCTGATGCGCAACCCCAACTTCCTCATCCTCGACGAGCCCACCAACGACCTCGACATCATCACCCTCAACGTACTGGAAGACTTCCTGATGGACTTCCCCGGCTGCGTCCTCATCGTCACCCACGACCGCTACTTCATGGACAAGATCGTCGAACACCTCTTCGTCTTCGAGGGCGAGGGCCGCATCCGCGACTTCAACGGCGCCTACTCCGACTACCGCGAAATCCAGAAAGAACGCGAGCGGGAACAGCGCCGGGAGGAACGGGCCGAACAGCAAAAGGAACGCGAGCAGCAGCAGGCACAGCAGCGGCAGCAGCAACAAAAGGCCGGCGGCCTGAGCCAGGAGGAACGCAAGGAACTGAAACGCCTGGAAAAACAAATCCTTCAACTGGAGGAGCGCAAGGGGCAGATCACGGAGCAATTCAACGCCACAGGTTTGACCCCGGAAAAGATCACCGAGCTGTCGAAGGAGTTGGCGGCGGTGAACGAAGAGTTGGAAGAAAAGGAAGGGCGGTGGATGGAGCTGGCGGAGTTGGCGTAGGGGCTACCCCCATACTGCTGGACATTTTTTGGACGCAGAGTACGCCGACCTGCCTGCCGCGAGGCGCGGCCTTGCAGGCAGGGAAGACACAGAGCCACACAGAGGCTTGATTGTCAACGGAAATGTTTTGCGTACCTCTGTGTTGGACTTCAGTGCGCTCTGTGTCCAAAACCATTTTGTCCAGCAGTATGGCCGCGGAGTATATGTAGCGATAAAATGACTCCAGCCGCTTCATTTTACAACCATTTCCGTTTTCACCCGTTGTGAATGGCAGGAGTTTCGGGCAAAAAGCAGGCCTTTTATCGGAAAAATAAGGCCAGCTGCCCATAATATGAACAAACTTTCATATTTTAGCTGCCTCAATTCCCCGGAAAGCCAGCCTGGATCATCCTGACCGAGTAAACAGGGTTATGCCAAACCATAAACTATATGACAACCACGGCCGCCAGGTCAACTACGTGCGGCTGGCGGTGACCGACCGCTGCAACCTGCGCTGTTTCTACTGCATGCCGGAGGAAGGCATCAAGTACGTGCCCAGGGAAGAACTGCTGTCCTACGAGGAAATGCTCCGCCTGATGCGCCTGCTGACAGGGATGGGCATCGACAAACTGCGCATCACCGGGGGCGAGCCCTTCGTGCGGCGCGACATGATGGATTTCCTGCGGGCGCTTTGCCGGATCAAAGGCCTGAAAAAGGTGAACATCACCACCAACGGCACGCTCACAGCGCCACTTATTCCGGAATTGAAGCGGCTGGGCATCAGTTCCATCAACCTGAGCCTGGATACGCTCGATAAGGAACGCTTCCACCAGATCACCCGCCGCGACGAGTACGACAAGGTCATGGAAACCTTCCATGCGTTGCTGGAACACGGCATCCCCACTAAGATCAACGCCGTGGTGATGGATGGCAAAAACACGGAAGACATCCTGCCCATGGTAGAAATGACCAGGCAATATCCGGTCAGCGTCCGCTTTATCGAGGAGATGCCGTTCAACGGGGAGGGCAGCAACTACTCTTCTCTTGCCTGGAACTACCGGAAAATCCTGGCACATATTCAGTCTCATTATCCCGGTATCGAGAAGCTGCCGGACCCGCCGTCTTCCACCTCTTACAACTACCGCATTCCCGGGCATCAGGGTACGGTCGGCATCATCGCCGCCTACAGCCGGACCTTCTGCGGAACCTGCAACCGAATCCGCATTACTCCCAGGGGCATGCTCAAAACCTGCCTGTATGACGACGGAGTCTTTAATATCCGCGACCTGATGCGGGCAGGCGCAACGGACGGGCAGATGCGGGAAACTTTTCTCCAGGCATTAGGAAATCGCGCCAAAGATGGCTGGGAAGCTGAAAAAAATCGTAAATTCGGGCTGCCGGTGCAGGAGTCCATGTCGACGATTGGCGGATAATCAATAATCATATTTCCCAAAACAGAAACTGACGCCAGGTTGCTAAGGCGCACCTGTAAAGAGAAGAAGAGATGCATGGGGATGAGTAGAAATGGGCTAAAGGTGTTATGCCCAGCCTGCGTTGGCTCAAGATCAAAGTACAGCGGCTTATGATTCCCATTGAGGAAGCAACCAAAATTGTCCTGGAGCACAGCAAGAGCTACGGCGAAGAGGCTGTGCCCCTGGCAGAGGCCATAGGCCGGGTGCTGAGGCAGGATATTCTCGCCGACCGGGATTTTCCTCCATTCACCCGCGTCACGATGGACGGCATTGCCATCCGCTTCAACGCTTATGCCAACGGGCAGCGGAAATTCCCGATCGAGGGCATGCAGCCGGCCGGATCGCCCCAGCGCACGCTGCACAACCCTGACGGCTGCCTGGAAGTCATGACCGGTGCTATCCTGCCGGAGAACACGGACACGGTCATCCGGTATGAGGATGTCAAAGTAGAAAACGGTTCGGCGAAGCTGCAATCCAACGACATCAAAAAAGGGCAGAACGCCCACCTGCGTGCCTTCGACCGCAGGGAGGGCGAACGGATCGTCAGGGCCGGCGCCGTCATTTCTCCGGCGGAGGTTGGCGTGGCAGCCACCGTCGGCTTGTCTTCTTTAAAAGTAGCCAGGCTGCCTTCGGTGGCCATCATCTCCACCGGCGACGAACTGGTGGAAGTGGAGGAAACGCCGGAACCGCATCAGATCAGAACTTCCAACGTCTACACGATCGCCTCCGCCCTCTCCCGCTGGGGCATCCGGACGGATAAGCTGCACATTGCCGACGATATGGACGCCACCCGCGCCAAGCTGTCCGCCTGCCTGGAGCAATACGACGTCCTCATCCTGAGCGGCGGCGTATCCAAGGGTAAATTCGATTACATTCCGGCGGCGCTGAACGCCCTCGGGACGAAAAAGCTGTTCCACAAGATCAAACAGCGCCCCGGCAAGCCCTTCTGGTTCGGCGAATCTGCCAACGGCAAGGTCATCTTTGCCCTGCCCGGCAACCCCGTGTCGGCCTTCATGTGCACCATGCGCTACATCCGGCCATGGATCAGGAAGAGCTTCGACCTGGAACCCATGGATTACGCTTATGCCGTGCTGGCCGAGGACTTTAAATTCAAGCCCGACCTGACCTATTTCCTGCAGGTGAGGACTTCCTTCGATCCCGAAACCGGCCGCCTGATGGCTATCCCCGTCGAAGGGCACGGCTCGGGCGACCTGGCCAACCTGGTGGACGCCGACGGCTTCCTGGAACTGCCTCGCGAAAAGGACAAGTTCAAGAAAGGCAAGGTATTCCCGCTGATCTTTTACCGTTGACCCTCCCTGCGAACTTCCTTCGTGTCCGCTTGCCCGCCTCCCTTCATCTTCGTACCTTGACCAACGAATGCCGGCTCACTGGCGATAAAGGCCGGCACCAGCAACTTGTCCAGCGGTGCGCAGCATTCACCCGGACAACAAACAACTGAATATATGAACCAGGAATTCACCCATCTCGACAGCGCCGGCAACCCGGCCATGGTCGACGTCGGCGGCAAAGCAGCAACGCAGCGCCTGGCGCGGGCGCGCTCCGTCGTCGTACTCGGAGACGAGATCATGGGGCGGCTGGAACGCGAAGAGATCTACACCCCCAAAGGCCCGGTTTTTCAAACGGCGATCCTGGCCGGCATTATGGCCTCCAAAAAAACGGGAGAGCTGATCCCGCTTTGCCATCCACTGGGGCTGGACAACTGCCAGGTGGAAATCCATGTTAATGAGGAAAGGGAGGTCGTGATAGATTGTACGGCCCGCATCACCGCGCGGACGGGGGTGGAGATGGAAGCGCTCACGGGCGCCACCGTTGCTGCCCTTACCATTTACGATATGTGTAAGGCTTTCTCTCACGACATCGTGATCAGGGAGGTCAGGCTTATGGAAAAAACAGGGGGGAAGCGGGATTTCAGGAGGGAGGAATAGTTTGTATCTTTAGACAGGATTAACAGGATTAACAGGATTAACAGGATTATGGGGATGGATTGCGCTGTTTTGGCAGTCCCTTTTGATTTGCCGCATATAAAAAAGCCCGGCGCTCCGACGGGATCGGCACGTCGGCCAGGCTACAAACTTTAAAAAACGGACTATGCCTTCAGATAAACAACCAGGCCACCAGAAGCACGCCAAGCTGAACCGGCCGGAATTTGGCCATTTCCACCGCCAGGAGTGGGCCATCCTGGGAACGCCCTGCGGCAACATCAAGAAGCTGGCCTTCGGCATTATCGACCGCCTGAGCGACAGCTACCGGGTGGGGTATGCAGATGCCGACCACGCCGCTGCCGATGAAGAGGCAGAACAGGGCAAGGATGAGAAAACGGCGATGGGCCACGGCGCCAAAATGGAATACACCGACAAGATCAACTACCACCGCCTGGATTTCCAGGCCAAACTGGACAGTTACCACTACCGGATGTACTTCAACGAGCAGGATGCGGTGATCGTCAACGGCAACCACTTTCCTGCCCGCAAGCAGATCGTGGTGATCGACCCTAAAAAGGAAGATTCGCTCAGGCGCCGACTGGGCCAGCTGACGGACGTACGCCTGATCCTTCTGGTAGAAGGCGTCAACGAAGTGTATCCCTGGCTTCGGGAAAAGCTGGAGGGGTTCAGCAACATTCCGTTGATGAAGCTTCAGGACGAGGCCGGCATCTCCATACTGGTCGAAAAAGAGCTGGCGGCTGCCAAGCCCCCCTTATACGGGCTGGTGCTTGCCGGCGGCAAAAGCGAGCGGATGGGGCGGGACAAGGGCCTGATCGAATACCACGGCCAGCCTCAGCGGGAGCACCTGGCGGAGCTGCTCGGCCATTTCTGTAAAGAGACGTTCATTTCCTGCCGGCCCGACCAGGCCGTAGAGATCGACAAGGCGTTGCCGGACACGTTCACAGGGCTGGGGCCTTTCGGGGGCATCCTTACTGCCTTCCGGGAGCAGCCCGACGCCGCCTGGCTGGTTGTCGCCTGCGACCTGCCCCTGCTGGACGAACATACCATCTCCCAACTGGTGGGCTTTCGCAACCCTTCCAAAGTGGCGACGGCTTTCAACAGCCCGGCCAGTGAATTTCCGGAACCCCTCATTGCCATCTGGGAACCGCGGGCCTATCCGATCCTGCTGCAATTCCTCGCCCAGGGTTACTCCTGCCCCCGGAAGGCCCTCATCAACTCCAACGTCGAACTCCTGGATGCGGAACGCCCGGAAGCCCTGCGCAACGTGAACAAACCGGATGAGATGGAAGATGTAAAGGCGGTGATCAACCAAAAGGCCTGATATGGAGGCGGCATTCTGGCAAACCCTCTGGCTGACCTTCAAGCTGGCGGCGGTTACGACCGCCTTTCTCATCCTCCTCGGCATCCCCGTCGCCTACCTGCTCTCCCGGAGCCGCAGCCGCTGGAAGCCCTTCCTGGAAGCGCTGATCAGCTTGCCGCTGGTACTGCCTCCCACCGTACTCGGTTTCTACCTGTTGCTCGCCTTTAGCCCGGAAGGGCAGTTCGGCGCCTGGCTGGAACAGGCGCTGGGCCTAAGACTGGTATTTACCTTCTCCGGGCTGGTCGTGGGGTCCATCTTTTACAGCCTACCCTTCATGGTCCAGCCCGTGCAGTCCGGCTTCGAGAACCTGCCCCGCAATCTGTCAGAAGCGTCCTACACCCTCGGGAAATCCCACCTGCAGACCCTGCTTTACGTCCAAATCCCCAACATCAAGCCGGCCCTGCTGACCGGTATCGTGCTGGCCTTCGCCCATACCGTCGGGGAATTCGGCGTCATCCTCATGATCGGCGGCAACATTCCCGGACAGACCCGGGTGGCCTCCATTGCTATCTACGACGAAGTGGAAGCACTCAACTATAGCCTGGCCAACCAGTACGCCCTGGTGCTGGTGGTTTTTGCTTTCGCTATCCTGGCCCTGGTGTACAGCATCAACCGGAGGTTGCTCAGGACGGGGTGGGGAGGGGGGTAAGGGAAGGGTGTATGTGTGTTTGTGTGTATGAAGAGCGGCGCTAACGGGTTATCCCGAAATCCATCCCGTCGAGTTTGGGGAAGCCCGGAAGGGAGTTGTAAGAAAGTTTCCCTATATCATTATCTACACCGTCCTCGATCAAAGCATCTTTATCGTCTCCGTTTTCAATACCGGCCAGGACACGAGCGCCTGGAAAAGGAGGGTCAAGAGATAATATTTTCCAACTCCAACTCACTCCTCCGGCATGGAAACCACTTCCACTGTCACCGGGCGGTCGGGCAGGAAGTAGGCCTTCTCGCTCGTGCAGGCATGAACCTTGTCACCCATCCGGCTCAGGTCGTAGGAGCCTTCCGGTATGCCCAGGCCTTCTTTTGAGATGGGGATGCTGGCCTCCCAGTCGAACACCAGGGCTGTAAAGGCTTTGAGGATCTCATAAGTATAACCCTCTCCGATGATCGTCGCCGAATCTTTGGTGACCACCAATTGCATTTCGGCCCAGGTATTGATCAGATCATAGAAGCCGTCGGCATCGAGCTGCATTTTTTGGAAGGGATACCGCATGGTATTATTTATTTAAACTGCTCAGGGCATAAAATTAAACAAATCCCACCAGGATTGGCATTGTTTGGGGCCGATGTGCGTTTCCCGAAAGAGTTCCCGGTCAGGTCGCACACGCCTTTTGGAAACGGCCTCTCCATATCGGAAACGCACCTTATCGGCGCCTCCCTTGGCGTTGGGGACGGATACGGACTTGCCACCTTTGAAGGCCTTGTCCGCGATACGGTATTTGGCATTGAAGTGCGTACCCGTCACCCGGTGCAATCCGATCCCCGCTTTTCCATTGATGGCGTCTTTATCGATGCGGTAAAGAAGTTTTTTGCCCTTGTGGTAGAGAAATTTAATAATGTTGCCATCCGGCAGTTTTTTAAAGATTACCGTGAACCCAGCTGCAAAGAAATCCTCCGGGCATTTGTCCTTCGGGTCGAAATCGCCGCCTCGTTCGGCTTCGCTCACGCCGTCGCCCGGCCAGTCGACGGCCAGGTCGGAAGTGGTTACCTCGTAGGAGAAGGCGGAGCCGCCGCCGGTATGGCCCGTGAAATAGGCCAGTTCCGGTGCCGGATCTGGCCGGTTGTAGTACAGTGCGGCAACGGTCAGAAGCAACAGCAAGAGCAGGGCCAGGGCATGAAAAGGCAGCCTTCTGCCCGGAGGAGAAGCGAGGGTGTGGTTCATAGCGGTGTTTTGTTTAAAGGTGAGGTTAAGGTTGAGGTTGAGGTTGAGGTT
>JAGFJD010000122.1 GCA_024102975.1 Phaeodactylibacter sp. | reverse complement strand
TCGGCGTAGTCCGGAGCGCCGTCAAAATCCTGGTCGGTGCAGGAGGCAGCGAGGATGTCGTTTGTACTGGAGCAGCCGTTGGGGTTGTTCGTAATGGTAATTGAGCCATTTACCATCCCGTTGTCGGGGTCGGCGTCTACCAGGTGGCTGATCCCGCAGCAATCGGTTAAGGCGCTATTGTTAAATATCCGAAGATCATCGCCAACTGTAAGGATGTTGGCAAACCCATTCAGGTTGGCCAGGGTGGCGTTGTCGGCTATCAATATAAAGGCGCCCACCGATGCCACCTGGGCAAATCCGTCTACATTTTCCAGCGCCTCGTTGTTAAAAACCACTATGCCAGACCCAACGGAGCTGACGCCGGCAAAGCCATCCACATTGGTCAGCGCGTCGTTGTCGCTCACATCTAGATAGGTGCCCACCGATGCCACCTGGGCAAATCCGTCTATATTTTCCAACGCGTCGTTGTCCAGAACCAGTATGCTAAACCCAACGGAGCTGACGCCGGCGAAGCCGTCCACATCAGCCAGCGCGTCATTGTTGGCCAACGTTATGCTGCCCACCGATATCACCTGGGCAAATCCGTCTATATTTTCCAGCGCCTCGTTGTCACGAACCTGTATGCCGCCCACCGATGCCACCTGGGCGAAGCCGTCTACATTTTCCAGGGCAGCGTTGTTAATAATGATTATGGAGGACAGTGCGGAAGAGATATTGGCCAGGCCATCCACATTGGCCAAAGCAGTTGTGTTCCTGATACTAATACCTCCCCCCACCGATATGATGGAGGCAAGCGCGTCCAGGTTAGTAATAGCTCCCGGAGCGCTTTCGTCAATGGTTAGGCTTCCGGAAACTGCCGTGTAGTTCGCCCCAAAATCATCCACTTCGGCCTGGGTAGCAAGCGTCTTGCTGCCTGGAAATGTCTGGGCAAACACGGCGGCGCTGTTGCCGAGGGCGCAGGCAACAAAGGCAAGGGCAAAAAGTGCGTTTTTCATCATGGTGCTTTTTTTGCCTTATTGTCGCCTGGAGCGGAAAAAAGGTTACCGGGTGTCTATAAATTTAACGTGAGGTTTGAGGTTAAGGCTGAGGCTGAGGCTGAGAGCAGCAGATGGCAGCCGCAATCCCGGCATTCTCTGGCAAGTATGCCTAAGCCTGGCTATCCTGATACTCCCTGCCCACACTACTAGACATTTTTCTGGACACAGAGTACGCCGACCTGCCTGCCGCGAGGCGCGGCCTTGCAGGCAGGGAAGACACAGAGTCGCACAGAGGCTTGATTATCAATGGGAAAAACTCCGTGTACTCTGTGTTGGTCTCAGTGCCCTCTGTATCCAAAACCATTTTGTCCAGTGGTGTGCTCCCTGCCTTCAATGCCCTCAACCTCAACCTTAAACCCGGGAGTGCCTACCGCACCAAACTCACCTTCTGCGTCAGCATCCCTTCTTCAGTCTGCAAACGCACCAGGTAGATACCGGAGCTCAGCTGCCGGCCGCTGCCGTCGGCGCCATTCCATTGGAAGTCCTGGTAGCCGGCGTCGAGGTAGCCGGCATGCAGGGCGGCTACGCGCTGGCCGCTGAGGTTGAACACCTCCAGGGTAGCCGGGCCGGCCTGGGGCAGGCTGAAGCGGATGGACACCTCATCCCGGAAGGGGTTGGGGCTGGCCTGGAGCTGCAGGGTGCCGGCTGTAGTGGCCACGCCGGGGTTGGCCGGGCGGGGGACCGGCGGGGGGCAGCACACGGCGGTGCCGTTGTTCAGGGCGTCGATCAGCCCGTTCACCTGGGCGATGATGTAGTCGGCGTTGCCGGCGGGAATGCCGCCGCCGCTCTGGTAGGATACGTAGCTGACGACATATTGCAGGTCGGCCACTACCGAGGATACCTGGTTGTAGTTGCAGAATTTAGGCACCGCCAGGCTCAGCCGCCGGTTGATGGCCCGCTTGTAGGCGGAGCTGATGCTCAGCCCGTCGACGTAGTCCTGGAGGGCACCGGCAACAAAGTTGAAGCAGACTTCCGGGTCACAGGCGTCGCCGATGCCGTCGAAGTCGAAATCTTCCTGGCCGGGGTTGGCGTCGGTGGGGCAGTTGTCGCTGGCGTCCGCAACGCCGTCGTTGTCGTCATCCGGGTCGACGCAATCGGGGCTGTCGTCCCCATCGTTGTCGGCGGAGAGGCTGGCCGCGTCCAGCGGGTCGGAGCCACAGGCCAGTTCGTCGGCGTCGGATTGGGCGTCGTTGTCATCGTCGGGGTCGGCATTGTCGCCAACGCCGTCGCTGTCGTTGTCGCTTGTTTCAGTGGGGTCGTCGGGGAAAGCATCGTTGTTGTTGTCTACCCCATCGCCGTCGCGGTCGCTGTCGCACGCATCCCCGAGGCCGTCGTTATCGAGGTCGGCCTGGCCGGGATTGAAAACAGTTGGGCAGTTGTCTTCAAAATCTGCAACACCGTCGCCGTCGCCGTCCTGAGGACTGCCGGCGGGAACCACCCGAAGGACAGCGGTGGTGGAAGTATAGGTTATCTGCCATTGCCGGTCGGAAGGCAAGCCGGGGAGTTGAGTGGACAGAAAGGGCCCGGTGACCCCTCCGGCCGCCTCTGCAACGGTAAAGGCATCGCCGATAGCCGGTGTGAAGCCAGAATAAAAGACACTAAGGGTTTGCGCTGTAAGGTCGGCGGTGCCTGTAGCTACAATACTACCGTACTGATCGGGGGCCGTGCCAATAATAATAGATCGCAGCGTTCCACCACCACCGTAGTTGCCCGTAATGTCAAACGTACGGTCTGGAGAAGATGGGATCAGGATAGCATTGTTGGTAAGGGTAGGGATGGTCACCGTCCCGGAGGCGTTGATGGATCCGTCCGTCATGTCGATGGTTCCGGTCGCGGAGTTGACCGTCCCAAATATTTGGCCGCGCGCAGTTGAAGCGAGAAAATTGATCGCTCCTTCATTGTTTAAGGTATTGCCGATTGTGAGGGTGCCATCGTATACGTTGATGACCCCGGTGGAGAGGTTGTTTTTCGTTCCTCCCAGCAGGTAGAGTTGGGAGAAGGTAGGCCCGTTTATATTGAAGGTGCCCGCATTGATCCATACGACAGCTGTGGGGTCAGGGACGAAACCCGTTGAGGTGAGGATATTAAACTGGGTATTGCCGCTTATGTCCACGGTACCCCCTTCCTCATTGAAGAACAAGGTGTTATTGCTTTGGAACGATACCAGGGCGCCGGACAGGTCGAGCGTACCGCCATTGGCATTGGTAAACGTGCCGCCGAGCATTCGGATGCTGGAGGACTGGGTACCCGTACCGTCGGCTTGATAGTAATCATTGTTCGTAAAGCTGGTGCCGGTAGAAACACCTAAAGCCGATCCGAATGTAGTGGAGGTGGAGATCACCGATCCGTTATTAACGGCCTGCGTGCTGCCTTGCAGGGTGACCCCACCTGTACCATTGATATTGATGGTGCCATTGTTGGTGATCGTCGATACATTAAAGGTGCCTACAGAATTATTAATATTCACAGTAGACCCCGCAGGAATGGGCTCCGGAGGAACGCCGTTGGCGTCCCAGGTAGCGGCATTGTCCCATTGGCCATTCGCTATGGTGGTGTAGGTGGCCTGGGCGCCCACCAGGTTGGCGAACAGAAAGAGCAAGGTGAATAGGAAAAGATTTTTCATTTGAAAAGATTTAATGTTTAGGTAAAATATTTCGATTTTCGATAATGCATCCTAATAGGGCATAGAACACCTCTTGCAGGCTTCGTCCGAAACCTGCTCGGTTTGATCGCAGATAGCCCTGTTGGAATGCAGTAGTTGTTCTCCGCAGAGAACGGATATAAATGATGGAGCGAACAACCTTGGCGCGCTATAAAAGGGCGGAAGCTATTCTTTCCCCATGGGGGGCGATGGAGGGTAAACTGTTGCTGTGTTTTTGGAAAAATGATCTTCAGCGTATGATCCGGCCTGAAGCAAAAATGAATGATCCGGATGGATTATTTCCGTCAATCGCGTGGCAATTTCCGTCAAAATCGGCTAGGAGCCTGTCGGAGAAGTGCTGATGAGGCGAGAGCGAGCAAATATTGTTCTGAACGAGGCGCGAGGAAGGAGCATAGCCGAAGTTACGCAACTGACAGCCTGCCCCGTACCCGTAGGGTCGGGGAGCAACGAAGTGCAGCTTTTGAAGCGCTCTCAAAGGTGTATTGGCCAAGACTTGACAAGTTTCAAAAACTTGTCAAGTCTAAGATCATTAGCCAGCTGTAAAAATAATACAGATAATCAAGCTCTTTAAAATGGAATCGCTCATTTTATATAGTTCTTTTGTATTTGGCTTGTGCCTACTCTCTACAGGATTTTCGGCTTCCTCCTTTGGTTGAATAATTATAAGTTGTTGCCCAACTAAACACTCTGAGGGTACTCGCGGGCATACAATCCCCGGTGCGGCGGGAAGCAGGTTCCCGGGCAGTTCCCGTCTCTGCGGTTCGCAGCGGCAGGATAAAATTGTTCAGTGGTTATTGCCTACATGCTGCCTTGCCTCCGCTCCGCCTCAATCCTGGTAATGCCGTATCTGCCTCGCTCCGATGTCCGCCTGCGGCCGGTAGTTTTTGGGCATGAGGTCGCGGAAGCGCAGGATTTGCGTCGTGGAGGCTTCCACCGGGTGTTCGAGCACGAACCAGGTGACGTTTTCTTCGCAGTTGGGGGTGGTCAGCGAACCCGGATAGGTGAAGTAGTCCCGGTCGGCGGGAAAGACCTCGACGGGGTTGAAGCTGGCCGCCGAAGTGTACGGGGATTCTCCATGGTGCGGCAGGTGGTTCATGAACGGTTTCAGGAAGGCATTTTCTGCCCCATCCTTAAACATCACGCCAATGACGGCGCGGTCGCCGGTGGCGGCATTGGCATGCACGAAATGGGCTTCCATGTGGTGGGCCGCGCCGCCGATGGTATGCTCGCTCTGGGCGTGGAAGTGGAACTGGAGCAGTTCGTATTCCTCGCCGTCCAGCTCCAGGGCGCTGCTGCCTTCCTCCACCTCGAATTCGAGGGTATGCCCGTTGTGTACGATGTGGGTGCTGCTGGCCCCGTAGTTGGTGGCCAACGCTTCCAGGGAGGCATCCGGGGCGGCCCCGGTTATGTCGACCGGCGACTGGGCGCTGCCGCCGCAGAAGGCGTATTCCTGGCAGGCCGGCGCCAGGCTGCCCCAGTGGTCGGGCCCGTATTCGCCTTCGTATTCCCAAAGGCCGCATTCTTCGGCCGGTTCCGCCTTGTCTTTTTTACAGGCAAAAGCCAGTACCAGGAGGGCTGCCAGCAGCCCCAATCTGAGCATGCCGGGCGGGTTGGATTTTGTGTTTACAGGAGTCATAGAATCGATTGTTTTTTGATGGTAACTATTTCAACTTTGAACTTTGAATTTTAAACTTCCGGGTATTCCAGAGCGCGGCCTCATTGAGTTTCACGAATTAATAAGTGGAAGTGATGTCGGCTGGCGACTCCGGCTTGCACACTACTGGACAAAATGGTTTTGGACACAGAGCGCACGGAGTCCAGCACAGAGATGCGCAAAGTTTTCCGTTGATAATCAAGCCTCTGTGTGGCTCTGTGTCTTCTCGGCGTACTCTGTGTCCAAAAAATGTCCAGCAGTATGTTCGGCTTGCTCTACGTTGTCGCTCGCCTGTCGGCTATCACGATTTAAATGAACCTCTTGTTTATTTTAAAAAAACCAATCAGGCCCGCGGGCCATATAAAAAATCTCAGTTCGCCGGCGTCTCGATATTTGCCACGGCCACCCACTGCTGGTTCCAGTTGCCGAAGGGGAATCTGGCGAAGGCTTTTCCGTAGCCGCCCGGCCCGTCCCAGTTGCCGTCGGTGCGCGAGGCGGTATATTTCGTGTTGCGGCCGTGCATCAGGGTGTAGCGCACCACGTTGCCCTGCTCGTCTTTTTCTACGTTGGTCACTACGCCGACGTGGTAGATTTTCCCTTTGCCGGCGGCAGCGTCGTGTTGGAAGACGTCGGCATTGGTGAGGGTGGCGATGTCGGGGCCGTTGAATTTTTCGTCTGTGCGGCTGAAGAACATCACGCTGCCGGGGCGTATCTTGTTGCGGTCGGCCAGGGCGTCCTTCACGATGTACAGGTTGTTGTGGCGGTGGTACCAGTTGGCGATCTGTCGGGTGTTGCGGTCCTCAGTGAAAACAGGGTAGGTGTACTTCGACCGGTCTCCCAGGTCTTTGATCCGCTTCTGGATCAGGTCCTTGATCTTGTGGTAGATGCCGGAGCAGTCCTGCCCGAGGTCGCTCCTGTACTCCAGGTTCTGGGCTTCCAGCTCGGCGGCGATGTTGTCGAGCACGATCGACAGCCGCTCTTCGCTGACGGCGTGGTCGGCCAGCCCGCCGCCGGCGGTGGTGGAGGTCACCGAGGTGGGCTGAGTCGTTTCGATGGGTTCGACTTCCATGCGTTCTCCGGGCGCCGTTTGCGTGCTGGTGTCCGAATCTGTTACGGAAGCGGTGGTATCTTCCGCCGGCTGCGGTGGTTCTGCGGCTTCTGTGACAGGCCCGGCAGGCTTTTCGGCTGGCGCCGCGGAATCGCCGGAGCAGCCCATGAAAAAACACAGGGCTAGGGAAAGGAAGAATGGGCAGGCGAGATGGGAAGGTATCGATTTCATGATAAAAGGGTTTAATTCTGAAATATTTAAGCTCATACTCGGCCTTTATATTTGGATTGGTGCTATAAGGTTACCATTTTCCGCCTTCCGCCCCGTCCTCGTTCCTCGGCCGGGCAAGCTTCCCCCTCACCGCCACCCCCACTCCCGCAGCACGTCCAGCGGCCGTTTGCCGAACTGGTGTTCAAACTGGCTGATGAAATAACCGGCATTGGCATAGCCCACTGCGGCCGCCGTTTCCTTCACGGTCCGGTAGGTTCCCTGTTCCAGGTATTCCATAGCCTGCTGCAGCCGATGCTGTCGGATGTATTGTTGGGGGGATAAGCCGGTGAGTTGCTTTACCCTGCGGATCAGGTGGCGTTCGCTGATGCCAAGGCAGGAGGCCAGCGTTTTGTTGTTCAGCCCGCCGTCTGTCATGCCTTCGCGGATGGACAGGTCGAGACGGGCAAGCCATCTTTTTCCTTCGGGCATTTGTAAAAGGTTTTGGGTGTTTTGCTCTTTATGCTACAAATATGCCAATAATATTCTGTTTCCGCCAAGGACATTTTTGGGGCATTACCACAAAATTTTTGTGTAAAAAATTTTATAAAGGTTCATTTATCTTATATTTAAGCTCTGTTTTTACCACAAATATGCCGAACCTTTTTGCCTCCAAATTCGTCCGCCTCCTCCAAACTTTGGACGAGGCGGAAATCAGGGCATTCGAAGCCTGGCTCCGGTCGCCCTGGTGCAATACCAACAGGAACCTGCCCCGGCTGCTGGGCAGGCTGAGAAAGTATTATCCCGATTTTGACGATGAGAAACTGACCAAAGAAAAGCTGTTCCGCCAGGTGCTGCCCGGCGGGAAATTCAGCCACCGGCGGATGAACAACCTGCTTTCGGAAGCTTACCTGGCGGCGGAAAAATTTCTCGCCTTTCAAAGCTTTGCGCAGCAGGAGCGCCTGCAGAAGCAGTTGCTGGCGGAAGAATTCCAGGCCCGGCACCTGGATGAATGGTTTTTCAAATGCGCCCGTAAGGAGATCGCCGGCCTGGAAGTAAAACGGGCCAAAGGCCGGGAGGACCACCTCGGCCTGTTCCTGCTCCATAGCCGCATCTACCATCACCCCAACCAAAGCCTGCGCATGCAGCCGGGCAGCTCTGCGATTCTGGAAATGAGCAAACAGCTCGACCTGCTCTATGCCCTGGAAAAAGCCGCTGTCATCAACGAGATGATCTCCCGCAGCCGGCTCATCAAAGGCGAAACCTACGAAGTGCAAACCGAATTGAAAAAATGGGAAGCGGCCAGCGAAGGCATTCAACACCCGGCAATCGAACTCTACCGCATGCGGTTCGCCTTCACGGAGGAAAACCGCATTGGCCAGTACCAGTCATTGCGCGAAGCGATGCTGGACAAAATGGGACAGCTCAGCGAAAAGGACCAGAAGCTGCACTTGTTGTCGCTGCTCAACGACACCATACAATTCATCAAATCCGGCCAGCTCGACATCACGGAAAGCCTGCCCCTCTACCAACTGGGGCTGCAAACCGGGTTGCTGATGCACCAGGGAAAACTGACGCGCAATACCTATACTACGATCGTGGTGGCCAGCAATACCAAAGGCACCTTCGATTTTACTGCGCGTTTCATAAAAAACTACACGGATTGCCTCGACGAGGATATTCGGGAGGATTGCCTCCATTGGGCCCTGGCCCATACCGCCTACTGGCAGAAAAACCTGGAGCAGTGCCTGGACATTTTGCAGGAGCACGCTTTCAAGGTGCCCTATTTTCAGATGATCGGCAGAGTGCTCCATACTCAGGTGTATTTCGACCTGTACCTGAAGGACGATTCCTACCAGTTCTACCTTTTCAGTTTCTTCGATGCCTTCGAAAAGTGGCTGAGCCGGGAAAAGGTGTGGTCGAAGGCCCAGAGAACCTCCTTCCTGAGGTTCGTGCAAAAATGCCGGCAACTTGCCCGGTTTTATGGCGACATCGATTTCGAACCCCGCAAAGTGGAAACTTTGTTGGAGGGCCAGCACAATATTCAGGCCTTCAACTGGCTGAACCGGAAAAAGGAAGAGGTGTTGCGGTTGAGAATGGACCGCCTGGCTGGTAGCTGAGGGTGCTGTTCGCTGTTCGCTGTTCGCGGTTCGCAAGTTACTGAAAATTAAGGGGTGTTTTTCAGAAGAGGGAGTCTGCTAAGGTTGGAAAGAAGTTGCCGGGGTTGTGTACGGTGTGGGGGGCAGCGGCAGTCCTGGGTGGGTACGGTGTAAGAAACACAAAACTTTGAGGGACTGTTCAAACTGCGTAACTGTTTAGGTCTTTTGTTTAACCACACAGGATACATAGCGTTTTCACTGTAGAGCACATAGGCTGCGGCTACTGTAGCCTATGTGGTAACGCCCCCCCATTTCTACTGTATTTCCATTGTATCTCCATTGTATCCCCCACCCATGCAGCCCACATCTAAACTCCCTTTCCCTTACTCGCTCTCTTATTTCTATACCTTATCTACTCTAAACACACGTCTCACTGCCTCATGTACACCCT
>JAGFJD010000389.1 GCA_024102975.1 Phaeodactylibacter sp. | reverse complement strand
TCAGCCCCTGAAAAGATTGTAGTAATTCGATGTCCGTGGCGCCTGGTTGTTTGGCTTCAACGATACTCCAAACCGGTATTCTGGTATTTCGGATACAGGCTCTTCCTCCACAGACGCCGGGGGTGTGCGAGATGCCTGTGGCAGGGAAATAGAAATACTGCAGCAGTTCCGCCAGGAGCTGTGCTTTCTCTTCCGTAGACATTTCGGCGATCAGGGCGCTTGTTTTTTCGAGCTTGGTCATGGAAAAAAATGTTTACGCCGCCGCGAACCCCGTATACTGCCGGTATTCCGGCGGGTGAAACCCCAGTACGATATCGGAGGCCGGGACATCGCGTTGGAGCAACTCATCTGTAATCGGGATATCCGTGTTGTTTTGCAGGAGCCAGATCTTGCCGTTTGGGCCGATGTGAAAATGGAAAACGATGGTATATACAAAACGTTGATTGTCTTCCCACCCCGTTCTGATCTATGGTATTGGGGCGTTACGGCCTTATGGCATGGGGGGGACTTATATATTCTGTTTTCCAATCCAAGGCCTCTTTAGCTGTTGACGGCTCGCTTTTCACGTAAAAACCCAGCAAGATGCAGCAGCGATTCTTCAACTTCCCGGTTGGGATAACCCAGGGTGAAGGTCCGCGTATGGATGTCTTCTTCGACGATGGTCAGGTAGCCGGTCTGGAAAAGCAGGGAGCGGTAGTCCATGTTTTCCAGTTCAAAGCTGTCGAGGCTGACTGCGGGGGCCTGGACGCGGCCCAGTTGAAAATGCAAGCCTTTTTTCAGGGCGCGCAGCAGGAATTCGGGATGCCCCGAAGCAAACCAGTAGTTGCTGATGCGGCCGTTGTGCGCCATGTTTAGCACAGACCAGGGGTTGTAAACGGCTTCGCCGCGCCAATGATAACCGTTGTACCATTCTTTGACCTGTCCGAGCAGTTCTTTTTCCGTCCATTGGTGCCGTTGGGCAATGGCCGGGAAAGAAGCGGCAAAGTGGGATTCCAGCTCCGCCTGCGTATATCCGCAGATCGTTGCGAATTGCTCGTCCAGGGTAATGTCCAGCAGGTTGTTCATGCCGGAGAAAACCGACATGCGGCTGAATTTGGAGACGCCGGTTATAAAAATAAAATGGATGTGGCGGTCTTCGCTTTTGAGCGTTTCGAAGAATTCTTTTAAGATTTCCCTGCGCTTTTGGGCCAGGGGCAGGTCGTCCGCTACGGCGTCCAGGATGGGTTTGTCGTATTCGTCTATCAGGATGACGGCGCCTGTGTCGCCGGCCAGCTTCCGGATAAGCTCCGAGGTGCGCCGCTTGATCCCGTCCGATTGGAGGCTGAAACCATGCTGCTCGGCTACTTCCTGTAGTTGGTCGCTCAACAATTCCGCCATCCCTGTTTCCCGGGAACTGATCTTGTCGAAGAGTAAGGTCACCACCGGGTAGGCTTTCCATTCTATCTTGTCTTCGATCCAGAGCCCCTTGAAGGCCTCGCGGTTGCCGAGAAACAGCTCCCGCAGGGTAGTAACCAGCAGCGACTTGCCAAAGCGGCGCGGGCGCGAGAGGAACCAGCGCATGCCGCCGCCCAGGAGCCGGTATATAACGGGGGTTTTGTCTACGTAAAGCAGGTTGGCTTCGCGCAGCGCCCGAAAATCGTGCCGGCCGATAGGCAAGTTTTTCATGGGGTTAGGGTGTTGCGTGTATTTCTATTGCCTTCATAATGTGTTTTTTTCATACTACTGTACATGGCGTTTTTTTTTGCCACTAAGACA
>JAGFJD010000105.1 GCA_024102975.1 Phaeodactylibacter sp. | reverse complement strand
AGGTCAGCCACAGCCTGGCTGGGAGAAGTTGGGCTACTAATTTTCTTTGAAACCCCGCCCGCCGCTTACATGTTGAGAAAAGAGCATATGGAAACCCTCGGGAAATTGGCTTCTAATGAACAGAATTGAATACCTTTAGGTTGAAAATAGAAAATCTACCATTATGACTTCTTTAGAAGGAAAGCTAAGCAATGCCCAACTGGAGTTGCTAAGGCTATTCGCAGAAGATCTTGAGGAGGAAGACTTGAAATATTTAAAGCAAGTGCTGCTCCGTTTCAGGGCGGAACGGTTGATGGACCGCGCCGACGAGATATGGGAGGAAAAAGGTTGGACTGCTGATGATGCCAAACGCTTGCTGGAAACCAAAATGCGGGTGCCTTATCGCCGGCAGCCATGAAGGTCGTGCTGGATATGAATATTTTACTGGTTTCCATTTCCAGGAAATCCCCATTCAACTGGATTTTCCAAAAACTTATTGATGGCGCTTTTACGCTTTGTGTGACTACTGATATTTTACTGGAATATGAAGAGATAATCGCACAACACATGGGGAAGCAGTTCGCCCGTGAAACCTTAGATTTCCTGTTAAGCCTGGAAGGCCTGGAACGTATCGAAAAATACTTTTTTTGGAATTTGCTTCCCAATGATGCAGATGACAACAAATTTGTAGATTGTGCTATCGCCTCTGGAGCAGATTATCTGGTAACAGAAGATAAAGATTTTCGTATACTGAACTCGGTAGATTTTCCAAAAGTAAGTTGTCTCAATATTGCTCAATTCAGGGAACTTTGGGCAGAGTAAAGTTTGGTTTGAAGGGAAGACAAATAATTGTCAACAAGCTTGAGATAACCAGCAACGAAAACCGGAAAAAATCATAGGCTGCCCTTGTAACGCTCCGGACAGTCCCGTACACTGTACACTGCCAGAGGGATCACTCCATACTTGTACACCAACCCCACGGCCCCTGCTTGTATTCCCGTACACCGTACACCGCCCGACATACACCCCAATACTCACCCCTTCCTCAGCTCCACCACCGTCACTTCCGGCAAAATCCCCACCCGGCCAGGGTAGCCCAGGTAGCCCAGCCCCCGGTTGACGTAGAGGTATTGTTGCCCTTCCTGATACAATCCCGCCCACTGCTTGTAGACATACTTGATGGGGCTCCACTTGATCCAGCCGGGGATCTCGACGCCGAACTGCATGCCGTGGGTATGGCCGGAGAAGGTGAGGCCGATGTCGGCGTAATCTTTGGTCACCTGGTCGAGCCAGTGGGTGGGGTCGTGGGAGAGCAGGAGCTTCAGGGGCGCTGTTTCGGCGCCCTCGTAGGCCTTCTGCAGATCGCCGTATTTGGGGAAGCGGGGGTGGGCGGAGTAGTTTTCCACGCCGAGGACCGCCACTTTCTCGCCGTTGATCTCCAGGAGGCGGTTTTCGTTGAGCAGGAGGTCCCAGCCCATTTGGCGGTGGGCGTTCTTGAGGCTCTCCAGGTTTTGCTCTTTTTCTTCCTGGCTGTCCCACCGGTGGTAGTCTCCGTAGTCGTGGTTGCCCAGCACAGAGAAAACGCCGTGTTTGGCGCGGATGCCGCTGAAGATGTCGATGAACGGCTCCACCTCTTTGGCGACGCTGTTGACCAGGTCGCCGGTGAAAAAGGCGAGGTCCGGTTTCTGTTCGTTGATGATGCGGATGGCGTTTTCGACCGGCTCTTTGAGCAGGAAGCTGCCGGAGTGGATGTCCGAGATTTGCACGATGCGCAGGCCGTTGAGGGCCTCGGGCAGGTTCTTCAGGCGGACGGTTTCTTTAAATACGGTATAGCGGTACGGGTTGCGGATCATGCCGTAGATCAGCGACACGAAGGGGATGCCCCCCATGAGGATGCTCATCCGGGCGAGGAACTGGGAGCGGCTGGCGTCGTATCCGCTGCCGGCGCCGGCGAAGTAATTGTAGGCCACCAGGGCCACCCGCCGCAGGTCGTCGATAAACAGGATGCTGACGACCAGGATCTTGGAAATGTAGACGATAAAAAACAGGGTGCGGACAACCGTGAGGATGTTTTTATTGACCCCGCCGGTGAGTTCATTGGCGGAAGCCAGCATCCAGCCGGCCAGGGCGATGGGCACGATCCAGTGAAAGGCATAGGCCATGGCGCGAAAGGCGGCCGGCCAGCCGTGAGCAAGGGTACGCACAGCCTGGAAAGCGTACCAATCCAGCAGGAGAATAAATAAGATAGTGAAAAGCAGGCGCATGTGTTTGCGTTGGTTAAAAACTCTTTGCCCGTTTAGCAAAGAGGGGGTTGAATATTAAAGACTACTAAAGCTTATAAATGCCATATCGGCCGAATTGGTTGTGTCGGGGTGAAAATCATTAGGTTAAAATTTCTTTTCAGGGGGTAACCGTTTTAGCGCAGCTCAAATCAAACGGCAAAAAAATTAGTTTCTCTTTTGCGTGTTTTCGGGCGCACGAAATTTGGAAACGGCCCGCAAATCAGAGAAGGCTGGAAGCTCCTGAAAAGCTTTTAGAATAAAATTTGTCAATGACAAAAATCAATGTCTGTATTCGAAATATAATTTGCTTTTTAGCTTGAAATCTATTCCGAATCAGCATACATTTGGGGCGATGTTCCGGATACTTTTCTCAAACGGAGCAACTGCCCATGAATACAGAAACTAAAAAATAACGAAATTCCATGAGAAGCATTATGATCCTGTCGGCCCTGTTGTTGATTGCATCCCTGAGCCTGAACGCCCAGACGACATTCAAAAAAGGCGACATTGAACTGGCTGCCGGCATCGGCGTTTTCCCGACTTTTGCCAAAGATGATGCCACCACCGTCGTCCCTCCGGTCAGCGCCCGGCTGAACGTCCGGCTGGCGCCCAATTTCAGCCTGGGAGCCTACGCTGCGTTCTCTTCCTCCGAAGCCCGGCGGGTGGGCCTGCCCGAAGGAACCATCCGCGACATCAGCAACAAGTTCACCCTCATCGGCCTGCGCGCCGCTGCCCATGCCAACCGGATGGACAACTGGGATATTTACGGCGGCGCCATGCTGGGGTACAACATTCCCCGGGTATCGGACAGCATCGTCAAGGAGAAAAGCGAGATCGAAGGGCCTACGTTCAGCCGGCCGGCGCAAAACGACTTCACCTACAGCGCTTTTGTGGGCGCCAGCTACTATCCGGTAAAAAATATCGGCCTGTTTGCCGAGGTGGGATACGGCATTTCCATCTTTAACCTGGGGGTCAGCGCGAAATTGTAACTTTGCCCGAAAAACAGCGCATGAACCTGGAACAGATACCGAGGCTGAAAAACCTCGACAGCGGCAACTTCTTCCTCATCGCCGGCCCCTGCGCCATCGAGGGGGAGGAAGTGGCTTTTGAGATCGCAGAGTATGTCCATGGCCTGTGCCGCCGGCTGAAGATCCCGTATATTTTCAAGGGGTCCTACCGGAAGGCCAACCGCTCGCGGCTGGATTCCTTCAGCGGCATCGGCGACGAAAAGGCCCTGTCGATACTGAAAGCTATCGGCGATCAGTACGACATACCGGTGACGACCGATATCCACTCCGAGCCGGAAGCCGCCCTTGCCGCCGGCTATGTCGACATCCTGCAAATCCCCGCCTTTTTGTGCCGGCAAACGAGCCTGCTCGCCGCCGCGGCCGACACAGGCAGGGTGGTCAACATCAAGAAGGGGCAGTTCCTGAGCCCGGAAGCCATGCGCTTTGCCATGGACAAGGTCATCGAGTCGGGCAACGGCAAGGTCATCCTGACGGAACGGGGAACGACTTTCGGCTATCAGGACCTTGTCGTCGACTTCCGCAGCATACCCACCATGCAGGCCTTAGGCGCCACGGTAGTCCTGGATTGCACCCATTCCCTGCAGCAGCCCAACCAGGCCAGCGGGGTGACCGGCGGGCAGCCTGCCCTCATCGGGGCGATCGCCCGGGCCGGCATCGCCGTAGGGGCCGACGGCTTGTTCATCGAGACGCATCCCCGCCCGGCGGAAGCCCTGTCGGACGGCGCCAATATGCTGCCCATGGGCCGGCTGGAAGAACTGCTGGACCGACTGGTGCGGATACGGAAGGCGCTGGCAGAAGGGTAATGTGAGTTGGTATATTAAAATATGAAAATCGCTCCTGAATGCCCCCGCTCAGGCAGCGTTTTGGCCCCGGAAAGAGTCTTATTAGTACGAAAAGAGAACAGATGGCACCGATAGTGCGCATTGACTCTTTAAAAAAAAAACAGTAATTTGTAATTTTTAAAAATAAAAGGAGGCGCCTATGAGAAATTTTTTACTTCAATCCCTAACGCTGACAGTCCTCCTCTTGTTCGTAAGCTCTATGACCTATGGGCAACAGGTGGAAAAAACACTTGTCAAATCCTTCAACCTGGAGGGAAACCAGCAAGTCGCACTCCAGATGGATGGCCCGATCGAGGTGAGAACCTGGAGCAACAATTTCCTCCGGGTGCAAATGCAGGTAACGCTCAGGGAAGGAAGCGAAGCGCTTCTTAAATCTCTGGTCCAGGCCGGCCGTTACAACCTTCGCTACGAAATCGAGGAAGAAACCTACAAGGTGCTCGCCCCCATGCTGGCTATGGAGGTCAAAGTCGGAGGAAAGCCCCTGCAGGACGAAGTGTCCTACATCGTTTTTGCCCCCGAGAACGTGATCGTAAAAGTACCGGACAGCAAAAGCGCCAGCGCGGAAGAACCAAGCTCTTCCCTGTAAACAACTTTTGAAAGAAGCGTACGTTATAAAGGTGTAATGCCAAAACGGCATTACACCTTTATTGTTTTCGGACGGGCTGCCCGCCATAGCAAGGCGCAGGCGGGCGGCCGGCAATCCCGGACGCTTTTCTGAATATCAAACGACATGAAGACTATCCTTTGGCTGGCTTCCCTCATGCTGGCCAGCGCCGCTGCCCGCGCTCAACTGGTCAAGACCCTTTTCCAGACTTTCGAATTGCCCGACAGTGCAACCGCGATCGTCCTCGATATCTATGAGGAAGACGCTTACGAGGTGGTGCCGTGGGCGGGGAATACCGTTATGACGGAGAGCAACATCAAAATGTATTACGCTTCCCGTGGGGTGTTCGATCACCTGCTCGAAAAGGGGCGGTACAATTTCAACTCCCGGGAAGGCGGCGATTCTCTCATCCTCTCGTCCACCCCGGAGAGGCAACTGAAGGTAAAGCTCAATACCGGTGAAGAAGAAGCGTCGGAACAAGTGCCCCGGGGCCGGTACAACCCGCGCGGCAGTAAACAGGAGAAATACGAGATCGTGAAAATCCGCATCTTCATCCCCGACGGTTTTTCGGCGGCCTCCGCCAACACCTGGAAGCGCCCCCGCCCGGAGCGCGGCGAAGAGCGCATCGGGGCCTACCGGCCGCGCAAGAAGCTGGCGCGGGAATCCGGAGCGGTAAGCGACGAGCTCAGGGAGGCGGTCCCCGAGGCACCGAAGGACACGGTGGAAGAGAAAATCATCCTGCCGCTGCCCGATTCTACCTGGCGGCGGCGGCCGGGCGTTCCGGATCCGACAAATAGTGGCAAGCAGTGATCAGAGAACTGGAATTGAAATTGCTGCCGGCAGAAGCAGCGGATGAGGCACTGGTCCGGCAACGCGCCATACAGAAAAGCCGGCTCCCGGCCCGGGATATCCAGGAGGTCCGGGTCATTCGCCGGTCGATCGACGCCCGGGGCGCCCGGCCGTTCGTCCGCCTGAGAGCGGCAGTATACGCCGGCCAGGCCTACGAGCCGGAGCCGGCGATCCTGAGCGGCTTCCGCCCGGTATCCGGCGCCCCGCCCGTGATCATTGTCGGCGCCGGCCCGGCGGGCTATTTCGGCGCGCTGGAATTGATCGAAACCGGCCTGAAACCTGTCCTGTTCGACCGGGGAAAGGACGTGCAGGCCCGCCGCCGCGACCTGCGGGCCATCCAGCAGTTCGGGGAAGTCAACCCCGATTCCAACTACTGTTTCGGAGAAGGGGGCGCCGGCACGTATTCCGATGGAAAGCTTTATACCCGTTCCCATAAGCGCGGCGACATCGAAAAGGCCATGCGCCTCCTGGTGGAGCATGGCGCCAGCCCCGACATACTTGTCGACGCTCATCCCCACATTGGGTCCAACAAACTGCCGAAGATCGTCGCCAACATTCGCGAGACCATCCTGCACTACGGCGGCGAAATCCATTTTGACAGCCAGGTGACGGATTTCCTGATCGAAGGAGGCCGGATGCATGGCGTCGTGGTGAACGATAAGGAGGAGCGCCGGGGAGAAGCAGTTATGCTCGCCACGGGCCATTCGGCGCGGGACATCTACTACCTGTTGCACCGCAAGGGCATACGCATCGAGGCCAAACCGTTTGCCCTCGGCGTCCGCATCGAGCATCCGCAATTACTCATCGACCGCATACAGTACAACCAGTCGCCCCGGGAAGAAAACCTGCCGGCTTCCAGTTACCGCCTGGCCTGCCAGGTGGACGGCCGCGGGGTCTTTTCCTTTTGCATGTGCCCGGGCGGGTTGGTAGTGCCGGCCGCGACCGCCCCGGGCGAGATCGTGGTAAATGGCATGTCGATGTCCCGCCGGGATTCCGCCTACGCCAATTCCGGGACGGTAGTGGCGGTAGAACTGGAAGATCTGGCACCCTTTGAGCAATACGGCGTTTTCGCAGCTCTGGAGTTCCAGCGCAGCGTCGAACAAACCCTGTTTGCCGCCGGCGACGGCAGCCAGAAAGCCCCAGCTTTGCGGCTGACCGATTTCGTAGCGGGCCGCCTTTCCCCAAACCTGCCGGGGTCTTCCTACATCCCGGGCCTGTACCCGGCGCCGCTCTACGAACTGCTGCCGCCCGGCATTTACCGCCGCCTCCGGGAAGGCGTGCGCGAATTCGGCCGCAAGATGAAAGGCTACTTCACTGAAGAGGCCAACGTCATCGGGACGGAAAGCCGGACAAGCGCGCCCGTCCGTATTCCCCGCAACCGCGAAACCTATATGCATGAGGATGCGCCCGGCCTGTTTCCCGCCGGCGAAGGCGCCGGTTATGCCGGCGGCATCATCTCGGCTGCCATGGACGGCCAGAACGTGGCGCGGGCAGTAGGGCGGTATGTGAGCGGGTGATGGTGTGATGGTTAAATTGTTAGGTTGTTGTTGGGCTCCGGCATTAAGTTGCCTGTGCAGTTATATCTTCCCTTCTGACCCAGCCCATTAAATTTCCACCCGTGCTGAAGGAAGTGCCGGAAAATGCCGAACTTGTCGCCCGCCAAAAAAAACCAGGGCCTGTCCCTTCCAAATAAACATTCAGATGAAAAACATAATAGACCTCTTAGGCAGAGCCATGCTCTCCTTCATTTTCCTGTACGAAGCCTACGATTCCATTTTTTATTTTAAAGAGACCAAAGAGAAGATGGCGGCCTACGGCCTGACGTGGAACCAGGACATGCTGCTGGTCGGCGCCATCCTCGTCCTGGTGCTGGGAGGGGCGATGCTGCTGGTCGGCTACCGCGCCGGGCTGGGCATCTCCATACTGCTGCTGTACTGGGCGCCGGTGACCTTCATCGTGCATTCTTTCTGGAACGACCCGGAGCCTGCCCAGCGCCTGCAATCCATCCTTTTCATGAAAAACATCGCCATCATTGGGGGGATGTTCATGGTTTGGGCCAACGGAGTGGGCAAATACAGCATCAAACGGCTGTTTGCGACGACGCACGTGCCTGGGACTTAGAGCATGTTTGGAGGTAGTCATTTTGGCTGCAAAACCCAGCTTTTGGAACCTCACTTTGCCATTTTTTCGCCCCGTAGCGCTGCTATGGAGCGAAAAAATGCCCTCGTGAGAACCCAAAATCCGGGTTTTTCGCTTCAAAAGCACCACCTCCAAACATGCTCTTGGGTTATTGCACGGGGGTAGCCAAGTGAGCGTTATTGGTTATTGCACGGCGGGGGCTTAATGGGCGTTATTGGTTATTGTATGGGCTGTTCGCGATTCGCTGAATAACCAATAACCCCCTCTTCCTCCCAATAACCAATAACCAATAACCCCTTCTCACTCCAGCGGCAAAAACAAACTCACCCTCGTCCCCGCCGCTTCTCCCCCTCCGTTCTTCAGATCTTCTATCTCCACTGTGGCCTTCGCCTCGTAGATTTGGTTGA
>JAGFJD010000067.1 GCA_024102975.1 Phaeodactylibacter sp. | reverse complement strand
GGTGGCGGCACCCAGCCCGAAGATATTGATACCCGAAAACAACTTGTGCTTCCAGAGGTTGCGCAGGGCAACCTTCAAATAATTCCTCAGCATCGGATGTTTTTTTTGTGAGGGGGCTAAGAGCATGCCAGGAAATAAACCCCTGCAAACCAACGCCTTGCAACCGATGCCTTTTACTCCGGTGTTCGTTGTCGAACACTTTTTGTCCGGATGTGGACAATGCTGCCGGCTGGTTCCATGCATTTCCGTGCCTTCCTGCCTGTTCCTTCGGCTGCAACCAATCCTGCGGTTGATCCCGGGCAAGTTTCATAGCGGATCAGCCGCCTTCCCCGGCTGCCTGATCCAATTCTTCATCCACTATGGCGCAGCCGAACTTGTAGAGGTATTCGTCCATGCTGTGGTCGTCGACAGGCCGGATGTGGTCGAACAGGCCTTTGGATTTGGGGCCTTCCGGCGGGCCTGGCGAGGTGTTCAGGAAGCGGGTGGCGGCCTCCATGGCCTCCTGCGCCTCCTGCATTTCCCGCTGGATGGCTTGCTGGGTTGCTTCGTCCAGCTCGTCGTAGTCGAGTTCTTCTTCTTCTCCGAATACCGACCGGGGTTTGGGCAAAATGCTGATGGCGTGCCCTTCGTCAAATAATCGCGGGCCGCCGCCCAGGTGGCGGAAGCCCAGGATACGGGGCGGCACCCGGGCTACGATGTCCTTGTTGTTGATGTGCAGGAAAGTTTTATCCTCCAGCAATTCGTTGTAGGCGTCGCGGAATTCCGGGTTGCCAATGCGGGGCGAGCCGTAGGCGTACACAGCGGCCACCGGATACTGGCCCAGCGCCAGGCGGTGGGCGGCCAGTTGCGCCAGGGCGGCGCCCAGGCTATGGCCGGCAACGAACAGTTTCCTGCCGGCCCCGTCCAGAGCGTCGACGGCACCTTTCAGCTGGTGCCAGACGCTGTCCAGTGCCCGGTTGAAGCCCCGGTGTACCCGCCCGCGCCCGCCGAAGGCAGCGGTTTTCAGGAAGCGCGTGTCCATCAGCGCATCCTTGCCGCTGCTCGTGCCCCGGAAGCAGACGGCCAGGTGGCTGGTCCCGGCGGCCACGAAAGCCTGGGTGTCCGTTTTCTTGTCCTCCACCCATTGAAAGGCGTGGTAGCCCCATCGGCGAAGTTGCTCTTCCACATAGGCCGGCCCGAAATAAGCCAGGTGGGAGAAATCCGCCAGGGCCATGGCGTTTGGAAGATAATGGCCCTCCACGTTTTCATCGAAGCCAAAGGCGGCGGCGGGGATCACCGCGTCGCGCCCGTAGCGCATCCGGTTGATCGCCGGCGCTGCGGCGCGGAAGGCCCAGGCGGCGCTTCGGCCGGCCTGCGCGTTCCATTCCGGGGCAGGCGCCTGTTTGCCGTCAACTTCCAGCAGGGTGGTTCCATCGTCTTGCCTGATTACGCCCACCCCGAGCCAGTCGGCGTAGCGGGTGGCGGCCTCCAGCAGGTCGAAGGGGTCTTCCCCTTCTGCTTCCGGGATCTGCCCGTCCGTATTGGCCAGGTAATGGAGATAAGCCCGGTGGATGACAGCATCCAGCGCCGCATCATCATCCGCCGATTCCGCGAGCCTTTTGCGGAAAACGGCCAGCGTCTCCGCCAGTTTCCGGTTGAAAGCTTTGGTTTGCTGCAAAAACTGGCCGGGGCCGGGGTCGTGGGCGAATCCCCAGGCGACATTGAAAAAGGCTTTCCGAAGCAATGGCGAACCTCCCTGAAGGGCGGAAAGGGCTTGCCGGACAACTTCTGGTCTGGGAGCAGGCATGGGTGGTGGTGTTTGATCGTTTAATAAAGCTTAAAGCTAAGGAATTTGCTCAAATCGCGCCCGAATCTTAATTTAAAAACAGCCGCCTCGCCGGGAAGCCGGAATCCTGCATCCCGGCGAGGCCCGGAAAGCGAAGGAGACCCCGGTAGCGCGGCCGGTTTGCCAGCCCCGGGCAAATACCCGAAGGGCGCATCCCCTTTGCCACTACCCGACAATTTTCCGATTCAGCCGGGAAAAACGGGCGAAAGGCCTCAATTTTGTTATTATTGCCAAATCTTTTTGGAACAAAATCGTTCCTTTTCAGTACAAGCCCAACGGCAGC
>JAGFJD010000065.1 GCA_024102975.1 Phaeodactylibacter sp. | reverse complement strand
GTCGCCGATTTCCTGCTGAATTTTGAGGGATTTTTCCAGGTAAGACAAGGCCGTGTCGTAATCGCCTTTCGCATGAGCAGTTGTAGCTAGATTGTTCAGGGTCGCTCCCTCGCCCTGACGGTCGCCGATTTCCTGCTGAATTTTGAGGGATTTTTCCAGGTAAGACAAGGCCGTGTCGTAATCGCCTTTCGCATGAGCAGTTGTAGCTAGATTGTTCAGGGTCGCTCCCTCGCCCTGACGGCCGCCGATTTCCTGCTGAATTTTGAGGGATTTTTCCAGGTAAGACAAGGCCGTGTCCAACCGGCCAAAAATTTGGAAGATTATCCCTAATATGCTACAGGTGGCTTCATTCGTTTTTTCACCTGCTATTTTTTCCGTTCTTAGCCCATAGGAAAGCGCAATTCTAAATTGCTGAATATCATAATAAAAGCGACAAAGCCTCCTGCCTACTTCATTTAACTCCTCTACCGCATGGGCCGAAAAATAGCGCTCAAAAGCTTCCGAAAGTTCAGCCACCCAATCTTCCTCAAGATCATTATCGTATACATATCTGTGATAATCCCCAGCCAATCTGGCATCGAACATAATCGCCAGTTCTGCTGATTCTCTCAACCAATCCCGGACCAAAGGCGTCACATAGAATCGTTCTCTTCCATCCACGCCCGGTTGCAGTTCTGCTAAAGTCAGATCCACCGTTTTATGTAAATTTTCCGTTCGGTCCTCCGAATTTCGCTGCATGCCAATGGCCATTGCCAAAACGGGAATGTTGAACTGCGCCAAAACGAAAAGAGTGTCCTTATCTTGGTCATCCAGAAAAGCCAACAGTTCTTCTAAAATGAGGTTTTCACTCATTTGGGCCAGCACGCCTTCCTTAATGTCTTTTCCTTCGAGTTTCGAGGCAAAATCGGATAGTTTGCCCAAGGTTTTAAAAATCTCCTCTCCCTTCTGGGCGTATAATTCATCGAAATATTCCAGGGCCCGGTAATTACCGCCGAAGGTGTTATGGAGTAACCTGGCTACTTCCTCGAAAGTAGGGATTTCGCCCTCACCGGCTTTTTTCAAAACAGTATCCGGCCTGCGCATTTTCTTCGCCAGTTCGCTGAATCCGAGTTGGTGGCATTTTCTAAAAAAATCCCCGAAGGGGGCCGTGTTCATATTGCAAATTTCCACGACGGGAAATTCGGCAATTGGGTAACGCCCGGTAATAATAAGGGGAAAGGAGGTGTTTTGATGTAAGATCTGCATCAGTTGGAAAACATCTTCGTGCTTTTCCCGGTGCCAAACCCAGGCTAAAGTTTGTTCATCCTTTTTTTGGAAAGATTCCATGTTGTCAAAAAGAAACAGGGGTTCGCAATGCTCCGCTACTCTTCCCAAAAGATGAAAAAACTGGTCGGCCTGCCCTGGAATAAGGGCCAATTCAGCAACGACTTTAAAATCTTTCTTTTCTTTAGTCAGATAATTTTTCATTTGGTCCAAAAGGCTTTGAGCGGCAGGCGTTTTTTCACTGAAGGTAAAAACCTTGACCCGCTGGTTACCCGCCAACATCCGGATGGCCAAATGTTCTGCCATTGCCGTTTTGCCGACACCTCCCTGGCCGCGCAATAAAATGGAGCCTCCTGCTTTCAATTGCTTCAACGCCAGGCGTTTTTCCCTCCGCCTGCCAACAAAAACATAATTTGCCGGGCGCACTCGTAAATCCACCAATACTTTTTCACCCCTGATGACCTTGACGTCATTTTTAAAATCCAATGCTTCCTTTGGTAAATTTTCATCCACCAATTCCGCTACATTTTCCGTCAGCAAAAGCTGGGGAATTAGCCATTGGCCAGGCGCCAGGCCTTGCTGAGCGAGATCCAGCTCCAACTCATAATTCCGGACGGCCAAACGCGCTTCCTGGAAAGCAGCAGGAAGGGGATAGCCTGTGGAAAGTTCGGCGTATAATTTTCCGGCAAACAAGGTGGCGCAATTGTCCAGAATACTGGCTGCCATGGCGATTACGGCGGGAACGCCTCCCTGCATCAGGGTATCCGCCACGCCCGACAGGTCGCCAGCGCCAATTCCCTGGGCCGTCTGGCAGGCCGAAAGCACCACCAGGCCCGGCCGATGCCCTTTCTGCCCAACTCTTGCCAGCACTTGATTGAATTTTTCGGCAGTCGCCTCTTGCAAGCGCCCGGTGATTGGGTCTTCCAGAGCCAGGGTGCCCTTGCCTTCGCGATAGCTTCCGTGCCCCGAGTAGTGTAAAATGTGGTATTTGTTCTCCTCCAGTTTCTCCTCCAGATTCTCCAGGGAACCATCGTCGGTAAAATGCACCTGTACCAACCCCTGGGACATTAGCGGCGAGAAAGCACGCAACAATTGCAGTTCCTCCTCCTCGTAGGCCAAGCGCGTCACCCCTTCCGGCGAGGCAACCATGACCAGTACTTTCAGCGGAAAACCGGCCGAAGGCCGATATGTTGATAATCCTTTTCTGTAAGATTTTGCGATGGCCAACAGCGGCCGCTCCTCGGTCGCAATCTGCCATGGCAGGTTTCTGATTTTCGTTTTTTCATGGGTTAAGCAAAGGAGTCCGGCATTGACTCGCGAATCGTTCCAGATATCGGGAAACCCGTCCTGGGTGGCTAGCACGGCTTTCAATTTTTCTTTTAAAGCGGAAAGTGTTGATGCCCTTGGAAAAGGCGGCCTGGAACGATCTTCCAATTCCTCACTGAATAATTTGGCAAGGGCGAGTAATCCTTCTAGTTGTTCTTTGGTAAGTCGGAGTTCTAGATTCATGTCTGATTTTTTTACCCAGATCAATTGCCGGAAAACCCTTAAATACTATAAGAGGCAAGACAACCGCATGAATCAAAGGATTCAACGGCGCATCTCCACAATTGAAAACTTCTTTGGAATATCTTTTTGGGTGCGAACGGTAAAACTAATCCTTTTTGAACCCTCGAAGTACAGAACCTGTCCTTTCAGCCACCCAACCTTCTGGCAATTCAATTGTATTTTCCGCTCCACAACTAAGGCATCTTTTCACAACTGAACTTACGCCCTCGCTTCCTTTGCCTTCCTTAAGATAGTTGGGATAAGTACTTTCCTTACCACATTTGTAGCAATCGAACCTTAGCGGATGGGTTGTTTGGTTAGGCATAGTTAAGTTTTTTTCGCAAAAAAAGGATTCGGAAAAAGTGTTGCTTATACAGCTGAAAATCTCCTTTCAAAGCTAATAAAATAGGTTAAAATATTTTACCCTTTGCAGTTTTGGAAAACGGCCCTTAAAATGCACCACGCCCCCTCCGCCCAGAAGCCTCATCTATCCCACCAAACGAGTCCAAAATTCTCGTCCACCGAAACAACGTCCAAAAAACCTCAACCCAGGCCGTTTTTCTGTACTCCCTATCGGCGCCAGTCAGGCCTCCTGACAACCATGATCTTCACGATAAAGTTGCCCCGGCGGCAATTCAGCAAAATTGATATAAATCACCGCCCGCCTGTGAGCAAACTCATAGCAGGGCCCGGATAATCGGTATAGCTTATGGTGTTGAACCAAAATGCGGAACGATGAAAAAGCATGTCGTTTGGATCGCCCTGCTGCTTGCTGCCGGTGCCGTTTCGGCGCAGTACACCGCTCAGGGGAATTTCATGATGGGGACAACACTGGGGTTCTCGGCGGCCTCTTCCACGATCACTCAGGACAAGGGGAGCGGCGACGTGGCGACGGAAAACCCTACCTACACGCAGTTCAGTTTCGCCCCGTCGGTGGGGTATTTCGTAATCGACAACCTGGCCCTGGGCATCGGGCTGGACTACACCTTCAACCAGATCAAAAACAAGAGCCAGTCTACCAATAAGGACAGCGACCTGCTGTTCGGCCCGTTTGCCCGGTATTACCTGCCGGTGTCCGACGACATGTCCTTCTTCCTGGAAGCCAATTTCGGCTTCGGCAACTCTTCGGATAACCAGGAGGTCGGCGGCGTGCCGCAGAATATCAGCACCAATATCTTCGCCGTTGGGATAGGGCCCGGTTTTACGATCTTCTCTTCGGAGGCCGTCGGCATCGAAACGCTGGTAAAATACAATTTTGCCCGCTCGGACTTCGACACCAGTATCGGCGGCGTACGCGCCAAGACGACGACCAAGACCAACCAGTTCGACTTTTCCGTCGGCTTCCGTTTCTACTTCACCGCGCTGACGAAGGCGGAAGGGCCGAAGGCGAGGTTGTACTGAGGGGGGTAGATTCCCTGCGGCTTCGCTTGGGGTAAAATTATTATAGGGCGAAATTCGCACAAATCTGCCGGTTTTATATGCCGTAGTCCGCGCCAATTCGCCTAATCCGCGCAAATTCGCGTTCCTCGGAGGCATTACGCCCACCCTTTGGCAGAAAAGCTTCGCCATCACGCCGGCAGCGCCTCCCGCAAGCGCTTCACCACTTCAAAAGCCGCCGGGCAGATCATCGTATTCTTCAGAGTGAGATCCAGGATCTGGTGGAAATCCTTTCGGTCAGTATGCGGATATTCGCGGCAGGCGCGGGGCCGGATGTCATAAATATCGCAGTAATTGCCTTCGCCCAGGAAAGGGCAGGGTTGAACGTTGAGCACGTAATCCCCCTCCTCGTCGATATGCAGGTATTTTTCAACGAATGCTCCCGGGCGCATCCGGAAGTGGGCGGCGATGCGCTCGATGTCCTTATCCCGGAAGATGGGGCTGGTCGTTTTGCAGCAGTTGGCGCACTGCAGGCAGTCGGTATGTTCGAAAACCTCCCGGTGCAGGGCGGCGGCAACACTGTCCAGCACTTTGGGCTTGTTGCGGGAGAGCTTCCGGAAGTATTTCCTGGTGGCCTTTTTTTCGTCTCCGGCACGCTGGCGCAGGTGCTTCAGGCGTTCGGGCATGGCTTCGTATTCATTCTCTTTCATCATTATCCTTGCGCTTTGCAGGAGCAAAGGTAACAGGAAACGCGTAGCCCCCCAAATGAAGGTTCCGGCAACACCCAAACACCCAAACACCCAAACACCCAAACACCTAAAACCATAACGTTCCGGCAACTTTTCCTTCCCCTCGCCGGTTTGCTAGGTATCAATAAAACCGACTGCCTTGAACGCAACACCCGCCAAAGCAAAAGCCGCCGAAACTGCTGCTCCCGGCCTGAAAAGCTGGGCCGTTTTGCTGGTCCTGAGCCTCATCTGGGGTTCCTCTTACATCCTCATCAAAAAAGGGCTGGAGGTGTATTCCTCCAATCAGCTGGCCACGCTGCGGCTTTCGATTTCCGCTCTGGCCTTCCTGCCCATCCTGATCTACCGCTTTCGCCGGGTCGACTGGTCGCGCTGGCGTCACCTGCTGGTGGTTGGGCTGACGGGCACGGCCATTCCCGCCTTCATGTTTTCCATTGCGCAGCTGCACATCAGCAGCTCGGTGGCGGGGGTCCTAAACTCGCTGACGCCCCTGTTCACTTTGTTGCTTGGGGTGCTGCTGTTCGGTTCCAGCGCGCACTGGGCCAAGGTGATGGGCGTACTGGTAGGGCTGGCTGGTGCCGGGATGCTCATCCTGTTCGGCAAAGAGGCCGGTGCGCAGGGCAATCCCTGGTTCGGCCTGCTGGTCATCGTCGGCACGATCTGTTACGCTACCAGTTCCAATGTGGTGGGGGCCTATCTGCGGGACATGAGCGCCGTGACGATCAGCGCGGCGGCGTTTGTGATGGTGGGCCTGCCGGCGCTGGGCTTCCTGGTTTCCACTGATTTCCTGGATGTGCTGAGCCACCGGGAAGGCGCCTGGCTCGCCCTGGGGTATGTAGCTATCCTGGCCCTGGTGGGCACCGTCCTGGCTTCTATCATCTTTTTCAAACTGGTGCAGTGGACGACGCCGGTCTTCGCATCCATGATCAGTTACCTGGTGCCGTTGGTCGCCGTGAGCTGGGGCGCTTTCGACGGCGAGCCCATCACCCTGATCCACCTGTTGGGCATGGGGCTGATCCTCTCGGGGGTGTATCTGGTGAAAAATTGAGGAAGTGGGGAGAAGGGGAGAAGGGGATTTAACGTTGCATTAAAATTTTTTTTCCTCTTCAGATCGTTACCTTTGTGGGGCGTGGCGGCGTGGATGATGGTTATAGGGTTATATTGCTGTATTGCTGGTTCTGTGCTGCCGGTTGCCAAACAAACTGACCTTTAAAACCATTTAACAATACGGCGATACAGCCATTAATTTCATCAAGCGAAAAGGCTACGTTACGCCCAAAACGCTAGACAAATAAAAATATGAAAAATACGATCATCGCACTGGCGGCCATCCTCGCCGCTGCCGCCCTGCAGCCCCTTCAGGCACAGGACAAGATGTGGAAAACCCTCTCGAAGATCACCTTCAAGAAGGAGTACAACGAGATGATGGGCTTTAAAGTAGACGTCCCTGTTTTCAGCGAAGAGGTCAAAGCCCTGGAAGGCAAGGAGGTCACGATCCGGGGGTACATCATCCCCGTTGAAGGCTACAAAGGCCACAAGGAGTTCATCTTTTCGGCCTATCCGTACAACATGTGCTTCTTCTGCGGCGGCGCCGGGCCGGAAACGGTGATGGAAGTCTATGCCGACGAGGCCATCGAATACACCGCCGAGCCGATCACCATCCGCGGCAAGCTGGAACTCAACGCCGACGACATCAACCGCCTGATCTATGCCCTGCGGGGAACGGAGAAGGTGAAGGATGTGGAATAGGCGGCGGCGGAGCCGGCATGAGGGAGTGGGTTATTGGTTATGATCCCGGGGGGGAGCCAGGGGCGGTTATCGGGTTATTATCTGCCAGCCTGTTGCTCCCTTTAGTAACCAATAACTCCGGCCCACATCCGGATTCAACCTAGTAACCAATAACCTCATTCCGGCCTTCTCCGGAAATAACCAATAACACTTTCCATCCCTTTCCCGGAATCAACCAATTTTACCCCGAGCAAGCCGAGGGGAACCAATAACCATCTCGCAGCCCCGTCTCATGTCCCAAACATCCCGCACCCCATACTGGCTCCTCCCCCTCCTCGCCCTGGCGATCACTTTCTGCGCCAACCCCATTCCTCCGGAAGGGGGGCTTCGGGACGAGCAGCCGCCCCAGTTGGTCCCGGAAGAATCGACGCCCAACCTGCAGACCAACTTCGAAAAGCAGCGCATTGAGCTAACCTTCGACGAGTGGTTTGAAGTGCAGGACGTGTTCAACCAGGTAGTGATCTCCCCGCCTCTGGAATACCAGTTCGAGATCACCCTCAAGCACAAAACCCTGCGGTTCGACTTCGATGAAAAGGAAGTGCTGCGCGACAGCGCTACCTACACCATTAACTTCGGCGAAGCGGTGCGCGACATCACCGAGCGCAACCCTGCCGACAACCTGCGCTTCGTCTTTTCTACCGGCGATTTCATCGACTCCCTTTCCGTTTCCGGCACCATCGTCGACGCCGAAAAGGGCGAGCCTGTGGAGGACGTGCTGTTCATGCTGTACGAGAACCTGGCCGATTCCGTCGTGCGCACCGAGCGCCCCTTTTATTTTGCCCGGACGGACAAGCAGGGCAGCTTCCGCATCGAGAACGTCAAGGCCGGCCGCTTCAAAGGGTTCGCCCTCCAGGACGCCAACCGGAACTACCTCTTCGACCAGGCCCAGGAGCCCATCGGCTTTCCGGACTCCCTGCTGGTGCTGCGCGACAGCCTGGAACCCAAAGTGCGCATCCGGCTCTTCACCGAAGACCAACCCCTACGCCTGATGGGCAGCGACGACAGCCGCTACGGCCTGGTGCGCGCCCATTTCAGCAAGCCGCCGGAAGGGCTGGATATTTCTTATAAGGACGTCGGCCAGCAGGTGATCATCGAGCGCAACCCCGACACCACCCGGATCTGGTACGACCTGCCCCAGGACAGCGCCTGGAGCATCTATCTGCAACAAGACACCATCCTCAACGATACGGTCAAGGTGCGCGCCCGCAGCCGCCAGGCTTTCCTGGAGAAGAACAAGCTGCTGCCGGCCCGCTCCTCAAAAGGCCCCCTCCGGCTGAACCCCACCAAAGAGGCCAGCCTGCTTTTCAACGCCCCGCTCACCTCCTTCGACGCCAGCCTGATGCGCCTCTATGAGGACACCTCCCGCCTCGTCGTGCAGCCCGAATACAGCCTCGACACCAACGGCCAGCGCCGCCTCATCATTGCCCACTCCTGGAAGGAGGGCCTGCCCTACGAACTGGAGCTGCTGCCCGGCGCCCTGACCAGCCTGTACGGCCAGCAGAACGACACCCTCCTCCAGCCTATCCAGGTAGAACTGCTCAAGAGCTTCGGCAACCTCGCCCTGCAGTTCGACAGCCTCTCGGCCGACAGCAGCTACTACGTCGAACTGCTTGGCAAAAACAACGAACTGGTAGAGGCCTTCACCATCCAGGGCGATACCGCCTACCAGCGCGCTTTTCGTGCCTTGCCTCCCGGCACCTACTCCGTCCGCTTCATCGAAGACTGGAACGGCAACGGCCGCTGGGATACCGGCGACTACGACGAACGGCGCCAGCCTGAGCCCATCTACCTCCGCCCCCTCGACCAGCTCCGCGCCAACTGGGACCTGGAAACGGACATCAACTTCGTGGACCTGCGACAGGCAGCCCGCCGGGCAGCAGCGGCGCCGCCGGCGGAAGAGGGGACAGCGGAGGAAGGCAGCGCGCCGGGCAAAGCCCCTCCGCGGGACGATAAGACGGGACGAAAGCCGCCGAGTGGGCGGGGGGGGAATTAGGAGGGGGCTATTTGGGATGTACGGTGTACGGGTGGCGTCGGACGGACAGGGGAGGGCAACGATAGAACAATATAACCCTACACCAGGCGAGTGCCTCATGCCGCGTTCCTGCCCGCTTCCGGGATTTCATCCAACTCCTTTGCCAGCTTGGGATGCTCGTTACGGCCTGTGGCCGTACACAGCCTTAGGTGCCGGGCTCCCGCCCGGCGTAAACAGGCAATCTGTGGCAGGAGCACGCCGGGCAGGAGCCCGGCACTCAGGTTTCGTATACGATCGCAGATCGTAACGAGCACTTCATAGTCTTGTGGAGGTGGGCCCCCGAGCGAAGTCGAGGGGGAGCCTACGTCGCAATCGGCTTCAAAATCACGTCCACCCTCCGGTTTTTCAGCTTGCCCTCCCAGGTGGCGTTGTCGTAAACGGGGTTGAGTTCGCCGAAATCCTCGATGGAGATCTGGTCGGGCAGCACGCCGTTGTCCATCAGCTTGCGCACGGCGGCCTCGCTGCGGTTGCGGGAGAGCCAGGCGTTGTACTCTTTGCTGCCGATGTCGTCGGTATGGCTGTGGACGCTGATCTCGTAGTCTTCCAGGTGGGGGAATTGCCGGAGCCACTCGCCGAGCTCGCGGGCCTGCTCGCCGTCGATGTAGTGGCTGCCGCCGCCGAAGTAGATGCTGAAAATGTGGTAGGGCGCCTCCTTTTCCTGGGCGGCAAGCGGCAGGAAGGCGGCGAGGAGCAGGATGGTCAGAATGGGCTTCATGGAGGGTGATTTATAGGGTGGTGAAAGAAAAGGGTGATCTTTAGTAGAATGGTTTTTAGGGGGGCATTGTTTTATGGGGTCATGGTGGGCGCAGTTCGCAGTTTGCTGTTCGCTGTTCGCTGTTCGCTGTTCGCGAATATCTGAAGATCAAAGGACTTTTTAAGGAGACGGCTACCATTCTATGGTTGGACAGCCAGGCGAGGTTTCGTCCACCCTGCCTGACCGCCTGGCCAGGCGCCGGTTGGCCTGGCAGGCAGGCGTACACAACCCTGTGCCGCTGCTGTGCCCGTCCACCATACACAGCTCTGCAACCGTTGTCCAGCGTTAGGCGGGTTACCATGGAGACACCTCCTCTCCCCCCCCCCCCATCTCCCCCTCTCCCCCTCCCCCCCTCTCCCCCCCACCCCACCCCCCCCCCTCCCGTGTAAATCCCCCTCCCCCGCCCGGCCTCCCCCAAACACACACCGGCCAGCACATCGGCCCCCCAAACCCCCGCCCCTTGGGTCTTTA
>JAGFJD010000045.1 GCA_024102975.1 Phaeodactylibacter sp. | reverse complement strand
AAGGGAAAAAACTATCCGGAACCTGGGGCTATAACGTACGGGGCAAAAGTTACAACTCCGGGGGTGGGGAATGGTTGCTGTACCCCTATTAATGCTGAGCCATCCATACAATGGTGATGATAATGGCAGCAACCATCAGGAGCAGAAAAACTACAATAAGGTAAATAGGAAGTTGCCGCCGGTGGCCGCTTTGCTTAAAGGCTTTTTCCAAAGCCTTTAGCTGTTGATACTGGGATGGTATCTCCGGAATC
This sequence comes from Phaeodactylibacter sp., assembly GCA_024102975.1. Taxonomy (GTDB): domain Bacteria; phylum Bacteroidota; class Bacteroidia; order Chitinophagales; family Saprospiraceae; genus JACJXW01. Next base: position 6,701 of record JAGFJD010000045.1, on the reverse strand, counting down.
CTCATAGCTTCCTGTATATGGCCTATGTGCTGTTCGGCTGTTGCAATCAGCTCCGGGCTGGAATAATTGGTCCTATGGCTTTTGGAAATGGCGGCAATACGGGCCATTTGTTCCTTTAGCTGAGTGAGCTGGCTCAAGCTGTCTCTTATGGTTTGGGGAAAATCGGGGGACAGGGCTTCCTTTTTAAGCGCCTCTTCAATTTGTCGGGCCACTCCCTGAAAATGCTGGAAAAAAGGCTGGTTGAACTGGTAAAGCAATTTTGCTTCATTGATAGCCAGAATAGCTGATGCATTCGGGATGGGCGTACCCGTTTTCTCTGCCTGTGCTTCGGACAGCAGCTCCAGGTAACCGTGTATCACCCGGTTGAGTTCCACTGCGCCATCCCTGAGGTTTAGCCGCTGTTCTTTTTCGATGCGTTTAAACTGGCTTTTCAGCAGCAGGAATTCATCCAGTAAGGATTCCCCGAAAAGCTGGGGGTTGGCTTCTCCCATGGCAAAGGCTTCTTTGAGGGTGCCTTTGGCGATAAGGCTTTTAATAGTGGAAGTATCCATCCCTTTTTATGATAAAGATATGTTTTTCTGAAAAAAAATCTCAAAAGTGGGTGATGTGCTGCGAAGCCGGGTATAGAGAAGTATAAATGTTTAAATCAAAAACGCTAATTATGAGAACGCCAAGCTGCTTTTCAGTCATTATTGCCTTCTTTTTGATGGGGAGTATAAATGCTGCAACTGCGCAAGAATCAACTACCAGATATATTGGCCAGGGTTATTTATATGGCAATCCTGCCCGTATAGAGTACTCAGGGTCATGGCATGACAAAAGCTATAATTATCTTGATTATTCTGATCTGGAGATTAAGAAATCAAGGCATTCTGGTGCTAACTACTCCGGAAAAATTTACCTCAATCAAGGAACCATTGATATTAGCATAAGTGAATCCGATGGCTCTGCAATCATCTTTATGGGGCCCAAAATGCAATCATACGACCTCTTCACTCAATACGATTCCTACTCAGGAACTTATTTCCTGTCCATCTGGACCAGTAGTTTAAAATTAATTAATCCGGGCCCAGTTGTGGAAGTCGGCCGGTTTCAGGTGAAAAAACAGTAAAAATATTTCTATTAATTTTTTCGAAAAACCAGGTGATAATTCCTGCCTCCAGGGTATAAGCAATCAAACGGCGGAAAGTAGCTTGTTCGCAAGTTTTTTCAATCATAAAACCTCAAAGATCATGAGAAGAATGTATTTTCTGTTGCCTAGCCTGTGCCTCCTTTTCGCGCAGGTACAGGCGCAACTCCAACTCACGCCTACCGTGCTGGCCAGCGCGGGCGGCTCGTCTGAAGCCGGTGGCCTGAAACTCGAATGGACCCTGGGAGAAACCAGGGTCGAAGCCAATGCCTCTTCCGGCCTTAAACTGGGGGAAGGGTTTCATCAAGGCTACCGGGACGTTTTTGTGTCCGTTTACGAAGCTCCCGAACTGGACTTTGACATCCAGGCTTTCCCCAACCCGGCCGGCCAGCGGCTGTTTTTGCATGCCGACAGCCCGGAACCGCTGACGTTTGAGCTGATCAGCCTCGACGGCAAAACCGTGCGAGTGGAGGCAACATTCATTACACGGGAAAAGTCGGCGTCAAAACCTCTTCTCCTGTCTTTGACCTGGATGTCGACGGGTTGATTGGCGTTAACAGCATCTACAAGCACGACTGGCAAAATGGGATGAACAATATTTTGATTAGCGGCGGCACCAATAAGGACTCCTTCCTAAGGTTCAGGATGGGCGGAAGCCCAGCCGGAAAATCGGGCGTGGTTTTCTCCCGATTCAATACGCGGCACTATTTTCTGCACAATTCCTTCGACGTGCTTACCATCGGGCATTCTACCCAGGACAGTGACAACCCGGATGTTGACGTATCGACAGAGCTTGCCAGGTTTTCAGGTCTTGGCACCCACCGGTTTGAAGTGTCTGGCACAGCCCGGGCCAACGCCTGGTTGACTTCTTCCGACCGGAGGTTCAAGAAAGACTTCCAGCCTCTGGAGTCCGCCCTTAATAAAGTCGGGCTACTGGAAGGAGTTTACTACCACTTCAAAAAAGAAGAATTCCCGGAAAGGGATTTTTCCGACGCCCGGCAGATCGGCGTCATCGCACAGGATGTCGAGGAAATATTTCCGGAACTGGTCCAAACGGATGAGACGGGCTATAAGTCCGTTGACTACGCCAAATTTGGCCCTATCCTCGTAGAAGCCATCAAGGAGCAGCAGGAAATCATCGGGCAACAACAATCCGAGATCGCCGGCCTGAAAGCCGCCAACGGCCAGGTGGTGGCGCGGCTGGAAGCCCTGGAGGCGGCGGCGAAACCTGCCGGAGGAGAAGGTGGACTGGCGCAGAAATAATGAGGTTATGGGATAGTTATATTCAGTTCCAGCAACTGCATCCTGTCTAACCCTAATTGATCATAAATGTAGAAAGTGGCCTCCCATCCACGGAGGCCGCTTTTTTTCTCGGACGGGCTACCTTTAGGTGGCCCGTAATGAAAGGAGATGGAAGCGGACCAGTGCCCCTCTCGTCTCACCTGCCAGGAAATACTGTGAATTTTTTGATAGAAACCAGGTGATGTTTCTCTGCCGCCGGTATAATAGAACAAATGCTACGCTAGCGCTGAAATAGTGCAATAATGCTGCATTAGTGAAATTAGTCCCCACGATATTAGCCCGCCCGGGCCCTTCCTCCGCGATTGCGGCACTAGGAGCCTGTCGGAGAAGTGTTGGTGAGGCGAGAACGAGCAAATATTGTTCTGAACGAGGTGCGATGAAGGAGCATAGTGGCGCTACGCGACTGAAAAGCAACGAAGTGCAGAACAATATTTGCCGTTCGCAGCCCATCAAGTGCTTCTCCGACAGGCTCCTAGTCGTCCACCCGGAAAAGGGGCCAGCCTCCCGTTCCCTAACGCAGGCCGCCCTTTGCTGAAAAAAACAACCCCGTTGAGTAGATTGGGCCCTTTTGTTATCTGAAAATTGTAGTTCTTTGACTTAAGATCACATACAATCCATTTTTAGTTTACGCTTCCGGTTGAACTAAAATTCTTTAGTTTTTTAATCCGGAAGCATAAAATAATCCCGTGAACATTTTTTTGGCTGCCAAATATGTGTATCTTTAGGGCGAACATGTTTTTATTATAATCCCGTAAAGTTTAGTTCCATGAACATGAAACCAACACTTGGCAGCCCAATGTGGCAGGAATCCACATTTTTGACCCTCAATTCCGAGCCACCCTAACTTCTGCCAGTCATAATTCCCAAACGGCAGGATGTACGGTATCCTCCGAAGAATGGCCCTGACGATCGTCAGGGCCATTCTTTTTTGGACGGGCCACTTTTAAGTGGCCCGTAATATTACCCCTTCACCGCCTTGATCCCCGGCAATTCCTTGCCTTCCAGGAATTCCAGCATGGCGCCGCCGCCGGTGGAGACGTGGCTGATCTCGTCGGCCAGGCCCATCTGGTTGACTGCCGCTACGCTGTCTCCGCCGCCAACCAGCGAGAAAGCGCCGTTTTTGGTGGCTTCTGCTGCTACTTCAGCGATGGCTTTGGTGCCGTTGGCGAACTTTTCCATCTCAAAAACGCCCATAGGGCCGTTCCAGAGCAGGGTTTTGGATTGGCGGATCACGTCGGCGTAAGCCTTGCGGGCTTTCTCGCCAATGTCCAGCCCCATCCACCCGTCGGGGATGGCCAGGCTGTTGGCCGTAGTTGACTGAGCGGCGGCATCGAACTTGTCGGCGATGACGGAGTCTTCGGGCAGCAGCAGTTTGACGCCTTTGCTTTTGGCTTTTTCCAGCAACCTCAGAGCAAGGTCCAGTTTGTCTTCTTCGACCAGGGATTTGCCGACCTTGCCGCCCTGCGCCTTCAGAAACGTATAGGCCATGCCGCCGCCGATCAGCAGGTTGTCGACAAAATCGATCAGGCGCTCCAGGAGCAGGATTTTATCCGACACCTTGGCGCCCCCAATGATAGCGGTGAGCGGCCGCTGCGGGTTGCTCATCACCTTTTCGGCATTGGTGACCTCCGCGTCCATCAGGAAGCCGAACTCCTTGGCGCCTTTGCCGAAGAACTGAGCAATGGTGGTGGTCGATGCATGTGCCCGGTGGGCGGTGCCGAAGGCGTCGTTGACATAGACGTCGGCCAGCTCCGCCAATTGTTTGGCCAGCGCTTCGTTGCCTTTGGATTCGCCGGGCTCGAAGCGGGTGTTTTCGAGCAGCAGCACCTCGCCCGGCTGCAGGGCGTTGGCCATTTGGGTGACCTTTTTCCCGACCAGTTCGTCGCAGAATTGCACCTCCACCCCAAGCAGGCCGGAGAGGTGGCCAACCAGGTGGCGGAGGGTAAATTTCTCTTTATCGATACTGCCGTCCGGCAGCAGCTTCTTCTCCGGCCGCCCCAGGTGAGACATCAGTATGGCGGAACCGCCATGATCGATGATGTGCCGGATAGTGGGCAGTGCGCCCCGGATGCGCGTATCGTCTGTAATATTGAAATAGCTGTCGAGCGGAACATTGAAATCCACCCGGACAATTGCTTTTTTGCCTTGATAGTTGATTTTCATGGTTGAGGATTGTTGGGGAAAGAATGAAGGAATTTTACCCGGCCGAGGCACGAGGACGGGGAAGGAATGAATGGCTGGGATAACCCGGATTAGGCCATCCATTCCCTGCGTTCGTTATTTGGCTTCGGCCATTACTTCAGAATCCTCACTGCCAGGTCGGCCAGGCGGGCAGAATAGCCTGCTTCGTTGTCGTACCAGCCCACCACCTTTACCAGGTTGTCGCTAACCATGGTCAGTTCGCTGTCGAAGATGCAGGAGTGGGGGTTGCCGATAATATCGGCAGATACGATCGGGTCTTCGTTGTATTCGAGAATGCCTTTCAGCGCGCCCTCGGAAGCCTTCTTGAATGCGGCGTTGATGGCGTCGGCGCCTACCGGGTTTTTGACCACGACGGTGAAGTCGGTAACCGAGCCGTCGGGCACCGGCACGCGCATGGCGTTGCCGTTCAGTTTGCCCTTCAGGTGGGGCAGCACTTCGCCTACGGCCTTGGCAGCGCCGGTAGAAGTCGGAACGATGGACATAGCGGCGGCGCGGGCGCGGCGCAGGTCTTTGTGCGGAGCGTCGACGATGTTCTGGTCGCCGGTATAGGCGTGGATGGTGGTCATGAAACCCCGCTCGATGGTGCAGAGGTCATCCAGCACTTTGACCATTGGCGCCAGGCAATTGGTGGTGCAGGAGGCGTTGGAGAAGATATTGGCGTCAGCCTTGATCTTTTCGTCGTTCACGCCCAGCACGATCGTCGGGATGTTGCTCCCTTTCGCCGGAGCAGAAATGACGACTTTTTTAGCGCCGGCTTCCAGGTGCCAGCCTGCTTTTTCTGCATCGGTAAACAAGCCCGTGCATTCCAGCACCAGGTCGACGCCCATTTCTTTCCAGGGCAATTTCTTGGGGTCTCTTTCCGCCATGGCGGCAATGGTTTTGCCGTTGACGTAGAGGTTGTTGTCGTCGGAGGTCACCGTGCCGTTGAATTTTCCCTGCACGGAGTCGTACTTCAGGAGGTGCGCCAGGGTGTGGTTGTCGGTCAGGTCATTGACGGCTACGACTTCCACGCCTTTCATGTTGAGCAGGTTGCGGAAAGTGAGCCTTCCAATCCGGCCAAAGCCATTGATAGCAATTTTTTTGGACATGGTTTTATGTGATTTTGTTTTCTGAAAATGTTCTCGTTAGTGTGGTGTTCGCTCTCGATGGGCAACAGGTGTTTGGCTATTTCGGCTATTTCTATTTCTTCCGCAAACTTAGTGTAAAAATAACAATAATCGGCGGGTGTTCGTTTTCCCGCTTCCCCCTTTTTATTTTTTTTTTTGAACCATTTATTCCCGCCAGGGGTTACTGCTCTTAAGTTTCTGCTTTACGGGACCACAAAGGTAGAAAAAAGTTTTGCGATAATATTTTGCTTTTTTTAGAAAGAACTTATATTTGCATCCGCTTTGAGGGATAAAGATTCCGATAGCGCGAAATTTGGCCCGTTCGTCCAGGGATTAGGACGCAGGCCCGTCTATGAAGCCGAGCAAGCTCGCCTTCATAGCCGGGTAAAATTTTCATCCCTGAAACACGGGCTCCCCAAAATAGAGCCAGAAAAACAACTGGCCCGTTCGTCTAGGGGTTAGGACGCAGGATTTTCATTCCTGAAACACGGGTTCGATTCCCGTACGGGCTGCCAGGGCGGAGTTTTATACTCCGCCTTTTTTGTTTCTTAAATTTGCTTTGCTTCAGGATGCCCTTCAATTGGGTAAAAAAACACGGGTTCGATTTTTACCCGGCAGAGCAGGCCAGCGCAGCGGGCTGCGAGGACGGGCCCGTACGGGCTGCAAGGGCGAAGCATTAATGCTTCGCCTTTTTTTTTATGGTGTACGTTTATGTCATAGAAAGCCAGGCGACAGGCCGGCGGTATGTGGGCATCGCTGAGGACGTGCCTCGGCGCCTCAAGGAGCACAACGCCGGGCGCTCGAAGTCGACGCGGCCGTACTGCCCATGGGTGTTGGTTTACCAGGAGGAGCATGAGGCGCACGAAGCGGCGCGAGCGCGGGAGAAGTATTTAAAAACGTCGGCGGGCCGGAGGTACCTGAAAAAGTTGTTGGACAAAGGATAACGGGCCGCGGGTTCGATT
>JAGFJD010000034.1 GCA_024102975.1 Phaeodactylibacter sp. | reverse complement strand
CGACAACCGTATCCGTGACGGCACAACCCGGACCGGCGCTGACCAGGGAGACGGCCAGGACGTAAATACCCGGCACGCCAACTTCCGGCATGGGGTCGTTGCGGTTGCCGTCGTCGATGCCCGGGCCACTCCACTCGTACAGCAGGCCCGCTCCTCCGCCGGGGCTGCCCAGCACAACGATGGGGTCGCCGCAGGTAATCTGCTGGCCGGCGCCGGCATCGGCAACTGGAAGGGAGAGGATATTCAAAACCACCGTATCGGTTACCGGCAGGCAATCGGCCGCCAGCGGCAGGGCGGTAAATATGAGGGTGGCCTGCCCGGCAGAGAGGTCATTGCCGCCGGGGGTATAAACGGCATCCGGGCTGGAGGGGTCGTCAAAACTGCCGTCGCCCGTGCTTATCCAGAAGGTGGAATCCACCCCGCCGGAAAGAGAAGGCGACAGGCTGGCTTCTTCTCCGGCGCAGAGGGCCCTGTCCTGCCCGGCATCCAGGGACAGGGCGGCAACCACGGTAATGGTTTGGGTATAACTTGCCACATTGCCGCAACCGTCGGTGTATGTCCAGGTGCGGCTGATGGTTTCGGGATTGCTCAGACCGTCGGTGGACTCGGAACCGGATACGCTTCCCGCCCCGTCGCAGTTGTCCGTCCAGGCCAGGTCCGTCATCGGGGGCAGCGCGCCTTCGCAGACGGTGATGTCCGCCGGGGCATTGCCAAATACGGGCGGCATGGTATCCTGAACGGCGATAACCTGGGTGAGGCTGACGGCATTGCCGCAGGCATCGGTAGCCGTCCAGGCCCGGTGGATTTCGTAGGAGCAGCCGCTTCCGAAAATCGTTTCTCCGTCGTAGGTGACGGTGGGCACCGAGCAGTTATCCGTCGCAGTGGCGTCGGCAGCGGAGGCGGCAGGGATGTTGCTGCAATCCAAAGTGGTATCCGGCGGGATGGCAAGGGCGGGCGGAGCATCGTCCACCACCGTGATCACCTGGCTGACGGAGACCGTGTTGCCGGAACAATCCGTCGCCGACCAGGTGCGGATCACCTCCCCTACCCCGCAGGCATCCAGTCCGCTGATGTCGTCGGCCGGCATGCCGGTGGAGGAGATGCTGCCGTCGCAGTCGTCGGAGGCGGCCAGGGGCTGGGCGGGCGGAAGCGCGCCGCAACTGACTGTGACATCCGCCGGCACCGGGCCGTCGATGGTGGGCGGCCCGTCGTCCACGAGGGTGATCACCTGGGAAGCTACCGCTACGTTTCCCGAGCAGTCCTGAACGGCCCAGGTCCGGACGATCTGGCCGGCGCCGCAGGCGCCCACTCCGCCGAGGTCGTCGACGGGCATACCGGTGGAGGCCACGCTGCCGTCGCAGAAGTCGAAGGCGGCAAGGGGAGCGGCCGGCGGCATTTCATTACAGGCAACTACCACATCCGCCGGTATCTGGTCCACGATCAAGGGTGGCTGCTGGTCGGACAGGGTGATGAACTGGGTTACGGAGGCCATATTGCCGGCGCAGTCGGCTACTGTCCAGGTGCGCACCACAGTTCCCGTGCCGCAGGCATCCAGCCCGCTGAAATCGTCCACCGGCGGGTTGGTGAGCAGCACGCCGGCATCACAGTTGTCGGAGGCGGGCAACGGCGCTGCCTGGGGAAGAGGGTCGCTGCAATCCAGGAAGAGGTTCGGCGGCGGCTGTTGGGCGATGACGGGCGGCGCGTTGTCCACCAGGGTGATCGACTGGCTGACGGAGGCCGTATTGCCGGCGCAGTCCGCCACCGTCCAGGTGCGGATGAGGGTGCCCAGCCCGCAGGCGTTCAGGCCGCTGTTGTCCTCCAGCGGCATGCCGGTGGTGGTCACCGCCGGATCGCAGTTATCGGAGGCGGACAGGGGAAGGGCTGGGGGTATCGGGCCGTTGCAGTTGATCGTCAGGTTGGCCGGCGCGCCGTTGATTGCCGGCGGTATGGCGTCGGTGATCGTAATCGTTTGGGTGGCGGTGGTGGTATTGCCGGCGCAATCGGTCACGGACCAGGTGCGCTGGATGACGCCCAGGCCGCAGGCGTTCAGGCCGCTCGTATTATCCACGGGCGGGCCGGTGGTCGTCACGCTGCCGTCGCAGTCGTCGGAAGCCGGGAGCGCAGCGCCGGGAGGGACGCCGCCGCAGGCTATCGTGATGTTGCCGGGCACGGGGCCGTTGATCGTTGGCGGGGCGCCATCCTGAAGGGTAATGGTTTGCGTGAAGGAAGCCATATTGCCGGAGCAGTCCGTCACCGTCCAGGTGCGCAACATGACGCCGACGCCACAGGCGTTGACGCCGCTCATGTCATCCGACGGCGGGCCGGTCGTCGTCACCCCGGCGTCGCAGGCGTCCGTGGCGGCCAGCGGGGCGGCGGGCGGCACGGCGCCACAGGCCACGGTGATGCTGGCGGGCGGAGCGCCGGCGATCACCGGAGGCACATTGTCCTGAAGGGTGATCGCCTGGCTGACGGACGTGGTATTGCCGGAGCAGTCCGTCACCGTCCAGGTGCGCTGGACTACGCCGACGCCGCAGGCATTCAGGCCGCTCGTATTGTCCACCGGCGGGCCGGTTGTCGTCACGCCGGCATCGCAGGCATCGGAAGCGGGCAGCGGCAAGGCCGGGGGCAGCGCCCCGCAACCTACGGTGACGGGGGCGGGCGCAGGAGCGTTGATCGTGGGCGGCGTATTGTCCACCAGGGTGATCGTCTGGGAAGCGGTAGTGGTGTTGCCCGCGCAGTCAGAAACGGACCAGGTGCGGATGACTGTGCCCAGGCCGCAGGGGTTCAGCCCGCCAGTATTGTCGGTGGGCATGCCGGTGGTGATGGTGCAGTTGGCGTCGCAGCCGTCGGAAGCGGCCAGGGGCGCCGGTACGGGCAGCGGGTTGCCGCAGGTTACGGCAGTATTGGCGGGAACGGGCCCGAGGATGGTAGGCGGGGTATTGTCCACCCCGCCGGGGTTGCCCGTATTGGCGCAGTTGCTGAAGCCGTAAGGGCCCTCCAGCTGGGCGCCGCCCACGACGGTGACGAAGCGGTTCTGGTTGTCGAGCGGGTTGGTGCAGGGGCCGCCGAAGCCGTCGAACTCCCAGCCGCCGGGGCCGTTGAGGAATTTGTACTGGTAGGTTCCGGGAGGGATGCCGCAGAAGGATATCTCCCAGACGCCCCCGCCTACGTTGCACATGGGCATGGGGTTCCAGTTGGCCAGCCCGATGGAGGCAAAGAAATCGCTGGCCAGATAGGCGCCGGAAGGGCTTACGGACTGGCCGGCCATGTCCACCCGGAAAGTCACCTTGTCCATCAGCACTTCTGCCTCCACGCGGGGAGGCATTCCTTCCGGAAAGCCGGAGACGGCAGCATTTCCTGGGTTCACGAAAAAATAGACAAGGAGAAAAGTCGATATTGCTTTGCGAAAAAAAGTAACCTTCATTTATGAATGGACAATTTATTATTTTAAAAATGGTGGTCCATCCAAAAATAATAAAGGAAATGGTTACAGGGGATGGACAAGGCAAAATAAGGACTGATAACTGGTTGCAAATTATGAAATGGGACTTTTCAGTTGGAGTTTTGGACGTACCACTTTTAAGCTTGCCCTGATGATATAGGAGGGTGGTGCGTTTTATAGACAGGATTAACAGGATTAACAGGATTAACAGGATTCCGCAGCCCCGCTTTTGCCACTTCCCCCCTTTCTCCGCCCGCCATAACGTTGCGAAGGCAGGTGGGGATTGAGAGGGCTGAGAAGATAAGATTCCGCAGCCCTGATTTAGCTACTTCCCTCCTTCGGGGGGATTGAGGGGGGCTGGGAAGACAAGATGTACAGAATTTGCACTGTTACCGGAAAGAAAAACCTCATAACGCCGTTTTCCAGCCCGTTTTTTTTATCATCTTTGCCCAAAGACCAAAACATGGCGCAGAGAAAGAAAAAGCGGCCGCGACCTACAGGCAGCCTTTCCCGGCTCCGGAGCCGGCTGGCCACGCGTTCGCCCATCCTGCTGTTTTGCCTGGGGCTGGCCCTCGTCATGGCGGTGTATTTCTGGTTATATCATCAGGATTTCTTTAATACCTACCTATACCTTCCCGTGGTGCAATTTTACGCCGACTGGGGCAGCCGCCTGCTGGCCCTGTTGGGGCAGGGCACTTCCAGCGACGGGGCGCTCATTGCCAATGCCGATTTTTCCATTAACATCGGCAAAGGCTGCGACGCGCTCACCCCTACGGCCCTCTTCCTGGCGGCGGTGCTGATCTTTCCCATCAGCTTTCGCGTCAAATGGCCGGCGCTGGCCCTGGCGCCGCTGGGCATCGCTTTGCTCAACTTCCTGCGCATCGCCAGCCTGTTCCTGACCGGCATTTATGCCCCTTCCTTTTTCGAACTGGCGCACATCGAAATCTGGCAGGCCATTTTCATCGCCGCCTGTTTTCTGGGCTGGGTGTACTGGCTCGGCTGGGCAACCAAAAAAACGGCGTCGTATGGATCATAGGTTGAAACTCTTGCTCGGCTTCGGCGGCAGGCTGCTGCTTTTCTACCTCGGCCTGATGGCGCTCACCCTCGCCACCGGCTTCGCCGGCGCCTACCTGAAATGGCACTGCGGCTGCGCCGGGGCGCTGTGGGGGGAGGCTACTGCCGTGGCCCGGATCGACTGCGTCGGGCAGAAGGCTTCAGAAAGCCGGTACGCCACCGAAGTCGAATACCGCTTCGTCGACAAACAGGAGCTGGAACGCCTCACCGAACAGGCCAAACGCAGCGGCCAGGCCGACGTCCGGCTCAGCGTCTTCGGCTGGTCTTACAACTTCATGCGGATCGAGCTTTTCCCCCTGCTGTTCCTCATCTCCCTCGTGCTGGCCTACCCGGCCTCCTGGCGGTACCGGCTCCGGTCGCTGCTCCTGGCCGTGCTGCTGTTCATGCCGCTGTCCTTCCTTTTGCTGTACGCCAAGTTCCTCTACCAGATGCACCTGGACACGACGGTCTTCGGCCATTACCAACTACCGGGCTTATGGGCCGGCTTCATGCAGTACCTGTCCTTGTCGCTGGGCGAGGCGCGTTTTATTTTCATCCTGCTGCTGTGGGGAGGGGTGATGGTGCGCTGGGAAGATCTAAGGCGACTGGCGTAGGAATTGTGTATATTTGTACAAAAGCATAGTCATGGCGAAAAGCGGTGTTCAAGCCGGGAAAATCCCTGAATTCCTCATCTACGAGATGGACGGAGGAAAGCCTATCTATTACCGTGGATATAAGGATGTTCTCAACAACACAAAAAAGCCCGAAGAGGTCATCGCATGCACTATACTACAGGCTTTGATCATCGAACTGATCAAGGATTTTTTAAAGCCTTTATTGGGCAAAGAATATGTTATCTTTGGTATCTTCCCCCTTAGAAAATCCAAATCAGATGAGTGTGTTAAAAAAAAGCGGGGTTACGGAAAGTCAGGCCCCAAAACCTTTTAAACGAAAATTAACGCCGGAAACAAGCCACCAGCCGATCCAAATCCCTCTCGTCATTATACAAATGGCAGGAAACCCGCACCGCGCTGCCCCGCAAAGATACCTGCACGTTCTGCTCCTGAAAGGCTGCCTTCAACCGCTCCAAATCCACCCCGCCCGGAAGGCGCAAGCCCACCAGGTGGCTGGCCCGGTATTCTTCCGGCTCTACCCGGCAGCCCAGCGCCTCCAACTGCCGAAGCGGGCCCCGCATCAGCTCCCGGCAGTAAGCCTGGATGTTGGGCACGCCCCATTCCAGCAATTGGTCCAGGGCGCGCAACTGCATGGGGATCAGGATGAAGTTGCTCTGCTCTCCCATGGAGTAGCGGCCCGCCAGCGGCTGGTACGCCGGCTGGTAATTGACCAGGTTCTTAAAATCCTCGCTGTCCAGCCGGTTGATCCAGCTTTCCTCGATGGGGGTGCCGCCGTCCAGGGCCGGGCCGTAGTAGGCCAGGCCGATGCCGTAGGGCCCCAGCAGCCATTTGTAGCTGGCGCAGATGAGGGCGTCGGGGCGGATTTCCTGAACGTCAAAAGGCAGGGCGCCAACGGATTGGCTGCCGTCGGCCACCAGCCAGGCGCCAGCCTCGTCCGCCTTCTGCCGGATGGCTTTTAAATCAAAAAGCGTACCGTCCGCCCAGTGGATATTGCCGAGGGCCACCAGAGCAGTGCGTTCATCAATGGCCAACAGTATTCGTTCATTCCACAACCGGCCTCGTGGCTCGCCCTCCGGCGCCGGCACGAAGCGCAGCTCCGCCCCGCTTTCTTTCGCCAGCCGCTGCCAGGCGTAGACGTTGCTGGGGAACTGCTCCTGCACGAGCACCATATTGTCTCCCGCCCGAAGCTTCAGGTTGCGGGCAACCGTGGCTATGCCGTAAGAAACAGAAGGGATCACGGCGATGCGCCCCGGCTCTCCGGCATTCACCAGCCGGCTGAAGGCTTCTTTCAACTGCTGCACCTGATCAAAAAAGTGAAGCGGTTCGATCTCGTAGGGGCGGCTCTTCCTCCGCACGCCTTCGTAGCCGGCCTGCTCGGCGCTTTTGAGCAGGGGGGACATGTAGGCGCCGTTGAGGTAGATGATATCATCGGGGATAGAGAAAAGTGATTTTTGGCAAGGGAGCATGTCGGGGAGTTAATCCTTCAGCAATTTTTCCGTTTTATTTAAATCTTCAAGTAGTTTGTTAACTACCCGGTCAAGTTTTTTCTTATTGATGCTTACCCATTCCTTCATCTCGTCATTTTTTATTTGTAACCTGACTATGAACTCCTCTGATGAGGTAATCTTTGGTTTCATTTTTTCTAAAAATAACGATTTTTTCAATGAATCGTTTCAGATCGGAGCGGTCGTAGAAGCCATGGCCGGAAAAGTAGGTCACGACGTTGTCTTGAGGCTTTACTTTCTGGATGAGTTCCAACAGGCGAGCATACAGGTTGGCAGATGTAGCCTCCTGGTCGAACAAAGTGACAGTATGATCCGGCTGGAATCCATACTTCTCCTGCAGGACTTTTACCAACTGCTTCGCATCCCTTACGCAGTTGGATAGTTGGGGGTGGTATTCATATTTATTAATGGCAATCGCCAGCAGGTAGTTGGCGCCCGTGGGGCGAGGGTGCCCGGCGGCTTCGTAATCTATGCCTTTGTTTTTGCCATTTGCCATGGATCAGTCCCTGCTTGCAATGTTAGTGCAGGATGCAAATTATTAAAATATGGGGAAAATATGGAACGTTTAAAAAATAAGTTCGACGTCAATGCCTTGTGGTGAAGGCTATTGCCTCTACAAGATTGCCTGCCTTCATCACAAGGCATTGACTCAAAATGTCGAACTTATTTTTTAATCGCTACTCAAGGAGTCCGGAGGAAGAGTAATAGAAAATGTTGTAAATTTATCAGGTGCAACGTCACTAATGATTAAGGAAGATAGAGGGAGATCATTTTACAGAAACTATAACGAGACAAGTCACGTTATCAGTTAAAAAATTACCTTCATACAAAATCCAATTATGAAAACGGTAGTATTACATCCAGCCAGCCAAAAAGAATTCAATTTTCTGATAAGCTTGCTCGAGCGGCTGGAAGTCCCCTTTGATATTCAAGAAGAAATTTTCGAGGAATCGAGGCAGGTGGGCGATGACATTCAGGACCTTTTCGGCAGTTGGAAATCCGATGAAAGTGGGGAAGAACTCATAAAAAAAATCTATTCTGCCCGGAATGACACGTCCCGAGAAGTGAACCTATGAAAGATTGGATGTAGTGCAATTGCCAACAGCCTTATAATGGTTACCAATAATGCTAAAGAGTTTTCTCGCCTTCCCAGACTGGAAATTGAAAACTGGATTTCAGAAAAAAGCTAATACTGAACAGCGTAAAATAAGGCATTGCTTTTTCCGGCTGCGCCTCCCCCCTAAGCCCCAGCCGGAAAAAGCAATACTATTCAAAAGAAAAACGCCCCCGTCACATTAATCCGATTAGCCTTGCCATCCCCCCGGAATATACTCGCGTTGACCACAAACATATCAAACGGGCTGAACCACAGGCCGCCGCCGTAGGCGTAGTGCCAGGTATTGGACTCCTCCCCCTCCAGCCATACCCTGCCGTGGTCGAAGCCGCCGGTGATGCCCACCGAGAAGGGCAGGGTCGGGTTTTCTGAACTGACCAGCTTCAGCCGCAGGTCGATGTTCTGGTAAAAAGCGGTAGTGCCGATAAAGCGGTTGCGGCGAAAGCCCCGGAAGTTGGCGTCCGGCCCGGGGCCGCTGAGGGTGGCGCCCTGGTAAAACGTGTACTCGTCGGTGAAGCGGTGCTGAAAGCCCACCCGGGTAGCAAAGACGAGGTGGCGCGCCCGGTCGAGGTGCTGATAGGCGGAAAATGATGCGTTGAGGTAGGGGAAGCTCTCGTCTATGTCGTCCAGGCGGTGTTTGTAGCCGACATCGACGAACAGGCCGATGCCGCGGGCGGGCAGGGCGGGGTTGTCCATGTTGCGGTAGTCCAGCACCATCTGCACGCCCAGGAATTCCTGGCCGTCGAAGAAGCCCTCTCCCAGTTCGGCGACAACGCTGTCCACAGCGATGTAGCGGTCGCTGGTCTGTTCGATCTGAATGGACTCGAAAGTGGGGCCGATGGCAAAGCGGGACTGGCTGTTGAGCCGCCGCGTGAGGGCCGGCACCAGGCGGAACAGCCGCTGCTTGACGCGGTTGAAGTCCAGGGAGCCGTCGTCGACCTCCGCTTCCGGGTTTACGCTGTCGTTGCCCAGCCCGTAGTAGTTGATCGAATACAGGGGCGTCTGATAGGCGGCATCCAGCGAAAACTCCCACTTGCCGAACAGGTCGATGAACTCGCTGTAGTAATTGATGGCAATACCGCCGGTGGCCAGGGCAACGTTGGCCGTCAGGTTGTGCTGGGAGGCGTAGGGCGACTTTTTGAAGCCATAGGTAGTGTACTGCCCGAACAGGCCCAGGAGCGGCCCGTCGTCGGGGTTGAAGCCGGCGGAGGGCAGGATGCTGGAGTAGTTGAAGTTGTGGTCGACGGTTCGCCGGTTGTAGATGTTGTACTTCGGATCCTTTTTATACTTCGCCACAGACTCCTTTCCGAGCGCCACCTTGTTGTTTTCCTTATCGGTATCGTAATAGATGATCTGCCGGTCCGTCTCCGGGATTTCCGACTGATCGGTAAAGGTATCGTCGCCCAGCCCGCCGACGATGCGGATGGGTATGGCCTTTTCGGCCTTGCCGGTGACCTCGAAAATGTCGTCGTCGTCCAGGCCGTAAAAGATGATCTCTTTGGTTTCGTCGTACTCGAAGGTGCGGCCGAAAAAGAGGAACTCCTTCTCTCCCTTGTCGTTGGTATCGTAAACGCGCACGCGGGTCTGCCCGCCGACCAGGCGCTCGATGGTGAACAGGTCTTTTTCGGAGGTGCCGACCACTTCCACTTTTTTGGAGATGTACTTGTAGTACGCTCTTGCCATCTCCATCAGGTTGTCGCGCCGGGCTTTGAGCTTCGCGACGATGTCCGCTCCGTTGAGGGCATACACCTCCGGGGGCCAGGCCTGGCGGAAGGCCGCCTCGATGCGCTCGTCGGTCACGGCGGCCTGGATGCGGCGCACCTCTTCTTCCCAGGTACTCCAGTCGGCCCCGGTGAGGAAGCTTTTGTCAAAGTGGCGGGCGTTGTACACCAGCCACTGTATCCGTTTGGTGTTGCCTTTGAAGACCATCAGCTTCTTAATGTCGGGCGCGGTGCCGCGGGCGATGCCGAGCAGCAGGCCGTCATACTTGCAGAAGGCCTGGTCGCGGTCGCGGGGGATGGGGCGGTAGTACTCGTACTTGCCCTCGTCGATCTCCGCCCAGCGCCACTGGTCGTCGTGGCGGTCCCAGTCGCCGATCAGCACGTCGAACAAGCGGGAGCGCACCACCCAGCGGTAGTCGATCAGGCGGTCGTGCTCGCCCAGCACTTCTTCCAGCATGTCCGTTGTGGAGAGGATTTCTTTGGAATTGCCGAACTGCGGGGTATCGCCCCAGACGTCGTCGTCGGGCCGCTCTTCGAACAGGTACAGGGATCCGGCAAATTCGTCGTTGTAAATGTCCAGCTCTTTCTGGGCAGGGAGGTAGACGAGCTTCGGGTCGGTGTAATAAATGCCCACCGCTTCGGCCAGCCGGGCGGCGGGGATGGCCGACAGGGGATGGGAAGCGCTGAAGTTGTCCTTCACCACTTCGGTGACGAACGACTCGTTGAAGGGGTAGCCCAGTGTCCGGGACGGGTCCTTGTCGATGGAACGGACGACGTACTGCTTGCCGTCTTCGGCTTCAAACCGCAGGGAGTTGGTCTGGTAGCCCCCGCCGCGCTTTTCCGGCTTTATGCCTCCTTTGAGTTCGCCGAGCTTCAGGCTGGGCACTTTTACCACCGCGTTGTAAACATCCCGGTAGTGCTCTCCCCAGAAGAAGCTCCAGAGTTTTCCTTTTTTAAAGTCGGTCCGGCTGATCGGCATGTCCACGCTGTCCGGAATGGGCGGGAAATCGTCGGCCACCTCTTCCACGATATCCGGCAAGGGGCCTTTCACCTGCTTGCGGTAAACTATCCGGCCGCTCTCCCCTTCCGGCACCCAGTACTGCATCCAGGACGAGCCGTCCTGGTAGAAGTCCAGCTGGACGAAGCCTCGGTGGCCGTAGGCGAATTCCGTGCCCTTGCCCAGGCGGGAGGGGCTTTCCTTGCAGCCGGCTCCGCTGACGATGAAGAACTGCTCGTCCTGCTCGGTGTACTGCAGGTTGTGCTCGTGGCCCGAAGCGATGAAAAAACTACCGTTCTTGCGGGCGGCGCCGATGACGATATTGGCCAGTTCCCGGTACTTGGGGTGGCTGGCGTCCTGCGGATGGCCGACCGTGCCGCGCAGGAACTGCACCACCGAACCCAGGATGGGCAGCGGAATCCAGAGGTTGTCGTTGAGGTCGGTCAGCGGGAAGAGGTGCTGCTTGAGGGTGAAATCACCCCCGTGCGGGCCGTTGGTATACGGCGGGTGGTGCATGGCGATGATCATGTTCTTGTTGCGGTTGCCCTTGATAGCCTCTTCCATGTATTCCCGGAAAACTTCCCGGCTTTTGACCTCACAACCGTCGTTGATTTCGCTGTGCCCGTCCCAGTTTTCGAGGTACCATTGGGAGTCGATCAGCACCAGGGTGAGGTTGTCGGTGAGTTCTACCTCTTCGGGATCGCCGCAGCCGGGTTTGGGCAATACGACATCTTCTCTGTCCAGGTATTTTTCGATGAACTTCTTCTCCCGGTCCAACCCGTCCAGGCCATGCTCATACCAGTCGTGGTTGCCGACGATAAAAAACACTTTCCCTTTATACCCTTTGAGGATGTCCAGTTGGGCTTTCAGCCGCGCCTCGTCGGCTTCCCGGCCGGGGCTGTCTTTGGGTTCCAGCCCGTCGGGATAGATGTTGTCGCCCAGGTAAACCACGGTGCTGTTCTTGCCGGCCTGCCGGAGCTTTTCGCCCAGCAGGATCAGGGCGGGAGAGGTTTTTCCGTCTACCAGGTAGCCGGCGTCGCCGACCAGGAAAACGGAATGGGCCGGCACGAGGCCCGCCGGCGGCGTATTGTTTTCCCAGCCCCGGGCATCGCGGGAGTAATGGATTTTGTAATCGGCGCAGGAGTGGAGTAGCAAAGCGCCAAGGATCAGCAGGTATGGCTTCAAGGTTTTCATAGTATGGCCAACAGGTTTAATGCTTTCGGGAGTGAAGTTAAGAAAACGCGACGGGGAACGGTTTTTTTTTGGGGAAATTTATGGAGGAAGGGCATTGCATCATTGTAAAGCGCAGAGCAGTACCAGCTTTTTCCGAGCTGAACGCTCCTTGCTACGAAGACACCAAATAATTTATCCGGACTTCAGCGTGAGATTTCCGCAGGCTATCATATAGTTGTTGGCAATGTCGGCCGCTGTGCCTTCGGCCCAGATGGCGCGGGCGCAGTTGCGGCTGGCGTAGCTAAAGAAATACTGGTTTGTCATAAATACAATTTTTATGGCTTTATACCCGGCAGCCGGGCGTAGAACTCACCCCCGCCTTAACCCAACTTGCGTTGGGTTAAGCCTCCCCCTCTCTTATGCTCCAATGAGAGCCAGCGGAAGAGAGGGGGTAACTCCGCGACTCGCCGGAGAGCCTCTGGACGGCGGCACACCCCGGCAAAGCTCCCTCCTTTGGAGAGCCTGTGCCGTACCGTTCGGCTGAGCTCACGCCGAAGTCTCACGCCGAAGCCCAACAGGCCGGGAGAGGCGAGGGAAGGCTCCAGGAAACACCTGCCCGATATGTGCCCTTACCCCCTCTCTTCTCAATGCCCCCGCATAACTCAAGAGAGGGGGAGGCCTCGCTTGCGAGGGCGGGGGTGAGTTCTACCCCAAAAGCGGCAACTCTCAAGCGCCCTCACCGCTTCACCAACCTGCCCGCCCCCAAGGCCTCGCCGGAAACCGCCCGCAACACCCAAAAATACACCCCGGACGGCATACTTGCCAAATCCAACTGCTGCAACACCTCGCCATTTCTTACCCCTACGCCCTGCCGCAACATCTCCCGCCCCAGCGCGTCATACAACACCAGCTCCGCCGCCCGCACTCCTGCCGGCAGCCCCCGGGCTGACAACGTAGCCATATCGGATACCGGGTTGGGAAACACCCGCACCTCCACCCCGGAACGGACAACAGACAGCGAACCACTCACCACAAAACGCACCGTATCGCACACCGTATCGCTCCCCGTCTGGTTACCAGCCGTCAAACACACCTCATAAACCCCCGCCTCCGTGTATGCATGCACCGGAAAACGCTCCGTGCTGCTCTGCCCGTCTCCGAATTCCCACAACCAGCTCTCGGGGCTGAAGCGGGTGCCGTCGTAAAAGGCTACCTGGAAGGCGGCGCTGTCTTCGACAACATAGCTGAAGGCCGCCTGGGGCGGCGGGTTGTCGATGCCGAGGGTGTCGCAGGGGGAGCCGTCTAAGGGGCCCAGGCCGTAGTAGGGGAAGTTGGGGATGCTTTGGTAGTTCAACGTGGGGATTTCCAAGGCATGCTGTTCTACATTGCAGGCCAGGCCCTTTTGGTTGGGGGCGTGGATGATGTGAAAGTAATTGGCATTGGAGGAGCAATTGACATAAATTTTTCCGTTTGGGGCGAGTTGGGCGGCGTGGAAAGTAGTGGTTTGGCTGAAGGCAGGAGCAACAAAGCCGTCATAAGTGGCTACAAGCGTTCTTGATGCAGCAATGTCTTCCACCCACAGGTCGAACTGCCAAATATCAAGAAAACCGACTATGTAGAGAAAACGGCTGTTTTCGGAAATAGCAATGCCCTCTCCGCCGGCGGCAGCACCCTGAAAAACGATTTCTATAGGGTTTGATAATTGTCCATCGCACCGGTTGAAGTCGTAAATATTCAGGCAGTGGTCAGCCTCTCCACCGGCGTATACAATAGTTAAACGAGCATATCGGGTACCATCAGGAGAAAAAACGGCGCTTCCGCCACCGTCCATGACCAGCCCTCCAAGCGCTTGGGTGTATATATCTTCTATTCCTTGTAGGCCAAACAACAGCGTATAGTACCGGTTGGTATTAGCTTCCGGGTCGAGCAGCCACCAATCCTGCCCATTGGCGTGTCGGACAGCAGTGAGGCTTCCTTTTTCAAGCGTATCCTGAATGATCGGCACATTTTTTTCTACGACTTGCCCTTGGCTACTGGCACTCATATTTATTTCGGTATAATAAAGGTTTTGCGCCCAACTATTACTAATATATTCATCCGGCGCCCACTCCCTATCCTCATGAAAAAGATAAACCATAGAATCTGCATCCGGCTTGGCTAAAAATATGGCTCCTTGTTGAGTTGGGTAGCCGTCATTGCCGATATGGCCCGAATATTCACTAGGCCCCAAGCCGGTAGCCAGCGTATCGTTTAAATAATTCCGCAGTTCCATTCCATTGGTATAGGCCCATAGATCACCATCGGCGCTACTGATATTGGCGTTAGTCCTCCAGAAATTCATATCCAGGTCAAAACCAGTTACCGTAGGAGGTTCCGTACGGAAATCCAATTGGGTGACATCCTCTCCGCCTGCTTCTAATGGAGCGCTTCCCACCAGCCAAATATAATCTCGTTTTTCCCTTTTGAACATTTCCTGCGCCTGTAAAAAAATGAAAGAAATAAGAAAACATATTATTGTAAGCATACTTTTCATAAGCCAAATGCAAAAGCAGCCATAACACAGGTTTTCTGCACTATGGCTGCCAAGTGAACAATAAATTAATTCAGGACCACCAGCTTGTGTAATGAAATCAGAGTTTCATTTCTGTACACCTTAAGGAAATATAACCCTTCGGGCAGATGGGGCAACTGAATGGTATGGCGGTTTTCTTCGGGGGAAAGCCTACGTTCTAACAAAGCCTGCCCAACCCGATTAATTTCATTAGATTGGTAAACCGCCGTATCCGTCAAAGAGGCATTGTCGGTTATAGCCTGCTGAGCCAAGGCTAATTGGCTTTGCAGTAATACATTTTCCAATGAGTCCAGGGAAATGCACAAAGTACTCGCTTCGCCCAACAGGCTATCCCGGCTGGCTTCCATGCCCAGAGTTCCGGCAGCGATCAGGCTATCTTTTTCGAGAATATAGCCTATCAACTCCTGCAACTGAGCTTCCCAACCGTTCAGAGTTGCGCCTTGCAGAGAATCGTAATGAAACAATGCTTCTTTCGCCTTTTCCAGAAGGTAGTACTGGCTTATCGCCGTATTGGCATTTGCCAGGTAAAAGCTATCCTGTATCTCGTCTGAGGGCCATTCGATAGCCTTGCTTAGCTGCCTATACAGCTGAAGCTGAGCAACCCAAAGTAGGGCTTCTCCGTAGAGGCTATCCTGCAATTCGCCCCGCGCTACCTGGCGGTGGATATCTTTGGGGCCGCCTGGTTCTACTACGCCGCCAGGAATACAAATTCCTGCTTCTCCTTCAGGATCGACAGGGAACCAGAAATTAATCAGCGTTTGCAATGGAATCCCTCCAATATTCGGAAACGTAAAGGAGGATGGGCGAATGGGTGGATCTTCGTCATGAACAGGGTAACTGTTATCTGTTAAATCGTCTAACCCACTCCCAAAACTCACCGCCGCCGCTACCTCATACCCCTCATTCGGCAACTCCATATTCACCTCCCATAAGTTACCCGCATGGCTTTGCACGCCGATGTTTAGGCTATTCCTATACACTAGTCCTCGTCCCAAGCCCAACGTACCGGGCTCAAAGACATTCGTACTCACCGTACTGCCCATACAGCTGCCCTCAAACTCCGCCCCCGTGCCCAGCTCCGTAAACGTATTGCAGTCAAAAACGCTGCTGCTGCCATCCAGCACATCCAGGCCTACAAAGAACAGGTTATCCGGCCCGGGGCCGACCACGTAGTTTTCGCGGATGGTGCAGTTTGTGGCACCATTGACGCGGATGCCGGCCGCCGTTTGCACGGCCTGTTCCATATAAATGTCATTGCTGCTGGCTTCCAGCCCGTTTACGCCTCGGAGCCGGAAGCCAAAGCCTTTGCCAGCCAGGGTGACGGTGTTGGAGCGGATTTCCGCGTCGGCGAAAGCAATGCCGGTTTCCTC
>JAGFJD010000636.1 GCA_024102975.1 Phaeodactylibacter sp. | reverse complement strand
GGGGTTGAAAACGGCGGGGCAGTTGTCTGTATCGCCGCAGATGCCGTCGCCGTCGAGGTCGTCATCGGGATCGTTGGGGCAGGGGTCGGGGCAGGCGCCGAAGTTGTCGTCCCTCACCCAGACATTGACCGCACAGCCCGAAGCATTGCCGTTAACATCGGTGGCGGTGAGGGTAACGGCATTGGGGCCCAGCAGATCGGCGCAGGTGAAGGCCGTTTGGCTGAGCGCCAGGGAAGCGATGCCGCAGGCGTCCGTCGAGCCGTCGCCGATGTCTTCCGGCAGGACGGCCGCCTGGCCGGATTCATCGAGCTGTACTGTAATGTCCCGGCAAACGGCCGCGGGCGCCACCTTGTCCTGAACGATCACTGTGGCGGTGCAGCTGTGGCTGTTGCCGGCGGGGTCGGTGGCGGTGAGCAGTACGGTGCGCATGCCCACATCGCTGCAGCCGAAGCTTGTCCGGCTGAGGTTCAGGCCCAGCAGGTTACAGTTGTCGGAGCTGCCGTCGTTGACCTGCACGGCGGCGATGCTGGCCGAGCCGTTGGCGCCGAGCTCCACGGTGATGTCCCGGCAGCGGGCTACCGGCGCTTCGTTATCGGTGACCGTCACCGTGAAAGAGCAACCGGCGGTATGGCCGGCGGCATCGGTAGCGGTGTATGATTCAGTAGTGGTTCCCACCGGGTAAAAACCGGAATTTCCAATGCCGCTAACCAGGCTTACAGTGGCACCGCAATTGTCATTGGCCGAGGGCGAGAGGTATTCGACAACCGCTCCACACTGGCCGGGATCACTGTCGTAGAACAGGGCCTCGGGGCAGTCGGTAAAAGTTGGCGCTTCATTGTCGTTGACCGTCACCGTAACCGGAGTGAGGGATGCGCCAATATTGCCCTCTGCATCTGTGGCGCCCAGAATAAGATTTACCGTACCGATGTCATTGCAGTCGAAATAATGCAGCGGGCTGTCCGCTGTCGGCTCGCCGGCAGTCAGGTCGAAGAAGAAAAATTCCAGTCCGGCGTTGCTGGTACAGTTATCCGAGGAGCCGCCGTCTGCATCTGCGGCCGTGATGACAGCCTGTCCCTGCTCATCCAGCTCGACGGTAATATTTTGGGGTACAACAGTAGGGCCGCTGATGTCGGTTAAGACCACTTTTGCCGTACATTCACTTTCATTACCGGAGACGTCGATCTGTTTTAAGGTGAAAAAATTATCGCCCAGGTCCGCGCAGGTAAACGTCTGGAGAGGATCAACCACGGTGCTGGCTATTGAACAGTTGTCGCTGCTCTGCACCAGGATGCCGTTGGGGTTCCAGGTGGTTGTTCCCGTTCCGTCCAGATAAAGTTGTATGTTGGTCCGG
The DNA here is from genome assembly GCA_024102975.1 of Phaeodactylibacter sp. Lineage (GTDB taxonomy): Bacteria > Bacteroidota > Bacteroidia > Chitinophagales > Saprospiraceae > JACJXW01. Next base: position 7,429 of record JAGFJD010000636.1, on the reverse strand, counting down.
CAGGTTAGGGCCGGCGGCAAATTGTCTTCTACCGTCACGGTTGCCGTGCAGGTGCCCGTTTTGCCGGCGGCATCGGTTGCGGTGAGCGTTACGGTGTTGTCTCCAATGTTGTTGCAATCAAAGGCTGCCTGGCTGAGCGACAGGGAAGCAATACTGCAGTTGTCTGAAGAGCCGTTATCGATTTGTTGAGCAGCCACTGTGGCGCTGCCGGCCTCATCCAGTTGCACCGCCAGATCCTGACAAAGGGCAGTGGGAGCTTCCATATCCTGCAGAGTGAGGGTTACCGTACAGGGAGAGGCCGAAGCGTTGCCATCGTCATCTATCACCCCTACTTCTACCTGTAGTTCATCACCGTCTGCGGCGCCGAAGGCCGTTCCGGCCAGCGGGAGTTGGTAGGGTGTAATACTGCCGCAATCGGAGGCGCCCGTAATTTCTCCAGTCAGGTCGGGAACGGCGCCCTGGCAGGCGCCGGCGTCCATGTTCACTGTTGCTTCTGTTGGAGGGCATTCATTAATGGCAGGCGCTATGTCATTTACTACAGTAATAAGTGTTTGACAAATCGCCTGATTACCCGATCCGTCCGTAACGGTGAGGAAGGCCGGGTTGAGCCCGATATTGGTGCAATCCGGGGTGAGGCTGAGTGCATAAGCCAGGCTGCCGCTGCAGTTGTCGCTCGACCCGGCGCCCACCAGTTCTGCCAGGTTGGGAGGTATCGAGCTGAGGTTTACCGCCATATCCTGGCAGGTGGCTGCCGGCGCTTCCGATTCGCGGACCGTAACAGTAAAGGAACAAGACGCAAGCACATCGAGGCCGTTTACTCTTTCGGTCCAGGAATAAGCGGCGGTATAGGCATCTGCGCCTAATACTTGTTCCGGAATATTGCCACTGCCGCTGGTGATCGACGTATTATCGCTACTTTGAAGGAGGTAGTTATAGTTTTCTCCGCAACCGGCGCCGGCCGGTGCGAAGAGCCCGGCGCCTATCGTCGCCTGGCAGGTTTCGGGGTCAACGTTTACGGTTACATCTGCCGGACAATTTACGCCCTGCCCGGCCCGGGTAATAACATCGAACGTACAAATATCTTCGAGGAGCCTGGCGTCGTAAGCACGGAGCCGCACATTTCTTTGCCGGCTTCCTGTTTCGCTGCAGGACAGGCTGATGTTCTCCAGTTCGTACCGGACAATGCCACAATCGTCGATGACTTCGAAGTCGAGCTGATCGATCACCTCCTGCTCGGTGATGCCGTCGTAAACAGTCAGCTCAACCGTGCTTTGCGGGCAAGTGGTAAATTCAGGTAAGGAATAATTAGGCGCATCGATCTCTACGGTAAATGAGCACGTGTATTCCTCTCCCGGTATGCGCACCAGTGTATATTCTACGGTGCTTATGCCTGCTTCAAAGTTAAAGCTTGTCAACTCCCCTGTTCCTTCCGTCACGGCAGGATCCAGGCCGGGGCCCGTGACGCGGTAAGTGATATCGCCACAACCGTTGTAGCTGAGATCCAAATCCGCGCGATATTCTGCGTTGAATTGATCTTCAACCGTATAAAAACAGGGGTTCTCCGGATCATAATCAGAAGATGGAATATCGATCTGGGCATTGTTCGGGCAGTCCAGCGTCAGGCCGGCCGGTTCGACTGTCACGGTGAAGGAGCAGGATTGTGTCCGTTCCACGGCATCTTCATCTTCGTATCGGGCCGTATAGACCACTGTGCTGGTGCCCAGGCCAAAAGTATCTGACCGGAGGCCGTCCGTATAGGCAAAAACAGGAAAAGAATCGATTGTATTATCCGGCCGAATGATGTAGTGTTCGATCTCCGTGTTGCATGCCGGGTAGCTTTGTGGTTCGAACTCCGGACGAACACCGCCGTCATCATTGAAGTAAAAATCGCCATCCTGTACGACAGGCATGCAATCACCTATCTGCACCGTCACCGGTTCAGGGCAGGCAAAGTCGCCTGGCGTCCCCTGTTCCACTTCAAGCGTAAAATCGCAGGTGCTGGTGCTTAGGCCATTGTCTACTCTTAAGATAAAAGAGTAAGTGCCCCCTATGTCAGAGCAGTCAAATGTCCAGCCCGGGCTGCAGAAATTGCTGTTGTCGCATACCTGGAAAGTAAGTTCACGGTCATTTGGGTCGTAGCTTCCGTCATCGGCATCGCTTCCTCTCAGGGTTACATCGTCACCTGAAATATAAATGGTTACGTCCTTGCACAAAGCTACCGGGGGGTCAACCAGGCCGGGGTTAATCTCGAAACGGTAGGTGATCTTACCGTCGTTAGGTGTTTTGTCAGCGCCATCTCCGCTATTTTTGGTGGATATTGTTGCAGCGCTGTTTACAAAACTACCGCCGCCGCCGCCCCCAAAGTAACCGCTGCCGGCGCCGCCACCGGAAAAGCCGCCGCCGCCACCACCGGTTCCGAGAACGCCCATGCGTGCCCCGGAACCACCGCCGCCGTAGCCGTAGCCACCCCGGACGTGGCCTCCATCATTGAAGCCACCGTCACCCCCGTCCAGGCCACCTCTTAATCCATCGGGGCCGCCGGTGCCACCAGTGAGATAGCCGCCGCCGCCCCCGGCGCCGTAGGCGCTTTCTCCCTCATATCCTGAGGCGCCTCCTGATCCCGCAGACAGGCCATTACCGTCCGTGCCGTCCTCCTCTGCGTTTCCGGGCCGGCCGGACAAACCGTCTCCACTTCCGCAAACGCCCGTAGAATAGGCGCCACCGCCAGCTCCGGCCACCGCCAGCAATATCCAGTCACTATCGGCATCTGCCATATTCAACGAGGGCGTATCATCGGATTCATCGATCGTGGCGCCCGGCTTTTTGTAAAGGATAGCCGTACCGCCGCCGCCGCCGACGCCGACCCAACTGCTGCTTTTGATGCTTTTCCCCTGTTCGCCGACCACGAAGCGGATGGTGCCCCCGGGTTCGAGCTCATCGGTATCCGTACCGATGGCAAAAGAAGCGATGACCCTGGCACCGTTTCCACCTCCAACCGTACATATACCTCCAACCCGGCGCCGGCCGCCGTCGCCACCCCGCAGGTAAAAGGAAATCTGGTTATATCCCGTGGTCGGATCCAGATCGGCAGGAATCGTGAAGTCCCGGTACTTGTGGTCATTGTCGAAGCCGAACGCGTAGGTCATCCCGTCGGCGTTCAGGTCCTGGGCCTGTAGTACTGCAAAAGACAAAGCCCACAGGAAAAAAACCATTGTGGCCGCTGAAAAGAACGGCCGGAAGATCCGGATGCCGGGCAAACGGCTGGCAAGCTCACCAGGCGATTGGATGGGAGTAGAAAAAGAGCTGGGATTTCTCATTGAGTTTGGTTTTTACATGATTTCAAGGAAAGTGAATGCCCGTAAAGGTAGGGGCAGGCGAGGTGAAGAAACCCGCCAAAAAGGTGAAGAAAACAGCCATTTTGGGGATAACGGTAGAAGGCCAGCGGTATTCGGCAGACGGTGGGCGGCCAACTGATACCCTGCAACTGTAATACGCTCATTACTCTTCTGAGCTGAAATAATCTGCCGGCCGTTTGCCGAAGCGCTTTTGAAATACACTGGAAAAATAGGCGGGGGTATTGAAGCCGCAGGCGTAGGCGACCTGGGCGACGGTAGGGTAGGCTTGGTATTCCAGGAGGTGCCGGGCATTCTGAAGCTTCACTTCCTGTACATACTTATTGACGGACAGGCCGGTAAGGGCCTTGATACGGCGCAGGAGCTGCCTTTCGCTGATATTAAGCCCCCCTGTAAGGTAGGCGTTATTGATCGTCAGTTGCTTTTCGATGGCTTTGAGGCAAAGGGCTTCCACTTCCGAGAGCCAGATTTCGTCGGAGGAGGGCGCCGGGTCAAGATCGAGTTCGACCCCCAGGCGCTTCAGCTCCTGCCGCTGTTCATAGTTGGCGATCAGGTTTTCAATACGCGCCGTCAGCTCTACCGAGGAGAAGGGTTTGATCAGGTAGTCGTCGACGCCCAGCCGAAGCGCCTTCAGCTTACCTTCTTCGGCGGCCCGGGCAGTGAGCAGCACCACGGGCGCCTGCCGCCATTGCTTGTGTGCTTTGATACGCTCCAGTAATTCATAGCCATCCATTTCGGGCATCATGACGTCACTGAGGATCAGGTCGACGTCATCTGCGGAAAATGTGCCGTCGTTCAGCATAGCCCAGGCCTCGGCGCCATTATTGGCTAAAGTGCAGTGGTATTGGCCGGATAGCAAGCCTGTGAGCAGTTGCTGCATGTCCGGATTGTCTTCCACGATCAGAAGGTGCTTTTGGCCTTCTTCCCGTACAGCTGCAACCGCTTTGTCCGGCTGTACGGAGGCGGCCGGAGCCGCTGTAAGTAGGGCCGGGGGCGCTGTCGGAGATTCCTCTGCCATTTCTAAAGGAAGCCTCAGAGTGAAAGTGCTGCCCTTGCCGGCGGTGCTCTCTACGCTCAGGCTGCCGTTCATCAGCTCGGCAAGTTCTTTCGATAAAGCCAACCCGATACCCATGCCGCCCTCTGTAGGCAAGCCTTTTTGTTTGGTTTGGAAATAGCGGTCGAAAACATAGGGCAGGTCTTCGGGAGAGATGCCGCGGCCGGTGTCGGCGACGGCGACCTGGAGGAAGTCGGAAGTCGGAAATGCGAATTCGGAAACGTTGATATCCGTGGGCTTGTGCGTTCCGCCTTCCGCCTTCCGCCTTCCGACTTCGCAATTGACCCTGCCTTCCTTCGGCGTAAACTTCAGCGCATTGCTCAGCAGGTTATTGACGATCTTGGACACCCGCCCTTTATCCAGCAGAGCTGCTTCCTCTTCGGCCAATTGGCAGTCTATAGAAAGCTCGACGCCTTTGACCGCCGCAGTAGATTCGTAGGCGCTCATGAGCTGCCGGAAGAAAGGAGCCAGTTGAGTCGGGGTTTTTGCCAGTTCCAGCTGGCCGGTTTCAATGCGGGAGAGTTCCAGCAACTCCTCAATCAGGTTGATCAATTTGCCGGCATTCCGCCTGGCCAGCGTCAGTATCCGTTTCAGCTCCTGGCTGAGCGTGTTCTGGTGCTGCTCCAGCGCATGTGCAAGGGGAGTGGCAATGAGGGTGACGGGAGTACGCAGCTCGTGAGAAATATTGGCGAAGAACCGGCTTTTCATAGCGTCCAGTTCACGTAGTTCGGCTGCTTGCTGGCTGATGGTAGCCCGGTCTTCTTCGATCTGCTGGTTTTTAAACTCCAACTCCCGGTTCTTCTTAGCCCGGATCCGGCTAATCCGGTAAATGAGATAAATGAGGAGCAGCAGCAACCCTCCCACTCCGATCATGGCATTGCGGATCAGGCGCTGTTGCCGCAACTCAGACTCCAGCAAGGTTTTCTCTTTTTCATAGGCGTATTGCGCTTCCAGTTGGGCGAGCTGGCGGGTAGTCTCTTCATTAAAAATAGAATCCTGCAAGACCATCAGTTTTTCGTGGTAGATCAGAGCGGAATCGGCCCTGCCCAGTTGGCGATAGGTTTCATACAGGCAGCGGCAATTCAGTATCGCCTCGTTTACATCGCCTACTTCTTCTGCTTGTCGCAGGCCCTTCCGGCACCAGTCCGTAGCATTGGCCGGGGCGCCCATTTTCAGATACGTCCGGCCGATGGCGCCGCTGGAGGCGGCCATGTCTCCCCGGTGAGAAATGCTGTCTCTGTAGCGAAAAGCCACCTGATAATACCGAAGCGCAGCATCGTAATTCCCTTCTTCAAAGGCTATGGACCCAAAACTCTGATACACATTTCCAATGCCTTCCAGGTCATTGAGTTCTTTTTTCAGTTCGAGGCTTTTTTCCAGGTAAGGCCTCGCCTTATCGTATATACCCTGGTTCAGATAAACCTGGCTGATGTTGTTGTAATTGGCGGCAATGCCGATCTTTCTGTCGATTGCCTGGTGCAACTCCAGGCTTTTGTGATAATATTCGAGTGCATTTTCATAATCCTGCTGGTCCATGAACAGGGTGCCCATGCTGTTGAGCGTGGCAGCATGGAAAGAAACGCCCTCTTCCCCCAACTGGCCCGAAAGATCGAGGCTGAGCTGATAATTTTCCAGCGCTTCGGTAAATTTCCCTTCTTTGCGCATTAAATAGCCGAGCCATTGGTAAGAATCGGCCATCCTCTTTATGTCATTTATCCCTTTCTGAAATTGAAGCGCTTCCCGGTAGGCTTCCATAGCCTGGCTATAAGTGCCGCTCCGGACCAGTAGCCGCGCTTTATTTGATAAGGCTTTGGATAACCATTTACTGTTATTCCGCTCCTTTGCATAGGCAATCTGGATTTCTGCGTAGTAAAGGGCGCTGTCGGGATCGGCCTTGTAGTAGATGTTCATCACCAGCCGGTCGATCGCCTCCAGGCGGTTGGTGTCCGACTGCGTTTCGTCTTTCCAGACAGACATGAGGCTGTCCTGCTTCGGGGATTGGCCATAGGCGGGAATACTGCAGCAGAATAAAGCGAGCAGACAGGCCCGTAACAGGGAATTCCCGCTTCGGGGCTTCGCTCCGACTGCATTGGCGAGGCAGTTGATACGTCCGGGCATCTAAGTGAGGGCTAAGCTTGTCTATATAATACTACAAAAATAGCTAATGCATCTAAATACCCCAAATGTGTTCCCAGGGCTGGCCATGCAAAATACCTGTGCCGACGCAGTTTTATCCGAAAATTTGCCAGAATAAAAAAGAGCGGCGCCAAAGCGCCGCTCCCGAATATTAATTTTTGCCGCCAGTTGTGCCAGCTCGGTTTTCTCTATTTCACCAGGCTCACCCTTTGCGTAAAGGCCCCGCTTCCCGCCCTCAGCCGAATCAGATAGACACCTGTCTCTAACTGCCTGCCGTTATCTGCCACACCATCCCAGATGTATTCATGCTGCCCGGCGTCCAGCGTTTGAGCAAACAGGCTCCTCACTTTTTTCCCCTGCAGGTTGAACACCTCCAGGCTGGCCGGCCCGGCCAGCGGCAGGTAGAAACGAATAGTAGCCTGGTTGGCAAAGGGATTAGGGAACACTTCCAGGCCGACGCTCTCCATCAGAGGGGCAGCGCCTGCGATACCGGGAGCGGAGGGCCGGGAACCGGCCGGGCAACACTCCACATTGCCGGCATAAATTTCGTCGATCAGGTATTGCACCTGGCCGATGATGTACGCGGCATCTGCGGCCGGGATGCCGCCGCCGCTCTGGTACTGCACGTAACTGATGGCGTTGTTCAGGAGGCTGACCACCGTGCCGGCGCTGTACCCGCTGCAAAACCGGCTTTCCGCCATATCGAGCCGCCGGGCGACGGACTGTTCTACTGACGAACTGATGGGCAGCCCTTCTATATAGGCATTCAGGCTGCTGATATAAGTATTGATGCACAATAACAGGTCACAAACGTCGCCTTCTCCGTCCCCGTCCTGGTCTTCCTGCCCGGGGTTGAAAACGGCGGGGCAGTTGTCTGTATCGCCGC
>JAGFJD010000614.1 GCA_024102975.1 Phaeodactylibacter sp. | reverse complement strand
TGACGGCGTTCGTTTGCAGGTTAAAGGTGTAAAGCGTGCGAATCCCGGCGCTCGGGGCCACCACGAATATTTCTTTTGTGGCCGGGTGTCTGGCCAGGGCGTTACTGGTCCAAATAAAAGAATAGCTGTCTGCCTCCGTCAGGGCGTGGGTAGTGAGATCTGTATAGAATTTTTTCAATATGCCGTTGCTTTGTGCAATGAACATAAAGTCGGGGAGCGAAGCGACCGGGGAGCACAACTCCACCTCCGTGCCAGGGCAGGCCGTCGTGGGGCCGTCCGAAACGATCGCAAGCGGCGGCAGTTGCGGGTAGCTGTTGATAGTGAAACATTGGCTAACCGAAGAGCAGCCTCCTGAAGTGGAAACTGTGACACAGTATTCCCCGGCGGCAACATTGGAGATGGCCGCCGTTTGCTGGCCGTTGCTCCAGGAATAGGTTGCCCCCGGAAATCCGGAAACGGAAACCGAACCGTCGGAAGCGCCGTAGCAAATGGTGTTTGTGCCTGTTAACGCGACGGCGTATGACTGGAAGGAAACAGCGCCATCCGATTCTCCGCTCCCTTCAGTGACCCGGAATTCCACCTCGTCGTCTGGATTCAGTTCACCGATCCATACGCCGCTGTGGATATCGCAGCAGTCTATATGCTCCCATACCATCACGCCGTTGATCCACAACTGCGCCGCATCATCGTGGCTGTCGATGTTAATGGAGTAAATGCCGCAGGGAAAGCCTCTGCGTTTGGCGCTGAAAGAGTGGTTGTCGTTGTCCACCAGGCATCCCTGGTAGCCGGGCGCCGAGGAGGGAGAAGCCAGCGGATGCCATTGATCCTGGCTGTTAAAATTCAGGCTGTTCACCGTGTAGTAGCCTGCATAGTTGGTATTCCAGGAGTCGCCGGTGTCTGTCTGGCCGCCGGCGTTCCAGGCATAGACGTTCCAGAGATTGTCGCCGAATTCGGCCGGGTCGCTGGCGGGGAAGGCAGTGGTGCCCGCTGCCTGAATGGCGCATCCGTTGCCGTCGCTGATCGTCACGCTGTAGTCGCCCGGGCTGGTAACGGTTATGGTGGGGGTGGTTTCCCCGGTTGACCACAGGTAATTGCCCGTCAGGTTGCCGGTTACGGAAAGGGTAGCCGAAGGATTGCCGCATAAGCCTTCCAATCCTTCCAGAACAGGCGATAGGGCCTGGAAGGAAATGGCGCCGCGGGAAGCCTCTGCGCCTTCCGTCACCCGAAATTCCACCTCGCTGTCAGCCCCCAGAAAACCTTCCCAGGCGCCAGGGTGCTGATCGCAGCAGCCGATGTGCTCCCAGTCCTTCACGCCGTCGATCCAGAGTTCGGCCGCATCGTCATGCGAATCGATGTTGATGCGGTAATAGGCGCAGGGGAACCCCCGGCGTTTGGCGCTGAAGGAATGGTTGTCATTCACGACCGGGCATCCCTGGTAGCCGGCCGCTGAAGAAGGAGAAAGCAGGGTGTTCCACTGATTTCCCGCATTGAAATTGATGTCCGTGGCAATATAATAGCCCCGGTAATTTTCGTTCCATGCGCCCTGGCCCGGCTCGACGCCGCCGGCATTCCAGGCATAGACATTCCAGGCGTTATCGCCGAATTCGGAGGGGTCGCCGGGGGGTGGGGATATGCTTACCTGAATGGGATTGCTGGCCGCGAGCACCGGATTGGCGCACGGATCTGAGCTCGTCATGGTACAGCTCACCACATCACCGGTATTCAGGTTGAGGGTAGAAAACGTGGGGCTGTTGGTTCCCACATCATTGCCATTGACTTTCCACTGGTAGGCCGGCGACGAACCGCCGTTCACCGGAGTAGCTGTATAAACGGAAGGCATTTGGCAATCCACCAGTTCCGGCCCATTGATGCTTACCGAGGGGGTAATGAAAGGCACGGCCTGCTGGTGTTCCCAGGCGCCCATATCCGTCTGGGCCTGGGTCAGGCCGGTAGCGTTGAACGGGCGCGGGGCGCCGTCAATATCCAGGCCTGGCGCGCCGGCGTTCGTGCCGGCGTCAATGGCCGGGGAGCATTCCTGCAGGCGAAGGTCGCCCGCCGTACCGAGGCCTATCGGCGGCTGGCTGACAAAGAGCGGGTCGGCGTTCAGGTTGCTCGTGCCGCCAGCCCCCTCCTGGATAATGGAATGATCGGCTGAATAGGCGTTGCCACTCACCCCGCTGCTGTTACCCCAGAGGATGCTGTTGCTCACGCTAACCTGCGCGGAACTCCCAAAGACGTAAATACCTCCACCAAGCGTAAAGCCGCCCGCCGCATTACCGGAAAAGCTGCAGTTCTTCACGTCAACGCTGGAAGGCCCTTCCGTGTTGATGCCGCCGCCAATATAAGAGAGGTTGCCGATGAAAACACAGTTAAACAGGCCCACATGGCCATTGAAATTTTGGATGCCTCCGCCCCTTTGGATACCATGATTGCCCAGAAAACGGCAACGTTCAAGGACTGGAGAACCTTCGGCGGTGGAGAATCCGCCGCCGAAATCACCGACATTCGATACAAAGGTGCAACGATTCAGCAAAGGACTGGCAACGCTGTTGAAAATGGCGCCGCCATTACCCGCTTCGTTACCCGAAAAGAAGCAGTCGTTAAAGATGCTGCCGGACGATTCATTATGCAGCGCTCCGCCTAGTTGGGCCGTGTTCTCCGTAAAACTGCAGCTGTTAAGGATTACCGAAGAATTTGCGGGGGTGACCATAGCTCCTCCATTCCCCGCTTCATTTCGGATAAAAGAACAGTTAGTAATTACCGGATAGGCAAAATAATTGAAAATGGCACCTCCGCCATTGGCTGAGTTTTCTATAAAAATGCAATTATTGATGGTAGGAGAAGAACCATCGATCCTCATACCGCCCCCGATTTGGTAATTGGGAAACAAATTGGCATTCCCTTGCGTGATGGTAAAGCCATCAAAAATAACGGAGTTCAGGTTGTTGCATCTGACAACGTGATAGGAATTGTCACTCTTGTCATCCGGCGTACCGATCTCCCCGCTGAGGATGGAGGGGAAGGCGGCCCAGTCTCTGTCATTCATACCCGGATCGCCGGAAGCGGGGAAGCCGCCGTAAAGGGCCAGGCCGTTCTTCAGCGAGAAGGAGATCGTGCGGTCGGTACCGGTGGTGGGTTTATACGTGCCCGCCGCCACCCATACCTGATCGCCGGAAGCGGAGGCATTGATCATGGCCTGCAGATCGGCAGAGGCGTTGGCCCAGGAGGAGCCGTCGCCGCTGCCGGCCGCCGCCGGTTTGACGTAGCGAATGGTTTGCGCCTGCGCCGCAATGCCGGAAAGCGCGCAGAGAAAAAGGAAGGTCCAGATCTTCAAGGTGTCCATTTTTTTAGGTTTAGTTTTCCCCGGGAGGAGGGGCTGGTAAAAAATCAAGGAATTACAGCGGCACATATCTTCGCGAAAGCCGGAGGGCAGCTATTTACGCCACCGCAGATCACCGGTTCGGTTGCATCCTTGCCAGCCTTCGGAATAATATGTTTATGATGACAAGGCAAAGATGTGTTCCAGGCGGGCAAAGGGCTTCCAATAGCTGGTCAACGATCACCGATTATGTTGCATGGACGGGAAAACGGTCATTTTTTGAGCTGGCTGGGCCGAAGCCCGTAGGTTTCCGTGAAGGCATCCGAGAAGTAGGCGGGCGTGGAAAATCCCACCTCGTAGGCCACTTCGCTGACGTTCATTTCCGTGGTTGCCAGCAGTTCCCTGCCGCGTTGCAGGCGGATGGCGCGGATGAAGAGGGAGGGCGACTGCCCGGTGAGGGCTTTGATCTTGCGGAAGAGCTGGCTGCGGCTCATGCCGGCCAGGCGGGCGAGCTGGTCGATCTCAAAAGAGGAATCGGAGAGGCGCTCCTCCACGATGCTGCGGATCCGGAGCAGGAAGGCGTCTTCTATCTGCAGGGCTTTGTCGTCCGTGGGTTCGGGCGGCAGCAGGGAGGCGTAGCGTTCGCGCAGGCGGCGCCGGTTTTCCAGCAGGTTGCGGATGCGGATGAGCAGTTCATCGCGGTGGAAGGGCTTGGCGAGATAATCGTCGGCGCCGAGCTCCAGCCCGGCGATGCGGCTCTCTACGTCGGCCCGGGCGGTGAGCAGCACGATGGGGATATGGCTGGTGCGCTCGTCGTTTTTCAGCGCTTCGACCACTTCGAAGCCGTCCTTTTCCGGCATCATCACGTCGCTGAGGACGAGGTCGGGCACGGCCTCCAGGGCCAGCTCTATGCCGGCGCGGCCGTTGCCGGCAAAGTGAAGGGTGTAATGCCCCTGCAGGCACAGGCGCAGGAAGGCCGACACATCGGGGTTGTCTTCTATGATGAGCAGGGAATCGCCGGTTGCAGGCGGTGGGGAGTCGGGAAGGAGCAGGCTGTGAGCTTCAGGCAGCAACTGTTCGCCCCCCGCTGCCTGCCATTCACTGTCCAAATCCCACAAGGCGCTGTTGTTCGATATGGGCAGCATCACGGAGAAGGTAGCGCCTTTCCCCAATTCGCTGGTTGCCGATATGCTGCCTCCAAGGAGTTTCACCAATTCCCGGGTCAGCGCCAGCCCGATGCCGGCGCCGCCGGCTTTGTTGGCGTTGTGCCCGGCCTGGTAAAAGCGGTCGAAGATGCGGGGCAGGTCTTCCGGCGCGATGCCTTCGCCCGTATTGCTCACGTCGAGGGCCATGTGCCGGGTTCCGCCGCTTTCCACTTTATCCAGGCGCAATACGATCTCGCCCCCGGAGGGCGTGAATTTGAGCGCATTGGAGATGAGGTTGCTGAGGATCTGCCGAATCTTTTCGGGGTCAAAATCCATGATCAGTTCGGGCCGGCGGGTTTCCAAACGCAGGATTACGTTGCGGTGGTTGGCCATAGAGTGAAAGCTCTCGGCTATATATCGGACGTAATTGGCCATATCACTCTGCACCAGGTTGGCCTTGAGCTGGTTGTTTTCCGCCTTGGCGAGGTCAAGCAGTTGGTTGACCAGGTCGAGCAGGCTGCGGCCGTTGCGCCGGATCAATTGCAAAGGCGCGGTGGCGGCACCTTCACCATCCCTCAGCAATTTTTCCGTCATGCCCAGGATCACGGTGAGGGGGGTGCGCAGTTCATGGCTGATGTTGGCAAAAAAATTGGATTTCACCTCATCCAGGCGCCGCAGGCCTTCCGCCT
>JAGFJD010000611.1 GCA_024102975.1 Phaeodactylibacter sp. | reverse complement strand
AGGAACCTTACAAGCTGAAAGACATCTACGACTACCTGGGCGAACAGGTGCCCTACCACCGGATCCGGCTGGCACTGGCGTATGGGAAGCGGGAAGAGGAAAGGGGGTGAGCGGGAAAGGGGTTGTGCCATAAGGAACGTTTAAAAAACAAGTTCGACGTCAATGACTTGTGGCGAAGGCCATTGCCCCGCCGAGACTGCAGGCCTTCGCCACAAGTCATTGACTCAAAATGTCGAACTTATTTTTTAATCACTGCTAAGGTGCCGGCATGATCAACCAGAGGGCCTTTCACAAGCTTCTCCTTTGATATCCCTTTCCAAAAGCCACGTTGCCTTCTCCCCTGCCGTCCAGTTTCACTTCCAGCCATTGCTTCCAGGCCTGAAGGGAAAGCCCTATAGCCGTGGAGTCCGCCGAGAGGCTGAGGTTCAGGGTGGTGCTCAGGCGGGAAGGTCCGGCGGCGGGCTGCCCCCAGCCGCTGTGGCAGAGGGCTGTGGCCATTTGTTCCTTCTGCAGGCTTTTGGCCTCGATGCGCAGGGTGATGTCCAGGCTGTCGAGCCCAAGGGCGTAGGTAAAGCCGCCTGCCAGCATCAGTACTACTCCAAAGATCAGGTTCGGTTTCATGTCGGGTGATTTCAGGTTGTCGAGAATGTTTTTAACTCTGTGGTGATTTCTACTAACCTGATTACCGGACAGGCGGCTTACCCCCCTATGAGAATGGGATTTTTAATTTTCTTTAACAGTTGAAGGCCCTCCTCACAAATTCACCCGCTCCAGCCGGATGTCCATCCGCTTCTCCTTTTCGTAGTATTCCCAGATGGCAACGTAGCCGGCCTTGGCGGGCAGGGCCCGCAGTTGATCCGCCTTGGTGGCCAGGTCGACCTTGTCGGCCGTCAGTTCCCCGTCGAGGTAATTGACGGCGCCGTACACCAGGCCGTTCTTTTCGCCCTTGCGCTTTTCGAAATCCATGTACCCCACGGAGAACAGGTCGTCCTTCGACTGGGTGAACAAATAGTCGAACCCGTTGAAATACAGCACGATATAAGACAGGATCTGCGGGCTCATATAAGCGGCGCCGGCGGGCAGGTACACGTCGTGTTTGCTCTTCTCGACGACGGTAATGTCCTCCAGGCCGAAATCGGGGCCGAATTTCAGCACGTAGAGGTCTTCCACGACGATCTTGGCGGTGCTGCCGCTACCGCCGCCCAGGCTGAGCATCTTGCCGGCAACGCCCATGGCGTCGGTCGTCTTGCGGTAATTCTCGGCAATGCCGTAGACGGCGCCGGAGGGGGTGGGAATGAAATCGTGGAAAAACAGGTAGCCCACGTCGTCGATCTTGCCTTTGGCGTTGGCCGGCAGCAGCTTGCTCACGTCCTCCGCCCAGGAGATGTACTTGCGGTTGGCAATTTCGCCGTCCAGGGTCATGGTAAAGGTGCACAGGCCGAGGCTGTTCTCCTTGGCCGTCTTGGCGTCCTTTTCAAAATACTGCCCGAAATAGCGGATGGTTTCGCCCTCCATCCAGGCATTGGCGACCATGACGGCATACTTCGAATCTTCGATAGGCTTCTCGAACAGCTTTTTGCCGGTAGCCAGGTCTGTGCCCAGCACGAAGTACTCCAGGTCTCTGCTCATGAGCTTCTCTCGCCTGACCACGGTGCTGACCAGCACTTCATCGCTGGCTGCCAGGAAGGAAGCCTGCTCCCAGGCGCCGTTGTCCTCGGGCGATTTCAGCGACCAGGCTTTTTCGCGGTCGTTGTCATCCGGAATGAAATGTATGGTATAATAAGTCGGGCTCATGGCCCCTTTGCGGGTATCCAGGGAGTAGTGGACGAAGCCCTTGCCGGGGATGGCAAACAGCGTCTGGTCGCCCATGCCGGCGGCGCTGGCGCCGGAGGCCTTGTACTTAGGGTCGTCGAAGGTGCCGAAGGGCAGCTTTTTGCTGCCGATCCGCTCGCCGTTGCCGTCGAGCAGGCGGATGGTGAACTCCTCTTCTTCGGCGTTGGCGAATTTCAGGGCCAGGGCGTTGCCATTGTAGGCCCCTTCGTACAGCTCCAGGTATTTGTCGCCGGTGAAGGATTTCCGGCCGACCTGCTCCAGGTTCTGGTCCAGGAGGGACAGCATGTACTTGCGTTCGCCCCGCTTGCCGCCTTCCGTTTCGTAGAAGAAGAAGTAGCCGGAGACGGCATCGTCGTCCATAACGGCGCCAAAATTGCGCAGG
>JAGFJD010000020.1 GCA_024102975.1 Phaeodactylibacter sp. | reverse complement strand
TTTTTTTTTTTTGCGTCAGCTGCTACCCCATGCCCTACGCACATGAGCAAGTGGAGAGCACGGTGGGGGGGGGGGGGGGGAAGTGGGGAGGTGGATAGGTGGGGGGTGGTGTGGGGGGGGGGGGGGGGGGGGTGGGGGGGGGGGGGGGGGTGGGGGGGGGGGGGGGGGGGGGGGGGGGGGGGGGGGGGGGGGGGGGGGGGGGGGGGGGGGGTGATGGGGTGAGGGGGTGATGTTGTCGGTTGTCAGTTAGGGAAGCTATACTGACGCACGGCAGGTTTTGTCGGCTACAAAACCCGCCGGGTCAGTATATACTGGCATCGCTGGTTTTGCTCCTGACAAAACCACGCGTTCGCCAGTATAATTGTTCGCCAAACCGACAACAAATCACTTTTTTCAACATTTCCTGGTTCGAATTGTTAGGCACCGAAAAACGGATTTTGAGAATAGGAATCATAGGAGCGGGAGTGGCCGGGCTGGCTGCGGCGGTGCGTTTGGCCAGCCGGGGGCACGAAGTGCATGTTTATGAGGCGAACAGTTACCCTGGCGGCAAGCTTTCAGAATTCGAACTGCAGGGCTATCGCTTTGATGCCGGTCCGTCGCTTTTTACCATGCCGCAGTACGTAGACGACCTCTACCGGGCGGCGGGAGAAAATCCGGCCGATCACTTTGAGTATGAGCGCCTGCCGGTGGTGTGCCACTATTTCTGGGAAGACGGCGCCCGCCTCCTGGCCCATGCCGGCGAGGAAAGTTTTGCCCGGGAAGTGGAAGACAAGCTGGGTGTCCCCTCCGCGCGGCTGCGCCGGGCCCTGGCCGACAGCCGACGGAAATACGAGGTTACCGGCCGGATCTTCCTGGAAAAGTCCCTGCACCGCCTCGGCACCTGGCTCGACGGCCGCGTGCTGCGCGCCATGCTGGCCATTCCCGGCCTGGATCTTTTCACCAGCATGAACGCCGTCAACCGGCGCCACCTGAAGCACCCCAAGCTGGTGCAGCTTTTCAACCGGTTTGCCACCTACAATGGGTCCAACCCCTACAAGGCGCCGGGGCTGCTCAGCATTATCCCGCATTTCGAGCACCATATCGGCGCTTTCTTTCCCCGCGGAGGCATGTACAGCATCACGAAAAGCATCTTTGAGCTGGCCAGGCGAAAAGGGGTGGTTTTCCATTTCAATACGCCCGTCCGGGAGATCGTGGTCAAAGAGGGCAGGGCCGCAGCCCTCCGGTTCGATGACGGAGAGGAAGCCTTCGGCCGCATCGTCAGCAATATGGATGTGTTTTTCACCTACCGGAAACTCCTGCCCCGGGAACGCCATCCCGAACGCACCCTGCGCCAGCAGAAGTCGACCTCTGCGCTGATCTTTTACTGGGGCATCCGCCGGCAGTTCCCGGAGCTGGGCCTGCACAATATCCTGTTCAGCGACGATTACCGCGCCGAGTTTCAGCACCTGGAGGAAGGCAGGCTCTGCCACGACCCCACGGTGTACATCAACATCACTCAAAAATGCGAACCCGGCGACGCTCCGGACGGCTGCGAGAACTGGTTCACCATGATCAACGCTCCCTTCGATTCCGGGCAGGACTGGGACGCCCTCATCGCCCGGTCCAGAAAGCAGATACTGGAAAAAGTGAGCCGCATCCTGAAAACGGATATCGAACCGCTGATCGCCTGCGAAGAGGTCCTGGAACCCCGCACCATCGAAAGCAAAACGGCTTCCCACCTGGGCGCCTTGTACGGCACCAGTTCCAACAACCGGATGGCGGCCTTCCTGCGGCACCCCAACTTTTCCAGCCGCATCAGGGGGCTGTACTTCTGTGGGGGCAGTGTTCATCCCGGCGGGGGGATACCTCTGGCGCTGCTGTCGGCGAAGATCGTGGATGAGGTGATGCACGGAGAGGCATGAGCCCTGGAAAACGCAGGTGTGTGCTGGCGGAAACCGTTATTTTCATAACGATTCGATTATGAAAATAACGATCATTTTTATAATCATTATATTCGTAACGGCTTTGTCCCCTGGCTGGATAAAAACGCCCGGAAAGGATGAAGCTTCAATGCTGCGAACCTATGCAGGATAACCCGAAGATCAAATCCCTCATGCTGAAAGAGGAACCCCCATCGTCGATTGGCCTGTCCCCGGAATGGCTTGCCATACTGGTACTTGTTATCCTGTATGCCGTGGGCATATTTGGCATTCTTCTTCCCATCCACGAGGACTTCATTTTGCTGACGCCGGCCAACCTGCTGGTGTCCTTAGCCCTGGTACTGTGGTTTCACCCGCGATGGGAGCAGCCCCTGCCGGCCTTTCTGGCTATTGCTTACTTCGTTGGCTTTGGGGCCGAGTTATTTGGGGTTCAAACCGGGATTTTGTTCGGCGATTACGCCTATGGGCGGGTCCTGGGCCCGAAACTTTGGGGCACGCCGCTGATGATCGGCGTCAATTGGGTGATGCTGAGCTACAGCGCCGGGGTTGTCGCCAACTCCCTGGCGGGCCGTGCACACTGGCTGTTTCGGGGCTTGTTCGCCGCGCTGCTGATGGTCGGGCTGGACGTGCTGATCGAACCGGTGGCCATCCGGTACGGCTTCTGGGCCTGGGAGGCGGAAAGCGTGCCGTTGCGCAACTACCTGGGCTGGT
Organism: Phaeodactylibacter sp.; assembly: GCA_024102975.1. Lineage (GTDB taxonomy): Bacteria > Bacteroidota > Bacteroidia > Chitinophagales > Saprospiraceae > JACJXW01. The sequence goes on along the minus strand of JAGFJD010000020.1, from coordinate 9,106 downwards.
TTCTGGTCGCTTTCCCCTTGCAATGCCTGTTCGCTTTCTGGCTGGGCCGCGTGCGCAACAAAGTGGCCGTAGCTTTGTTTATTCTCCAAATGCTGTTTTTCCTTATTCTCGGAATAGCATCTCAGTAAAACCGACTCAATATGGATATTCTGATCTATACCGGCATTACGCTGGCGGCTGTGGTTGGCATGGAATTCATGGCCTGGTTTACCCACAAATACGTCATGCACGGCTTTTTGTGGTCCTGGCACGAGGATCACCACCAACCCCATCACCACAAGGACGGTTTCTTCGAAAAGAACGACCTGTTCTTCCTCGTTTTCGCCATCCCCAGCGCCATCTCTTACATCGTGGGCCTGTCTACGCCCCATTTCTGGCTGCTCTTTGTCGGCATCGGCATCTCCATCTACGGAGTGATCTACTTCCTCATCCACGACGTTTACATCCACCAGCGATTCAAATGGTTCCGCCAGCTGGACAGCACCTACTCCCGGGCTATCCTGCGGGCCCACGGCGCCCACCATGCCAAACGGACCAAGGAAGAAGGGGAGTCTTTCGGCCTGCTGGTCGTCCACCCCAAGTATTTCAGGAGCCGGAGGGAGTGGGCGAAGTAGGGGGGCGGTTCGCTGTTCGCTGTTCGCTGTTCGCTGTTTGCTATTCGCGGTTTGCTATTCGCGGTTTGCTGAGGGAGCGGGGGCATAGTCTTAGCCCGGACCGGCGAATGCCGAAAACCGAATGCTACGTAGCCTACTTTGCCGAAAAGTTGGTATTTTTACCGGTACAGAAAACCACTACCGGCTTTGGAAAACAAATTATTAGAAAAGGTATCGCAGGCGTGGAGTACGGAAATGCCGCACAGCGAGACGATGGACGAGTACCTGGACCAGTTGCTGCCCAGTGTGCGCGCCATCGGCGAAGACCTGAAGGAGAGCCACTTTTTTCTTGGAAAACACTGGCTGGAATTCCGGGATGACGAGAAATTTCACGACACTGTACTGCATATTTTCAACGATGGCGGGGAGTACCTGAAGTCGGTAAACGGAGACGTATCCAGTGGCAGCTGGCGGTTGATGGGATCCAACAAGATAATGATCGAAGACGAGCTTTTTGAACTATCCTTTCTCGACCCGGAATTCTTCATCCTTGCCAAGCATGGCGACCAGAAGCGACTGAAGAAACAAAAGTATTTCGTGATGGTCTTTGAGCCGGTGGGCAAAAGGCTCGAATGGCGCAACGTCGTGGAAAAATTATATGCCAAGTACCGGGATAGCAATACCTACTACTATATCCTTGCCTTTGTGATCGTTCTGGTTATGATTTTGCTGGTGTTGTTGTCGCAGTAGGGAGGCGTTATCATAAAGTTTTCCAGATTACATCATCTTTTTTTAGTCTGAAAATTCTGTTTTAACTTTCCCTTTTCTTTTGTCGATGCCCAGCCCAAGCCTGAACAATTCAGCCATGTAATACTTATCTTCATGTCTTTTCAGGACTCCTTGTTCAATTAAAAGGGAGATATCTTCTGATGATAATTCTGCTGTTGATTCAAAAGGAACTTTGATCTTTGGAGAAAGCTGCTCCAGTTTTTCCAGAACTTCTTCAAAACGATTATTCTTGTTTTCTTCTTTTACTTCTCTCACTTTTTCCTTTCCAACCTCAGGAAAGGCATCTCTAATTGCTTTTGGGCCCAGAATCCTGTCTTTAAAAGTTGAAGTCCCGCCCAACTCTTGCTTAATTGCTTCTGCGAGGAATCTAATCAAGTCCCTGGATTGTACTTCTTCGTTGAAATTAGATAGCTTTCCAAGAATGTTTTTAGCCGAACGGGCTTCTCTGGATTGATCGCTGCCTAATTTCCGGCCCCAAAGGGAAAACAATGCTTGTGTGAGGGTTTCTTCATGTGCTTTCGGAATTGTTGCTTGCGGCAAATTTGGCAAGTTAAAAATTTCATAGTAGGATATCACCCATGCAACCAATCGCAGCGCCTCCGTTCTATCCCATTTCAGAGCAAATTCCTTATGGCGATCTATGAACTGCCCTAGGTTTTGCTTTATAATGTGTTCGATCATATCCCGGCGGATAAAAACAATAATACCTATTGGTGCGTTAGGCGTCACGCTTATATAGGACTGAACATCCTGAAGCAAGGCACGCATTGCAATTTGCTGTCGTGTATTCTGGTAATATTCGGGAAATAAATCTTCTAAACCGTCAAAGAGGAATATGACTTGCTTCTTTTGTTGTATTAAATGCTTTATGAAAGCATCTCCCACATCTTCTGAGTCATTCTGAAAACCATAACTCCACGCCATAACCTCTAGCCAAACAGATCTCCAAGTGTTTAAATTCCCATCTTGAGCTAATTTATCCAGCAAATACGGTTTGACCTTTTTAATCCATACTTCTGTTTTATGTTCAATCGCTTCGGGAATAGTAACCTGGATGATTTTTGCATCAATTACCGGAGCAAAAACTTGTTCCCCAAGAGCTTCTCCAAGGAAGGATTTCCAATTTCTATTTCTTAGAATTTGACGGAAAAGAAAAGTTTTTCCTGCTCCCTTAGCTCCAACGACAACCAAATTCGGCAAACGGGTTCTATGCCTGTTAGCAAGATTTCGGATCGGTTGGCTTTGATAAAAACCTGGCGGCAAATGTTTTTCAGCGTAAATAAGGTCTGGCACCCTTTCCAGCATTTTCTCCCGAGCAATCGAAATCTCATCTTCTGGGAGAAAAGTCTCTGACGAAGGGATTTGGTATGATAAAGCTATTGGTGAAATATTGTCGAAGAGGCCACTTTTTTTTATCAGCTCCCGGATGTCATCCCAGTTATTTGGCAAAACCAGGAGGCTGTCATAGAGTGGGCTGACAATTACCAAGGCATCTTCTTCTTCAAAGCCAGTTTGAGACAAATAAGAAGAGAATGCGTTTCGGAGTCGGCCAACATTTTGACCTGCGGTACTTGAACCAGTTTCTTCTTCTTTATTCCAAATTTGTTTTAATATATGAATCTGATCAGGGTTAACTTGTGAAATGATTATGGCAGGAATATCTTTTGAATACAGTCCATAATCTTGTTGATGTTGGGCAAGTAAGTCTAAAATAATCAAAGTGCCTTCTACGGATTGACTATTCAAGGTGGTAACAAAAATATTTGCCACTCTTGAATCCAGTAGCCAGTTTGCAGAAAGTTCGGAAATGCCGGCTCGCAGATCAATAAGCACGTATTTTGCGTTAAGTTTTTTAGCCAGTTGTGCTATTACATCTGAGATGATAAAGGGGTTTTCTGCAAACCGAAAAATGTGTTCCGGCTTGATTTCCAAAGACCGGAGTTGCCGTTCGGTACGGAAGGCAGGCAAAAAAAATACATTTCCTGAGAGTTGGTTTTGTAAATCATCTGCTATAGCGGGGACAACAGAGAAAGGATCCGTTCCGTACTGCTGTGTATTAGGTTTAGTAAATCTACAAAGGCTATTTCGGGGTTAGATGTCATCCAGGTTATACCAGGCGCTTCAAAGTCGGCATCAATAAGCAAGATTTTGCTGTCAGGGTCGCGATCTTCCAATGCCGCAGTTAAGGCTAATGTATGTAACGTCCGGCCAACCCCTCCTTTAAAAGAATGTGCAGCAATCATTACCGGGTCAGCATTTTCCGAGCGTTCAATCGGTTTCTCGTTATAGAACGAAATTGCTTTCGGGCGGGAAAAGCTAGGAATGAATGATGGGGTAATTAGTTCATCCTCTTCAACTTCTTCAAAATAGATAGGCAGGAATCTTTGTCCGTTTCCCAGGCTTTCCAAAGAAATACCCTCTTCTTTTAAAGCATTTGGAAACCATATTTTAAGCCAATTTCTAATCTGAGGTTCAGTTATATTCTGCCGATGAAATACATACAAGCTGCTGCGGATAATTTCTACTTTTACTCCGTCAAGCCACTCGTCTTTCTCCAAAACTTCGAGTAGCTGATCCTGGATATCTACCCAACTATATAGTTTGATATTTTGGCCAAACATCATAAATGTTTTTTTATGACGGCATGCAAGCTGCTTAAGAAAGCAAGTTGCTCACTTTGTGCATCAACTCCATAACGAAGTTTCTCGTGTGTTTTCTTCAACGGATCATGTAATTTATCCGTAAAAGGTACAACAAATCCAGGATTTTCAATTCATCCATCCATTTTAACAGATCATGCCCATGCCCGTGCTTTATGCCCGGTTTCACAATGAATTCCCCAGTATCGTTCAAGTTGTTTTCCTTGATGAAGAGAGCTTTCAAACCACATTCATTGGCATAAAACCGCAACAAATGATGAGAAGGGCTTGACCCTTCGTCTGCAATCTTGCTATGACGCTTAAATGCACCGCGCAACTGTGGAAGAGTTGATTTTATTTCTTTGCTGACTGGCATTTGAATACGATTGATTTTCCGGGTATTTGTTTGATTTCATCGAAAATAACAAAAAATATTTGTAAAATAAAATTTAAATTGATTTATTGATCTGCAATTTCCGATTGGAAATTTTGGACTAATAATATGGGCGGCCGGCAGTAACTATGGCGGGTTCTATGCCAAACAGTCAGACATGAGTAACAGAGAGCGCCTCGGCGTCGAAGCCGAAGAAGCCTACTTGCTCGACAACCGGGAATTGAGTTTCTGGAAAATCCTCTTCTTACAAAGACGCCAAATCATAAATGCGCGACTAGTCCCGTATACATCGTGTCGGGAAAACCTATTGCAACTAAGTATAGATTGTTGCTTGCCGTCCGCGCCCGAAACCGTACACCTCCTACACAACCCCGCTCAACCCCCAAGCCCTACCTTCCCAACGCCCGCCGCATCGTCTCTCCGATCTCCGCCGGAGATTTCACCACGTGCAGGCCGCACTCTTCCATGATCTTCATCTTGGCCGCCGCCGTGTCGTCCTTGCCGCCGATGATGGCGCCGGCGTGGCCCATCTTCCTGCCCTTGGGCGCCGTCTGGCCGGCGATGAAGCCGACGACGGGCTTGGTGCCGTGTTCCTTGATGTAATAGGCTGCTTCCGCTTCCATGCCGCCGCCGATCTCGCCGATCATGATGATGCCTTCCGTTTCGGGGTCGTTCATCAGCAGCTCGACCGCCTGTTTGGTGGTGGTGCCCACGATGGGGTCGCCGCCGATGCCGATGCAGGTCGACTGCCCCATGCCTGCCTTGGTCACCTGGTCGACTGCCTCGTAGGTGAGCGTACCGGAGCGGGAAACAATGCCGATTTTGCCTTTTTTGTGGATGAAGCCGGGCATGATGCCGCACTTCGCTTCGCCCGGCGTGATGACGCCCGGGCAGTTGGGGCCGACCAGGTGGGTGTCGTGCCGCTCCAGGTAGGCTTTTACCTTTACCATATCCTGTACGGGAATGCCTTCCGTAATGCAGATGATCACCTTGATGCCGGCTTCGGCGGCCTCCATGATGGCGTCGGCGGCGAAAGCCGGCGGCACGAAGATCACCGAAGTGTCGGCGCCGGCCTGGCTGACGGCGTCCGCTACCGTGTTGAATACCGGCAACCCCAGGTGTTGCTGTCCGCCTTTTCCGGGGGTGACGCCGCCCACTACATTCGTTCCATACTCTATCATCTGTTCGGCGTGGAAAGTCCCTTCCTTACCGGTGAACCCCTGGACAATCACCCGGGAGTCCTTGTTGACGAGAACTGACATATTTCTTGTTTTATCCAGTTATGTGTTAGTTAGCTGATTATTCCCCATCCTCAATGATGAACACCTCCTCATCCCGCTTTTTCATGAAGTACTGTTCGCGGGCGAATTTCTCCTTGTTGACCTCCAGGTCGAGCCGGTCCTGTTTGGCCTGTTCGATCTTTTCGATGTAGAGTTCCTTTTCCTCCCGCATCTGGTCGACGGCGCGCTGCAGGCGCCACTGGGTGAGGAAGTCATGTTTATCGACAAAGATCATCCAGAAGAAGAAAACCGCCAGTACGATGAAGTACTTGTTCCGCAGCGGTTTCGGAACCTGGTCGAGCAAAGGTTGAAGCGGGTTGCGTGAAGCCATGGTTTAAAGGTTATTGGTTATTTGGCTGGTTGGGCCGGGAAACGGTTATTGGTTATTTGGCTCCAAAATAATGATTAATTGGAAAAAACGACCATTCCCGGAAGCAATAACCAATAACCTTTCCCAGGACACAGAGCATGTTTCGGATAACCATTCACCGGCTTTTGGCCCCGCTGTGTAATAACTGCCCCGTTATTTACTGCCGGAAGCACTATCCCAGCAACGCCTTACCCGGGAAAGCCGCCGCGTCGCCCAGTTCCCCTTCGATGCGCAGCAGTTGGTTGTACTTGGCGATCCGGTCGGAGCGGGAAGCCGAGCCCGTTTTGATCTGCCCGGTATTGAGCGCCACGGCCAGGTCGGCGATCGTCGTGTCTTCCGTCTCTCCGGAGCGGTGGCTCATCACGCAGGTGTAGCTGTTGCGGGTGGCCATGTTTACGGTGTCGATGGTCTCGGTCAGGCTGCCGATCTGGTTGACCTTGATCAGGATCGAGTTGGCGGAGCCTTCGTCGATGCCGCGCTGCAGGCGCTCCACGTTGGTGACGAACAGGTCGTCGCCCACCAGTTGCACCCGGCTGCCGATGGCGGCGTTGAGTTCTTTCCAGCCGGCCCAGTCGTCTTCGTGCAGGCCGTCCTCAATGGAGAAGATGGGGTATTTTCTGACCCAGTCCTTCCAGTAGCTGACCATTTCGGAGCTGGTCAGCTTGTCGCCGGTCGACTGGTGGAAATGGTATACTTTTTCCGCTTCGTTGTAGAACTCGGAAGCGGCGGCGTCCATGGCGATGACGATGTCCTCGCCGGGGCGGTAGCCGGCTTTTTCGATGGCCTGCAGGACGATCTCGATGGCTTCCTGGTTGGACTTCAGGTTGGGGGCAAAGCCGCCCTCGTCGCCCACGTTGGTGGAATGGCCCTTGCTCTTGAGCACGCTCTTGAGGTGGTGGAAGACTTCCACGCCCATGCGCAGGGATTCGGAGAAGCGCTCGGCCCCGACCGGCATGATCATGAACTCCTGGAAGTCGATGCTGTTGTCGGCGTGGGAGCCGCCGTTGAGGATGTTCATCATCGGCACCGGCAGCAGGTGGGCGTTCACGCCGCCCAGGTAGCGGTACAAAGGCTGGACGGTCGCCTCGGCCGCCGCTTTGGCCACCGCCAGGGAAACGCCGAGGATGGCGTTGGCGCCCAGCTTGCTCTTGTTCCTGGTGCCGTCCAGTTCCCGCATCAGGTTGTCGATGTAGCGCTGCTCCGTACAGTCCACCCCGATCAGCTCTTCCCGGATGATGTCCTCCACGTTCTGGCAGGCTTTCAGGACGCCCTTGCCCAGGAAGCGCTCTTTGTCTCCGTCCCGGAGCTCTACCGCTTCGTGTTTCCCGGTGGAGGCGCCGGAGGGCACGGCCGCCCGGCCCATGAAGCCGTCTTCGGTCAGTACGTCAACTTCTACAGTTGGGTTGCCGCGGGAATCGAGGATTTCGCGGGCTGCGATGTCTATGATGATACTCATATCTGGTTGTTTTTAGACAAGATTTTCAGGATTTGTCCTGCATTAATTTTACAAAATCGTCGAACAGGTACCGGGCGTCGTGGGGGCCGGGAGAAGCCTCCGGGTGGTATTGGACGGAGAAGGCTCTCTTGCCTTTTACCCGCATCCCTTCGATGGTGCCGTCGTTGAGGTTGACATGGCTAATCTCCACCTTGCCGGCATTGTCCCGGATGGCGTCGTGATGGACGCCGAAGCCGTGGTTTTGGGTGGTGATCTCGCAATGCCCGGTGAACATGTTCTTTACCGGGTGGTTGATGCCCCGGTGGCCGTGGTGCATTTTATAGGTCGGAATGCCCAGGGCCAGCGCCAGAATCTGGTGCCCCAGGCAGATGCCGAACAGCGGCTTGTCTGCCTCCAGGATGGCCTTTGCCGTTTGGATGGCGTAGTCCATCGGCGCGGGGTCGCCCGGCCCGTTGGACAGGAAGTAGCCGTCCGGGTTGAACGCCTGGAGTTCTTCAAAGGAAGTGCGGGCGGGGAAAACTTTCATATAACAGCCGCGCTCGGCAAAGCAGTTCAGGATGTTCTGCTTGATGCCGAAATCCAGCACGGCGATCCGCAGGGGCGCGTGGGGATCGCCGAAAACGTAGGCTTCTTTGGTGCTGACTTTGGAGGCCAGCTCCAGCCCGTTCATGCCGGGGACTTCCGCCAGGCGCTTTTTCAATGCCTCCAGGTCCGTCGTCTCCGACGAAATGATCCCGTTCATGGCGCCTTTGGAGCGGATGTGGCGCACGATGGCGCGGGTGTCGACCTCGGCGATGCCGACCAGCTTTTCCTCGTCGAAGTATTCCTGGATCGACATGTCCGCCAGCGGCCGGTGGAACTCCACGTTGAAATCCTTGCAGATCAGCCCGGCGATTTTGATGCTGTAGGATTCCGCCTCCGTCCGCTTGATGCCGTAGTTGCCGATGTGCACGTTGGTTGTCACCATCAGCTGGCCGTAGTAGGAAGGGTCGGTAAAAATCTCCTGGTATCCGGTCATGCCGGTGTTGAAGCAGATTTCGCCGGCCGCCGTGCCGGGCATGCCCGCCGATTTGCCGTGGAAAACCGTGCCGTCTTCCAGCAAAAGGACGGCAGGTAATTGCTGCGGTTCGCTCATCAATTTTCCTTGGTTTTGTCGTTCCTGGAATTTCGCGTGCAAAGATAGTACTTAGAAGGGGAGTTTTAAAATCAACCCGGCTAAAACCTATTGCAGCGCAGTATAAAAAGAACGGCCCAAAATAAATTGTAAAGCGGCAATTTCCTGTTTTTAACCAAACTTGCTCTGACAACCAACACCAAACGCCATGAAACCAACCGCAGCTACGCCGTAAAGCACTGGTTATTAACCAGTAACAATCAACCGCATGTTGTCCTGCGCAAAACCACCCAACCATCACCCCCCCACAACCTCCACACTCCTGATCCTCACCGTCACCAAAATCAGCAACCCCGCCACCAAAAAACTGCCCAGCACCAACAGACTCACCCACACCCCGCCGCCCAACCGCTCCGCACAACCAAAGGAACCCACACCCAAGATCACCACCCCCTACACCAGCACAGACAA
>JAGFJD010000363.1 GCA_024102975.1 Phaeodactylibacter sp. | reverse complement strand
TGGCAGGCCGACAGCAGGATGTGGGGCGCGTCGGGGATGGAAACGGCGCCGGTTTTTGCCTTCATGTCGGCGTAGAAGTTGCCGGGCGGCGTCAGGTAGGTGTCCAGGTTGCGGGGGCTTTTCCTGCCGGGGATGTATTTGGGCCGCTTCAGGCGGTATTCGTCGGCCATGCTGCGGGTGGCTGAGCCGGAGTGGCAGGAATCCAGGATGACCACGGCCTGGACGCCGGGTTTGATCCGGGACAGCAGGTAGGCCAGCTCTTTGTCCGCCAGGTCGTAATGGCCGTCCAGGCGGCTGTCGTAGCAGACCAGCGTCTCGTCCTGTTTTTCGGGGTCGAACGGCTCGAACTCGGGCGCCGTTCCGGCGTAGGAACCGTGGCCGCTGTAGAAGAACAAGGCGGTGTCGCCGGCCTGGATGGCGTCGTTGTCGCAGAGGTGGCTTTGAAAGGTGTGGATGATGTTTTCCCGGGTGGCCTGCTCGTCGGCCAGCTTCCGGACGTGGGCATTTTCCACGCCGGCGATCTGCCTAATCAGGTCCTCCATGGCCTTGACGTCGTTGAGGCAGCCGCTGAGAGCCGGCACGAAAGACTGGGGGTCGTATTGGTTGATACCTGCCAGGAGGGCGAAAACTTGGTTGGGCATAGCAGGGGTTTTTATGGGTTTTGATTATATTGGGCAAGTTAAGAAAAATGGCAGCAAAGCAGATGACGGCGCCCCAAATATTCCTGGCCTTCTCGAACAAGCAGGACAATTACCTGGAAAAGCTGAATGATGAGCTTCTGTACATCACCGATGCCGCTATTGGTTTGAAGCAAGCCGGGAGGATCGATTACGATACCTTGCCCAATGCAGATAGCGAAGCTTTGTTTGGCCGCCTGCGGATTTTAAAGGATGTCATAACCGTGTTCCATTACGCAGGCCATGCGAAATCTTTGTATTTCGAATTGCGGGAAAGCCAGGGCCAGGGTGGTGATTATGGGATTGAACAACTTACCTCTCTCCTGACGGGCAGCCGGTTGAAGCTGGTCTTCCTCAATGGTTGTTCCACCAAAGGTATGGTGCGGGAGGTCTTCGACAAAACAACAGCCAGGGCAGTGATCGCGACATCCGTAGACATCGGGGATGACCTGGCCTCGAAATTTGCCAAGAAATTTTATGAGGCTTTCATCGGAGGGCTCTACAGCGGCAACACCCTCCAGGAGGCATTTGACACTGCAGTATTGCACCTCGGGAAAAAAGCGGAAGGGATAAAACGAGGATCCCTCTCATTGGAGGACATTGAGATGGAAGAAGACAGTGCCCTGGAGGACCCCTGTCCCTGGGGCCTGTTTAACAAAGACGAGGAGATTTTAAACTGGAAAATCAACCCGGGCGGCGCGGCTGATGCGGAAATTGACGAAGGCCTGAAAATAAAACTGGAAGGGCAGGAAGAAAGCATAAAAGAGGCATATTCCGCCCTGGACGAATTGAAGAGCTACTACGCATTGCTGCAAGCCTTTCAAAGTCTGGAAAAAACGGATGCTAAATATCAGGAACTGCTTGATGCGGAGGACTTCGAGGCGCTCAAAAAGATCAAAAAGGCGCGGGAAGAATATTCTGAAATCGAAGAGGCAAGGCAAGCCGTGAGATTGGATATCGATGCAGCGAGAAAAGAATACTTCCGGCTGTGCGAAGAGAAGGGCAGGCTCTTGGAAAGCCATCATGACAAGGACAGGCATTCCCGCATAGAAAAGGCCCTGTTCAATATCAATTTTGCCTACCAGAAACCCCGGATAAAGTCGGGAATAACAACAGGGTCGGCTCTGGCCAGGGCTTATGTAATACAGGGTACTCCGAACAGCGCCCACAACCTCCTGATCGACTGCCTGTCCAGAGATCCCCGCGTGGTGGCGGAAGCACAGGTCGCCAGGATCGACCTAGGCCTGTATTCAAAGTCCGTCGCCACTCAGGCAGCAGGGAAGGACAGTATCTTTAAAAAAGCATTCCTGGCGTTATTTGGCGACTCTCCCCAGGAGCCAGGTTCCGGAGAAAGCCACTTCCTAAACAAAATCCGCCAGGCTTCTGCTTCCAGGCATATTGTGCTGGTATTTGACGGAGTCTACGAACAGTTGTTGAAAGCCGGAGGGTTGAGGCAGTCCCTGGAAGAGTTTTGGGCATCTCTGAAGCGTGGCTTGTCGTTCGTTGGAGATGTGCAGGGAGAAGGCTCCCTGGCTGCGGGAATCCAACAACACTATAATATCATCTTGCTGATCAACCTGATCAAGTCTTCCGAAAACAACCCGTTTCAGGGATTGTCGGATGAATTTTCTGTATTGGACGAGATTCCGCGTATCAGGCCGGGTGAGCTGATGATCTGGCAAAGCCAGATAGAAGGAGGATACCTGAGCCTGGATGAGGAAGAGTATGCCGCGCTTTTCAGCGACGAAGGGC
>JAGFJD010000496.1 GCA_024102975.1 Phaeodactylibacter sp. | reverse complement strand
GGGATAAGGCACATTTATGAGCATGAACCGGGTAAATTCTGGCTGGGCACCGGAGACGACGGGTTGATCGAGTATGCTCCAGAACAGGGTGTCCTGCGTTCCTTCAACACGACGGATGGCCTTTCCGGAAATAAAGTTTTTACCATCCTGGAAGGCCGGGATGGGATATTATGGATGAGCACCAACCAGGGGCTCTGTAGTTTTGCCCCCGATACCGAAACGTTTGTCCGTTTCGACAAAAAAGACGGCTTGCCCTCTATGGGTTTCAACGATTTCAGCGCTTTAAAGGCTTCCGACGGCACTTTTTACTTTGGTTCACTGGAAGGCCTGGTCGGTTTTAAGCCAGAGCAGATTCTCGGCAATGGGGCGCCGCCGGCCATGAATATCGAGGACATCCTTGTCTTCGGCAAATCCTACCGGAAAGGAGAAGCAGATTCCGCCCAAAGCTGGCTGTCCGGGTTGCCGGAGCTGATAGAATTGCCCTATTATCAAAACGAGTTGACGTTTGAATACGTCGGCCTCCATTATACGGATCCTGTACGCAACCAGTACCGACACCGCCTGATCCCCTATGAACAGCAATGGATTGAGGCGGGCGACAAAAGGGCCGCCCGGTACACCAACCTCAGCCCGGGAGAATATCAGTTCCAGGTAATCGCCAGCAACAGCGACGGCCTGTGGGCGGACACCCCGGCAACCATCCGTATCCGGATTCTGCCGCCCTGGTGGGCCACCTGGTGGGCTTATCTCCTGTATGCCCTGGCCGCCGCTTCGGTTCTCTATGGCGCCTACCGCTACCAGAAACGCCGCTGGGCGCTCCAGGCCTCCCTGCAAAGAGAACTGGAAGAATCCCAACGCCTGAAAGAACTGGACGAGTTCAAAAGCCGCTTCTACGCCAACATCACCCACGAATTCCGTACGCCGCTGACCGTCATCGAAGGGTTGGCGGACCAAATCCGGGAAAACCCGCGCTGGAAAATTTCCGAGCATACCGCCCTGATCAAACGCAACAGCCAAAAACTGCTCCAACTCATCAACCAGATGCTGGACCTCTCCAAACTGGAGGCAGGCCGGATGGAACCCCATTACGTCCAGGGAGACATCATCAAATACTTAAACTATCTGATCGAATCGTTCCATTCCCTGGCCATTAGCCGGAACATCAGCCTTTCCTTCTATGCGCATACCGACAGCCTGCTTATGGACTATGACCCGGAAAAATGCCAGCAGGCCGTGAGCAACCTGCTCTCCAACGCCATCAGGTTCACGCCGGAATATGGAAAAATAAAGGTGGTGGCCAAAGTGCTTGCTGATGGGGGGCAGCGGAAACTGGAAGTGAGTGTGCAGGATACGGGAACGGGCATCCCTCCCGATCAGCTTCCCTATATTTTTGACCGTTTTTATCAAGCTCCCCCCAATCCCCTAAAATCAGGGGAGTTGACAACCAAGCCTCCTCTAAGCAAGCCTCTTCCCGGAACTTCCCCTCTTTGGGGGGATCGAGGGGGGCTGCATTCCCCCACCTCGGGGGGGCTAGGGGGGGCTACTGGCTCCGGCCTGGGCCTTGCCCTGGCCAAAGAACTGCTGGAGCTGATGGGCGGAAACATTGAGGTGGAAAGCGAGGTAGGCAAAGGAACGCGTTTCACCTTCCGCCTTCCGGTGC
>JAGFJD010000356.1 GCA_024102975.1 Phaeodactylibacter sp. | reverse complement strand
GTTTCAATCCTACCTTAATCTGGATTCCTTGCCGAAGCATACAGCCCTGTTTTCGAGTATAAGGGGCTTAGTACGTCGTTTCAATCCTACCTTAATCTGGATTCCTTGCCGAAGCGCCCGCCGCCGCCGGCGGCGAAAGACTGGCCTACCAGTTTCAATCCTACCTTAATCTGGATTCCTTGCCGAAGTCGTCTTCCCGCCCAACGCATTGACAATAAACGGCTTCTGTATACTTTCCACAACCTTAAAATTTCGTTTTTTCATTTGTCAAAGAGCGTTTGGAGGCCGTTTCACGGAGGCTTTCGAAAAAACAATCCATTAATAGCCAGTGCCTTAGCGCCGGTTTTGAAGCATCAGGAAATAAATTGCCGCCCGGAAAGGCCTCATTTTATGCAAACATTGCGGTACGTGCAATTTAAGCATCTTTTCTTGTAGCGGGTAGCTTTCGGGTAATAATTCTGCCGGATGATCCGATGGATGCGTTCGGCGGCCTGTTGAACGCGGGCCACCGCCTCCTTTTCTACAGCGACCTCCACCAGCTTGTTCTGGCTGCGCGTGTACACGAGAAAACCCCGGTTGACCGGCTTGCCGAAGTTTTCCTCGATCAGCCAGGCGTAACAGTAGAGCTGCGTCTTATAGGTTTCGTACACTTTGCCTTCGTATTTGGCAAACTTGAAATCCAGAGGCGCCATGGCGCCGTCGCTGAGCCAGAGCACTTCGTCGACCTCGCCGCGCAGCAGCTCGTTCGTCAGGTACTGGTTGAGCCGCTTGTCGATGGCGCCGATGCGCCTGCGCAGGTAGGCGGCGTTTTGTTTGGCGCGCTGGAGGTGCAGCTCCCGGCCGCGCATGACCTTATAGTACTTTTCCTCGTTCTGCGGGATGCGCAGCACATACTCGAAATAGGTGTAGCGCGGACAGTAGAGGTGTTCGATGATGTGGGATGGGGTGATGGAAAACATAGTTTTGTTTTTTAAAGCTCCGGGATAGACTTGACAAGTCTCAGGGCAGGCTGCGGGGAACAGACTTGTCAAGTCTCAGCAGCAGGCTGCCGGGGGATAGACTTGACAAGTCAATCAGAAGAACAGCGCCCGGACCTTGTCTGTGACCAGCTTTTTGTCGAAGGCCTGCCCCAGCAAGGTGGTTTCCCGCAGTTCGGCCTGGCTCATGGGGAAGATGTACACTTTGTCCTTGTCCGGCTGGATTTCCGCCTCGATCTGCAGGGCGAGGCTGTCCTTCTGGTTGCTGTCCAGCGTTCCCAGGAAAACAGAGTACTGCACCCGGTACAGGCCGGCCTGCTTGCAGTATTTGGCGACGCGGGTGCGGGCGCGGTCGTTCTCGATGTCGTAAAGGACCCAGGCGATCATAGTGATTTTTGATTTGCGCCCGTCTCATTCGAGCCGGGTAAAATTTTTGATATTTGATAGGCCCGGCGCAGCACATCGCCTGCGGGTTTTATTTTCCGATCAACTCGTTGGCGAATTGGTGGGCGTCGAACTGGATGCTGTTGGCGCGGCTCTGGTTGCGGCCTTTGTAGCGAATCTTGTCCTCCTCCAGGTGCTTGTTGAGCCGCTCGATGAGCAGCACCTTGCCCTCCTTGTTGAGGCGGAAGCCGTCGGCCAGGGCGTCGGCGTGGTCCTGGCGCACCTTTTTTCCGGCAAACAGGCGGAAGACGGGCTCTTCGGCGAAAATCCGGTATGGCTCGATGAAGTCGTACACCATGCTTTTGTGGTTGTAGTCGTCGCGGTGCAGGAAGCCCAGGTAGGGGTCGACGCCGGCGATGATCAGGGCTTTCTCGACGCGGCTGTACAGGATGCCGTAAGCGTAGTTCAGGAAGGCGTTGAAGGTATCCCGGGCGGGGCGGAAGCTGCGCCCGGCGAACTGGTAGTGGCGGGGCAACAGGTTGCTCAGGGCTTCGAAATACAGGCGTCCGGCAGTGCCCTCCAGGCCGCGGATTTGCTCGGCCACCTCGTCGACGTGCGGCGCGTCGAGCACCAGCATGGCGTCGCGCAGCTTGGCTATCCGATCGATGCGCTCGCCGAGGTAGTCCTGGCGCTGCGGGCGGTGGCTCAGCAGGCTCTTCAGGAAATCGAGCTGGTTGCCGAGCTTGTCGCCCAGCCATTGCCGGGTGTATAACAGCGCCCGCCCGTCGAGGCTGGCCTCCAGCTGTTTCTTGCGGATGAGGGTGGTGCTGCCCAGCTTGCTGTGCCAGACGCGGCCGTAGGGGTGGCCGTCGTACTCCAGGAAGACGATGTCCACATTGTGCTGCATAGCCAGCTTTACTGCGTCAGACGATAAAGCGATGCCGTCGTTCACCCAGATGCTCTTGACCTTGTGGGCGGCGAGGTGGGTTTTGCGGACCTCGCCGTCCACCTTTTGCCGCACTTCGAAGAGCTGGTCTTTCACGTGCAGGTAGGCGCCGTAGGTGTTGAGGTGGATTTGCATGAGGCGTGGATTTTTGATTTTAGAGGGTACAGAATGATTTTTGATTTTTGATGTGTGATGTGTGATGTGTGATTTTTGATGTGCGATGTGCGGGGCGCCCAGGAAGAGTCGCCGGCGTTTTGCAGGCTGCGGCAGGCCAGTCAAAAATCAAAAATGGCACATCAAACTTCGCAAATCCTGGCCGGCTGAAAATTATTGCCGGATCACGATTTTTTAATGGCGCCAAACCCCCGGGCGACCGACTTGCCCAGCCCGGCGTAGTCCGGCAGGTGTACGTTGGCGGAAAAGCTGCCCATGAACATGAGCATCTTTCGGTTCTTGAAATTGGCGGAAACAGGCCGCAGCACGGGCGGGGCCACCATCACATGCTGCTCTTCCCAGTGGCCGATCCCCTTGAAGAGGGCCAGGATGTGGCCGGCCAGCAGTTGCTGCAGCAGGGCGGGGCGATCCGGAGCTTCGGCTTCCTGGTAGCGGCGGTAGTTGTCCTGGCTGAGGGCAAACCAGGGGCTGCAGAATTCGTAGGTGTGCAGCTGCCCGTTGACGCCCACCGGCACGTCCCTGCTTTCGATCTGCTTGGCATGGATGGTATAGGTGCGTTCGTCCAGCCGCAACTCGCGCACCTCCATAAAGTGCCCGATGAGCAGGCCCGCACCCTCGCCCAGCCCGATGACCATCGGCTGCCCGCCGATGACCTTGTACTGGATGAGCGGATAGCGGTAGATGGCCCGCCCGTCGGCCCGGTGGTTGTGCCACAGGTCAGACTGTTCGCCGAACTGCTCGGCGAAGTAGCCGCGCAGCTTGTGGCCGTCGCGGCGGGAGAGGCGGAGGTCGGGGAAGCGGATGGTGGTTTGGTGCATAGCAGAATTTTTTCGCCCAGCCAAACCCTCCGCTTAAAGGGGCTGGGAGGAGGGTTGGGCAGGGCAGGCATAATGTTAGCCAGGTTAAAAAATGACTGTTTCATTATCTGAGCCTTTGAAACCGGTTTCCAGGCTGTAGCTGGATGCCCAAGCTTCGTCATAAATAATGAAATTATCCTTTTTGTCGTCTGGAGGGGCATATTTAGATGCAGGGAACTTAGCCACAAATTGCATGATCATCGCTCGCATTTTCTTAATAGCTTGCTTTCGGTCGAACCTGTTTTCAAAATCTTTGAAAATCTGTTGGTATTGGCCCCAAACTTCTTTTGGCGAATGACCTGGGAATTCAAAATTGTCCAGATGCTGGACATCCTTTAGCAAGAAGGGAATAAACACATTGTAAGTAGGATAGCTTTTATCAATTAACCTGAACTCTTTAGCCAGGTCTTCCAATTGCAGGGTTTCCATACAGTTGATTATCCTTTCAGACGGTTCGCTCTGATCCTGTATTCGTTTTTTCACCTGTTCAAAGTACATTTTATTGAGGTCGTAGAGGCTGGACTCTTCGATCATATCCGGGAACTCCTCAAGAACACTTGATGTAATATCGAGGGCGGTTGAGTCATAGATCAGTTTTGCTTTTCCTGAATGAAAAAGTTTGACAATGCCTTTCCCTTTCAGTCCATTCCTGTTGCATCGCCCTGCTGATTGATTGATACTATCCAAAGGGGCGAAATCGCGGTAAACGACATCCAGGTCGATATCGACCCCTGCTTCTACTACCTGGGTTGATACGACGATTTTCCGTTTTTTGGAGGATTTAATGCGCTTTATTATCTCTTTTCGAAAGCAGGGGAGAATGGAACTCGAAAGATAATAGACATCACAATCGCTGTTTTGACAATTTCGCAAGGCAGCGAACACTTTCTGCGAGGAGGCGATTGTATTCAGGATAAACAGGAATGACTTATCCGGCTCCTCGTTTATATGGGCAGTAAAAATCCTGATCCAGATACTGATGTCTTCTTCAACGCCATTTTTCAGTAAGGCCTGATCTAGCTCAATTCGCTTGAGGTTGCGAAAATATTCCTCTGTTTTTTCAAGGCTGGGATCAGTAAGTTCCAACACCTTTGTGTTTGGCATCAGAAGTGGTTGAGTAGCCGTAACGAAGATGAACTTGGTATCGAAATATTCTGCCAGTTTCTTGAATGTTACTTCAATCGCTTCGTAATATTTGGGTGGAATATTCTGAACCTCATCAAGAATAATTATACTATCGGTGAGGTTATGAAATTTGCGAAGGCGCTTGTTCTTATTGTTGAAAATCCCTTCTGTAAGCTGGACAAAAGTAGTTACGATAAAATCATGCTCCCAACCATCTGCGAGATATTCTCCTTCCTGGTCTTTCAGTTCATCTTGGTTATATCTTTCATTATAATCGGAAAGGTGATGGTTCTTTGATATTCTGGAAATATCTTCCTTATTATGTTCAAAAATATTGGACAACACCGTTACATTTTGATCAATCACAGAAGTAAAGGGGAGGCAATATACAATCCGGGGCCTTCCGGTCGATAAGTTCTGAAGCTGAATAGCGGCATTATAAGCGCTGAAGGTTTTTCCCATCCCGGTGGGAAGAGTGATGGAGAAAAAATTGCAGGTACTGTTGGTTATGACATTTTGTTCGATGTCTTGATAAGCTTCTTCCCGTTTGATGTCAATTTCCTTCTGTAATTCTCTGCCAAACTCATGAGTTTTGTATTTACTTACGACAAACTTTGGGAAGATATAATTGGGTTGGATAATGGAATTGTCTGCGGTCATCACATCGCCCTTATCAGCGGAAAGCAACAAAGAGAAGAGATAATGTTGCAGAAAAAAGTACCTCAGGGTTTTCTTTTCCTCTAATTCCGATTCAGCATTAAATCCAAGCAGCGGGTCGCCATATTTGGTTTTAATATCAGGCCAGTCATTGTGAGTTATGGTAAATCCTCCGGGCAATATTTTTTTGTATAGTTCGAAATTCAGATGCTGAAGCTGCTTTTCGAGCAGTTCAAGGCGGCCTCCATCCAACAAAATCTCGTCAGAACCATTATCTGCCGTCCGGAAATTCGTCAGGTCTCCATGGTGTTTCCTGATTACCTTCAGCAGTATCAGTTCCTCTATCCGGTCGGCTCTTCCATATCTTTTTAGTTGAAAATATGCGCCGACCTGAGAATGGGTTCCCACCATGCTGTCCTCTTCTAATGCGCTTTGCGCACGGCTGGCTTTTTCCTTCGAGAAGAATTGGAAGTAAGATTTATGTTTTTCTGCGTATTCTGGATTATCTGCTTTCGTTGCTTCAATGATACGGTATTGAAAAAAATCTGTTGCTTTGCCGAAATCATGAAAATAGACGAGTTGCCGGAAGAGCTGAAGCAAAGTTTCCCGGCTGACTAACTCTTCTGAAACTCGTTTATACTTCAGGATACACAAACCGATCTCATAGCACCTATCCAGGTGTTCCTTCAGGGTCCGGTCCGTATGAGAAAGGAGTTCAAAAGAGGACGATGTTGTGTTCTGTTCCATTTTGTTGAAAGGTGTGATAAAAGTAAACCTGAACACGGATAGGTTTACCATTCCTGTCGATCAAAACGTCTGTCCGTTGCGTTACCTCCCGGCTTGTGTTCACCTCTACAGCGAACTGGCTGTACTCAACAATCTCATTACCGATTTTTGGAGCCAGGTCAAAACGAACAAAGGCCTCACGAGGTATTGCGCTTTCGACCTCTATCGTCCTGGGTTGAGCCAACTGTTTTTCTTCTATTTCTACCGTGCCTGCCCACTGGAAATCAGAAAGTAAATTAGCCAGCCCAAGCGTTGGCGTGTAAACAGCGGTATGGTTTTTCAGATGCACTTCTAATTCCTCGAAAAGAGCCTTGTCTCTATGCGTAAAGAATATTCGATACTTCGGAGAATACACATATTCCATCGTCGTGGGCTTCCGGTTTTGGGAGGCTTTAATCAACCCCTTGTCGTGAGGGTGTAAATTTGTGTTCACTCTTTGCATCACAATTGGATTAACAACCTGTATCCCCAACCTGCAAGCGCCGGGAAGAAATGCGTCGAGGTAGGCATTGTCAAATTTTTCCAATCCAAGGATCGCGCCTACGTAGCCGTACAATGCTGTCTTGGAGGGAATAATGTAAGATAATGCTGACGTAGTGGCATAAATCTTTTTATAATGAGCATACCTCCCCCAAATGTCAAAAATCAACATTTTAGGCATGAGTTATGCAGTTTTGATTGGTTCGCTTAATCGGATGCGGTCGTCAATATTGATGATTTCAACTTTTTCGATATTAGTCCAGTGCTTTTCCAGCGCTTGATTGAGCTGCGAAGTGTCTATCACAAAATCTGTTATATCTTCAAAGCTTTCTTCTCTTTTCCCATCTTCCGATTTTAAGGACAGGCGCTCCAGCAATTCGCCGATGAAAAAATTGGCTTCTTTGTAAGTCACTTTGACCAGCAGTCTTGGAGTATGGCCTTTTTTAGAGCGGGTGAGTAGGTTTTTTGTGCCATTCCACATCGCGCCGAGCAGTTCTTCCACATCTGCTTCTGTGAGTTGAGTGTGCTTTGCCGCATTTTCGTTGATCACTCCATGAAAGCCAATAAGGCCGTAAAAGATATTGTATTCTTCGCGGAAAGTTTTTTGTTGGGCACCTTCTTTTGTTGCGAAGCCGCCAGTTCCTTTGATGAAGTTTTCTTTGACCCGGTGAAGAGTTGCCCCCATGCCAAATTGAACAGGGCCGGTAAAATGGAATACTTTTTTCTTATCCGTTTTATCTCCTGGCGCGGACACTGCCCCGAAAAGGCGTGCGTCAATAAATTTTTGTAGGAAATCTTCCTTGCTGTTATATGCTTCGCTCCGTTCTTTTCCGGTTACAGGCATATCTCCTTCATCGCGTATGAAAATGTCCTTATTAACGTCGCTCTTGCCATCATACCCCTTTGCCATCAGGTAATCGCGCACGGTTCTTTTCAGGCGGACGTCAGTAACGAGGCACTTGCCTGTTTCCTCATCAATCCGGGGACGGTTATTGTCCATTGGGTCGCCATTGGGGTTTGCTTTTTTTACATCGTACAGGAACAACAGCTCGCTTCTTTTTGATACGGCAGACATAGTCGTTTTCGTTTTTAAGGTTTATGAAATAAGGATTTATTCTTCCTCGTCAGAGCTTGATGGTGATTTTTTAGCTCTGTAGGCTTTTGCAAATTCTTTTTGCATGACCAACCCAAGAGTGAAAGTGTAAGAAATCTCATCTTTGCTGAGTTGATGAGGCTGTACCAGGGCCTGGGCAATTCTCTGTTCCAAGTCTGGAACGGCGGTATCGTACTCCCTCAGCTTGTTAATTAGCTTTGGCAGAATTTTGGTAATGGCACGCTCATCGATATTCAGGCTGTTCAATTGCTTGATAAAAGGAGTGCTTTTGAGCTTTTTATATTGCTTGCCCATCAGGTAAGCTGACAGGCTTCCAAGGCGGAAGACGCCCTTCTTGTATTCAGAGTCGAAAAACGCCGGATGCTGCTCAATGAAGCCTTCGGTTGTCAATTGCAAGGGTTGTGTTTCTTTTTCTTCCATCGGTATTTTGTTTTTGAATAAGCTCAGATGCAGAAAATATTGGTATAGTACAAAAGAATCTTTTGTGCGGCGAGCGTAGATGTTGCTTTTGCCTTCTTCATTTTGCTGTTTGAAATCAGTCCTGATCTGCTTGATAAAAGCATTAATGATCTGCTGTTCTCGCAGAGAACTTCCATAGAATACGGCTTCCAGGACTTTGAAGAAATAAGGCTGGTAGATATAATCCGTTTTCACCTTCTTGCTAAAAAAGTCTTTGATGTACGCAAAAGTGATGTGAAAGGCTTTGACTTCGGGAAGTTTTGTTTTTTTGTCTACATATACCCTTTTTACTATGGGGCGATAATAATTTTCTATTTGTTTTTTGGCCTCAAAAATCCTTTTTATTTGGGAAGGTAGCACATCGTTCAGATGGAGCTTTATCAGGAACTGGGCTTGTTGTTGTTGATAAAAAAGAATATCATAATAAACTCCATGCTGCAATTCCTCCCGTTCAGCAATTGCCTGGAGTATTTTCTCATTGTTTATGATGGATTCTGCGGTTGTTTCGAACGAACCATCTTTTGTCGCTTTGATAAAGCCGTTGAGCAGGTTTTTCATCTTATCCTGCTTCATGTTTACTACAAAATGCGGAAGTATAAAGTACTGAAGGTTGTAAAAGCGGCGGGTCACTTCATTAAGCACGATCTTCTTGCTTCCTTCCAATAGTTTTACAGCTTCGGGCGACACCGGCAACATCTTGTACGAGTCTTTTTCAGAGAACCCGTTTCGGCTGAAGGCATTGTCATTAACAGTGAAACCCAGGGTGTCCACCCTTCCCCAAACTTCTTCTTCGGTTTGATAAGTAACGGCACATGTCTTATCCTTGGCAATCGACTTATCGTAATATTTGGCATAGGCTTCACTTTCAAACAGTTTCCGGTATTCTTCAAATTCACCAAAATATTGTCCATTCAAAGACATGGTCAAAAGATGGGAATTATCTTTGTTCAATTGCCTGCTTTTTTCAAGTAACAGTCCTTCCAGTACATCTACCTCTGATTCTGAGAGGAAATCGTGCCCATAATTTTTCAATGATTGTTTGATTTTTTTGCACAACTTTCTCAGATTATTCTTCTGTTCTTTTTCCCATTTTTCCGCGTCGGCTTTTCCGGAGAGTTGAAAGTAAAACGTGGGAACTAGGTTCGTACCATTAGCCCCTCTTATCGTCCTGAATAAATACTTGCCTAACTTCCTTCTACTAAAGTTTTCTATTTCGATGCCTTGTACATTGCCGTTTTCAAGCCTCACCAGGATTACCTTTGCATTTTCTTCCTTGCCGGGAAACGGGTTTTCCCAAGGCTCAAAATAAGCCTGGTATTTGTCGCTTTGCTCCAGCGCCTGGCCAATATTGTATAAAGTCTTTATCATGTTTTTACATTATTTCATTCACAAATATCTCCTCCTTCATTCCCGCCCGCCGGGAAAACATAATGCCTCCCTTACAACTTATGGCCTTCTGCCGCAAAAAAAGTCACGGCGCAGCTAAAAAAAATTACGGGCAGAAGGCGGATTCCGCCAGCGGCATTGCGCCAGCCATACTGTCGCCTCTTCGACAAACGCTGCCGGGTTTAACTACCTTAGGCCAAACCCAAACCCAGCAGGTTGGTTCGTCAAGCCCCATATTTTGGGACGGCACACTTGCTGAGTTTCCGGAATGATCCTGCTTAGCTGAACCCGGCAGCGTTTATCAGAGGCGCAACAGCGTAACCCGCTAACGAAAACCCATCTCCAACTTTATGGAATAACCGCCTTGCGAATTCCACATTAAGGCTGCGTTTCCAACCCTGCCCCAATTTATATCCTTCCCCCACAAAAATAAAGCCCCCCATTCCCACATGATGGGAAAAGCGCCTTGCGCCGATAAAAAAATTATCCCATCTTTGTTCCGGAGGCTTTGCCAGATATCGGGCATTGCCTTTTCTTTTTACAATTGCCAGCCCTTTAGCCGCTCCCGCAAGTACTCCCTAAACCCCTCCGGCCCCACCACCCCAATCTCCCCCGGAAGCCCCAGCACAAACCGGCCGATGCCCTTCCAACTGCGCACCCTCCCTTCGAAGAATACCCCTTCGCGGCGGCGCCTGATGTCGGGCTGGGCGGCGGGGAATTCCTCCAGCAGCAGGTGGTAGGCGAAGTTGCTGAGCCTGAGTTTCACGTCGTGCCATTCGTCGCCGGTCAGGCCAAAGATGTCCATGGGGGAGGCGATGCGGCCGGGCGTGGTTTTTTCGTCCAGGATGTCGACATCCTGGATGCGGGCCAGCTTGAACTGGCTCTGGCGGTCCTTGTCCAGGTCCCAGGCGATGAGGTAGCGGTGGTCGAGGGTGATCTCCAGGGGCTCGCACCGGCGGTCGCTCATGGTGCTGCTCGCCAGGGAGTGGTAGCCGCGCAGGAGGATACAGCGCTGGGTTTCTATGCCCGTGCGGATCAACTGCAGGACGCGGCTGCTGTGCAGCTGCGGCAGGGCGTCCGCCAGCGGGATCATCGAGAGGTTGCGGTCGAACTTGTGGAGGATGCTCTGGGCGAGCGGGGAAGAGGCGCCCGATTGCTGAAGGTGCTCCTGCAGGAAAAACAGCTCTTCCGGCTCCAGCACGCTCTTCTTGCCCTTTTCGAACTGGAACTGCAGGTACCAGCGGTCGTGTTTATCCTTTTCCAGCGGATAACCGAGGCGGTCCAGCAGTTTTAAATCCCGGTAGAATTGAGAGCTGGAACGCCCGAGGCTTTCCATTAGGTGCTTCGCCGATTTGGGCGGTGGCGTGTTCAGCAACCGGATCAGCTTGAAGATCCGGTACAGGCTTTCTTCGTCAGCCATAGTCGGTGGTTTTCAAAGGTAAACGGTCATGGACGCGGCGCGCAGTTTTGTTTTGTTGGGTTTGAGGTTCGCAAGTTAATAAAAGCGGGAAATTAATACCACATCTTTTATCCCCACCTCGTAACGTTTCCGAAAAAGCAGAGATTAATAGTGTTGGACTCTGTGCGCTCTGTGTCCAAAACCATTTTGTCCAGTGGTGTGTCCAGCGGGAAGAAGGGCATTTCCTGCTCGCCGGGCGGGGAGAAAACGCCGGGAAAGCGATAGCGGATGCCATTGAGGGTTCCGGGTTTGCTACAGACAAGCAGGCGCCGGCACAACGGGGAGGCATGTTCTCCGCGCTTTCCAGAGTGCGCTTGCCCCAGGGAGAGACGATAAAATCGGCATCCCGCCGCATCGGACAGCTCTGCCGGCAGGCGGGAGGTAAAGACAGGCAGGCTAATGCGGCTTTTATTGTCAAACGGGGGGCGGAGGCCGAATACGGGCTGACGGACACCCTTTTCGTCCGGTTTAAAGAGGGCGTGAGCGAAGGCCGGGTGAAAAAACTGGCGGAGCCGTCTTTGACCCTCACGGCGTGAATCCCGGACATCCGGAACTCACCGCTGCTTTATCGGACGGAACTCCGAAGCTGATCCGTTCGTTCGACTTTACGGCCTATGCCAACCAAACCACCGGCGGGCTGGACGGCAACCACGGCACCCAGTGCGCAGGGGTCGCCACCGCTTCGTTCGACAACGGGCGGGGCACCGCCGGCATTGCTCCGAATTGCCACCTGATCGGGGTGGAGCTGCCGTTCCTCGTCACCGGATCCGAAATGGCGGATGCTTTACTGTGGGCGGCGGGCATCGACAATGGCAGCCCGATCGCCAATTTCCCCGCGCTTCCGGCCCAGCCGGCCGACGTCATCAGCAACTCGTGGGGCAGCACCGGTTCAGCGCTGTCGACACCCCTGCAGAACGCCTTTGACCGGATCACGGAGGAAGGCCGAAACGGGCTGGGCGCTATCGTCACGTTTTCCCTGGGCAATTTGGGCTACATCCAGTTCAGCGCGCTGCGGACCTTCGCCGCCTACAACCGCACAGTTGCCGTCGGGGCAAGCATCAACGCCAACCCCACCAGCCCGGTCAACAGCGCGCAGGCCGACCCCAACGGCAATACCAACAACATCGCCGTCGCCGTCGATACCCGGGCGCTGTATTCTCCTTACGGCCCGGAGGTAGACATCGTCGCGCCCAGCCATACCTGCTATGCCGCCGGCACTGGCACCCTGGTCGATCCTACGACGACCACGGTGGTCGTCGGGCAAGGCAACCTCGACGGCTGCACCGGCCCCGGAACCTGCAACGATTATGCGACTTCCTTCGGGGGGACGAGCCACGCCTCCCCTACCATCGCCGGCACTGCGGCCCTGGTGCTCTCCGCCAACCCCTTGTTGACCTGGCAGGAAGCGCGGGATACCATGCGAAATACAGCCGTGCGCATCGACATCGGCCAAACCAACGCTATCGGGCAATGGGTGGATAACGACGGGGACGGCCAGGCAGAATTCAGCCAGTGGTACGGCTACGGAACTTCTTATTTTCTCCTGTGGCCCTACACTTCGGGCCCTCCTACGGCAGCCCAGCGGGTATTGCACAACCAGTGGCTTTCCCTCGCCCGGGATGCCATCAACCACAACAACGACGTTTCGGTAACGCACAATAACGGGTCGTCCCAGGCGACGTCTGTCCAAATGTTATAAACGGATAAAAAAAGAGGCCGGAGTCTTTGCTCCCGGCCTCTTTTTTCTGTCAGCAACGGGCCACTTGAAAGTGGCCCGTCCTAAGCTTACTGCATGCCGAAGGCGTAGTAATGCGTGCCCGGGATATCCTCATACACCCCTTCGAGCATTACGCCGCCGGACTTGCCTTCCAGGGCTTTGGCGAAATCCTCGACGCTGGCCACGCTGCGGCCGTCCACTTTGGTGATGATGAAGCCTTCGCGCATGTCGGTGTACCGGCGCAGCTTGCCGGAATACAGCCTGGTGACTTTAACGCCCCCGTCGATGTCCAGCTTGCGGGCGGAATCGGCGCTCAGCGTTTCGAATTCGGCGCCGAGCATGCCCAGGGTGCCCTTCTGCTCCGGCTTTTCGACCATGGCTGTGCTGCCCTGGCGATTGTTCAGCACCACTTCGAAGGACTTCGTCTTGCCCTGGCGGTCTACTTTGACGGCTACCTTGTCGCCGGGGCGGTAGCGGGCGATCATCTCCTGCAGCTCGGGCGAGGATTGTATCGGCCGGCCTTCCACCTCCAGCACTACGTCGCCTGCCTTGATGCCGGCGGCCGCGGCGGCGCTGTTTTCCATCAGGCTGTCTACGTAGGCCCCCTTGGTCACGTCCAGGCCTTTTTCCTTGGCCAGCGCGCCGTCAACGGAGCGGATCATGACGCCGAGCACGCCGCGCTGCACCACGCCGTACTGCAGCAGGTCTTCGACCACCTTGCTGACGATATTGGCGGGCACGGCGAAGCCGTAGCCGGCGTAGGCGCCGGTCGGGCTGGCGATGGCGGTGTTGATGCCGATCAGGCCGCCCTGCAGGTTGACCAGGGCACCGCCGCTGTTGCCCGGGTTGATGGCCGCGTCGGTCTGTATGAAGCTCTCCACGGCGTACTGCTCGCGCAGGATGTTGATGTTGCGCGCTTTGGCGCTGACGATGCCGGCGGTGACGGTGGAGTTGAGCCCCATCGGGTTGCCGACGGCCAGCACCCACTCCCCGAGCTTCACTTCGTCAGAATTAACCAGCGGCAGGGTCGGCAGGCCTTTGGCCTTGATCTGGATCAGGGCCAGGTCGGTGTTGGGGTCCGTGCCGACTACCGTGGCTTTGAAGGTGCGGTTGTCGTACAGGGTTACTTCGAGGTCCTCGGCGTCGGCCACCACGTGGTTGTTGGTCACGATGTAGCCGCCTTCGTTGATGATCACGCCGGAGCCGGTGCCTACGCGCACCTGCGGGCCGTTGCCGCGCGGGTTTTCAAAGCGGAAGAAGGGACTGTCTTCCGGGTTGCCGAAGAACTCCCGGAACGGGTCGGGCAGCTGGCGAAAGGCGTTGGGGTCCTGCTGCCGCCCGGAGAAGGTTTGAGTCGACTTGATGTGCACCACGGCATTGACCACCTGCCCGGCGATCCGGGTGAAATCGAGAGGCACTACGTCCCCGTCTTCATCTACCGTCCAGGCTACGCTCTTCGACGGGCTGCCGTTGATGTGTTCGATCTTTACGGTGCGGTTGTCTTTCTGGAACCAGGAGTAGATGCCGAGCGTCGTCCCGGTGACCAGCAACGCCACGAGGGCGGAATATAAGAGATTCTTTTTCATAGCTGTTTGAATTTTATCTTTTGAAAGATTGTCAGGTTCAACAGGAAAGGGCGGGCACAGCCTGCATGCTGTATCAACTGCCGGCAACAGGATTTTCCGGCGGCGGGTTGGGCATGCTGCCCATCATTTCGTTGAGGTAACTTTTTAATGGTGTCATATTAACTTCTTTTAAACAGGTTATTGGCCAGAAGTCAATTCCCACTCGAAAAAAGCCTGAATGCTTATCCAATAACGTTCAAAGAAAATGCCAGGGCTGTATGGGGGTGGGGTTTTAAATTTTCATTAACGTATGGTGACATTTTGGCAGCAGGGATGTCGGGGATTGTTATATTGCTAGCTCAGTGGAGGCCAGGGGAGGTTGGATGGTTGGCCTGAGAGAGGCGGAGGGCATTCTCCGGGGCTTTGCGAACGGCGAACAGCGAATAGCGAACAGTCCCGAAGAACCCCTTCAACAATATAATAATCCCCAGGCACCACTCAGACCAACAAAATGACAATTGCCCCTCTGGCACCCCTTGTTGAAACCCAATCCTGTCAATCTACCAATCCTGTCATCCTGTCCACTCTCGGCCCCAGCTCGATCACCTGAAGGTCCCGGATATCCCCCTCATCCAGGGTAAACCGCACGACGGTCCGCACCTTGTGGAAGCCCTGCCGGCCGGCGGCCCCGGGGTTGATGTGCAGCAGGCCGTGCTTCTTGTCCGGCATGACTTTCAGGATGTGGGAATGGCCGCAGATGAACAGGCGGGGCGGGTTTTGCCGGATGATGGCGCCGGCCCGCTTGCTGTAGCGCCCGGGGTAACCACCGATGTGGGTAATAAAAACGTCGACGCCTTCACATTCAAAACGCAGGTCCTCGGGGAAGCGGCGGCGCATCGCCGGTTCGTCGATGTTGCCGTGTACGGCGCGCAGGGGGCGAAAGGCTTCCAGGCGGTCCACGACAGCGGCATCGCCGATATCGCCGGCGTGCCAGACCTCATCGCATTCTCCGAAGTACCGGAAGATGCTGTCGTCCAGGAAAGAGTGGGTGTCGGAGAGGAGGCCAATGCGTTTCATGGATGATTACTATTGATGTGGAGGGCAGCGACATCCCGGCGCAGGCCGGGGCCGTTGAGGCCCGAACAGCGAACAGCGAAAAGCAAACAGCGAAAAGCGAAAAGCGAAAAGCAAACAGCGAACAGCCCCCTAATAAGTCACCTGCGGCACCATCACATACCCATCCTGCGC
This sequence comes from Phaeodactylibacter sp., assembly GCA_024102975.1. Classification (GTDB taxonomy): domain Bacteria; phylum Bacteroidota; class Bacteroidia; order Chitinophagales; family Saprospiraceae; genus JACJXW01. Next base: position 2,005 of record JAGFJD010000356.1, on the reverse strand, counting down.
ATACTTCTCGAAATCGTCGTATCGGATCCAGAGGTAACCGCTATCGCCCCAGGTGCTGCCCCAGCAGCCCATCACTTCGAAGGCTTCGCGGGTTTCGTCATAACCAACGACCATGAGGGGGAAACGTTCGGTGGGCTGGCCTGGCGGTTTCCAGGTATCCTGCCGGATGAGGCTGCGGATGCTGCCGTCGGCCAGCAAATCCACCACCACCGGGTTGCCGCGGATGATGGCCTTGCGCACTTCGAAGACCTTCTGCCTGCCTTTCATCACGTCGCGGACGACGTGCAGGTAGTTGTTGATCTGGTATTTTTTCGTGGCGTAGACGGCGTTGGGGATGGTCGTCGAACCGAACGGCATGATGGAAGCGCTGACCGTACCCTGGTCGGCGAGGAAGCGGAAGGCTTCCTGGGGAGTGACGCGCTTGCCGGCGCCTTCCAGGTTGAGCGACAGGAAGTCGGGGCTGAGGTTGTCCTTGTAGTTCTGGTTGAGGTTGACGTAGTACTCCAGGCAGCTGGCCAGGATGTAGCTCAGCTCCGAGCCGCGGGGGCCGATCTTTCGGACGGGCATCATGTAAGGTTTGATGCTCTGCCGCTCCAGCATGTCGCGGGGGTCGCGGCCGATGCCCGGCACGGTGTACATCAGCCGGCTGATCTGGTCGAGGTCTGCCGTGCCGAAAACGGATTGTTCGGACTTGAGCTGCATCAGCTGGTTGTCGACCTGCGCGGATATACAGAATGGGGTGGCCATCAACAGGATGGCGGCATAGACATAAGGCTTTTTCATGTGGACGTTAGTTTATATTGGCCCGGCTTTTGGCGGTATCTCAACAGTGCGCCGGCCGGATAGGGCAAAAAGCCGGGCCGTGGTATTGGAAGCGGGTTGCTATATCTTCCTGCAAACAACGAACCGGGGGCGGGTTTTCTTATTGTTTTTTTGGGAATATTTCAAGCGGCGCCCCTTTTTTTGTTGTTTGTTCCCGGGAACCGAAAACGGGTGCGGTTCCCATTTGTGCCCCTTTGGCGTATCGCCTGGGAAATGCCCTGAAATTGATGGTTCCATGGCTGCATTGGCCCATTGTTAAGCCGCCCGTGCACACTACTAGACATTTTTCTGGACACAGAGTACGCCGAGAAGGCACAGAGCCACACAAAGACCTGATTATCAATGGAAAACACTACATGTACTCTGTGTTGGCCTCAGTGGTCTCTGTGTCCAAAACCATTTTGTCCAGTGGTGTGCCGCCCGTGCCCCGCAAACCATGGGCCAAGGGAACCCTGAAACGATTAACAGCGTACATTTTGGAAGTTTTCATTCCGAAAACCACAAGAGGGTACAAACCAGAATCGCACCCACCGAAAACAGGCAACAGGCAACCAACAACTCTCGACCCAATCGGGGTTTAGAGCCTGTGTATTCCCGGATGCATCCCGAACTGGCTTTATGAGTAGTATTATAAGCCTGTTTCATGGGGCCTTGCGACCAGAATGATCGCGGCACGGGGGAAGGTGGTTATGGCATGAACGGGGAGTGGGCCGGGCGATCAGGATGATCGCGGCACGAGCGGCCGCCAAAAAAAAAGTCTTTCTTCAGGCAGTAGTTGAAGAAAGACCGGCAAAAAGAAAGTCGAAATCGCAATCGTTATAGTCTCCTCTATCGAAAGCGCTAATCAAAATAAGAATTATTCTGCATTTATGGAAGCTTTTGGGCAAGTACAGGGCTTTGATGCCGTAATATTTTGTTAAATCCCCCCCGCCGCCGAACTTTCAGAGGGGGGGCATCCGTCTTATTTAGTGGTTAGAACGTGATGCAACGGAGACGTCGGGGCAGTGCGGGAAGGTGGGGTTGTTTGTTGTTCGTTGTTTGCTGCGGGTTAACCATGGCATGTTTAAAACTGCGGTTGACAGAAGGGCCTGCGCCCAGGGGCTCTAAGCCAGTGCAGGGTGTACCTAGTCCTGCCTTCAGCTATGGCAGGCGGAGGAGCCCTAGCAAGCCCTGCGGCAGAGCA